>JBEKPK010000008.1:0-41175 GCA_049520795.1 Bryobacteraceae bacterium
CGCATTGATGTTCAAGGAGGCCTTTCCCGGCAACTTCCGCGCGTATGAGGCAGCGTGTAAGCGCAAGGAGATTAGGGTCGGGCACATGTTCGTCACCGAGAACCTGGCCTTCGAGGGCCCGCGCTGGCTCATCAACTTCCCCAGCAAGAAGCATTGGCGTCAACCGTCGAAGCTGGAATGGATAGTCGAAGGCTTAGGAGACTTGCGGAGGGTAGTGGAAGAAAAGGGCATCCGGTCTGTCGCATTGCCGCCACTGGGGTGCGGCAATGGCGGTCTGGATTGGAGCGATGTGCGGCCCGAGATCGAGCGCGCCCTGGGATCGCTGGACAACGTAGACGTTCTGGTATTCGAGCCGACTGCGAAATATCAGAACGTGGCTAAGCGAACCGGCGTGATGAAGTTGACGCCGGCGCGAGCGCTTGTGGCCGAGATGGTGCGCCGGTATTGGGTACTCGGCATCGAATGCACCTATCTGGAGGTCCAGAAGCTGTGTTGGTTTCTGGAGCGCGCAATCCACGAAGCGGGAATTGACGATCCCTTGGATCTGAGGTTCGTGGCCGACAAGTACGGCCCGTATTCTGATCGCCTTCGCCATTTGCTCAACGGGCTGGATGGCAGTTATCTTCACTGCGACAAGCGCCTGAGTGACGCGGGCCCGTCAGATACGATTTGGTTCGACGAAGAACGGCGACCATATCTCGACGTTTTCCTGAAGCAGAGCGATGCACGTCCTCTGCTGGCGATACTGGACCGTACCGCACAGCGGATCGATGGGTTCGAGTCACCCTTGGGAATGGAACTTCTCGCGACAGTGGACTGGCTGATCGAACGTGAAGGCTGTGGCCGGAGCGTTTCAGAGATCCGAGATGGATTGAGCCGATGGCCGGCGGGTCCAGATGCGGCCGACCGAAAGCAGCGGCTCTTCGATGATCGCCTGATCGGGATGGCGCTTGAACGGTTGGCATCGTGACCGACACCGATAGGGTGTCCCCCAGAGTCCCCCCAAATTGACGCAATAATCGACTTTTTGCGCGTCTAAGTCTTGTGTTTGCAACGTGCGGCGGCTACAAGCAGGTTTGCTGTTAACCGAAGGGTTGTAGGTTCGAGTCCTACCTGAGGAGCCAAACTGTTTACGGGCTCTACGCCAAAAACGGGGGCAGACCCCGATCCCAAACCAGTTGAACCACATAACACCGGCGGCTTCGTTCTAGCCGCCAAACGGTCGAAGTGCGCATATTCTCGTGCATGACGCTGTGGGAAGCGAGAGCTCTTCCGATATTTCGAGATATCGGTCAATTAGCATCCGATTATCAAGAAAAGCGTATACTCCTAGAATATGAGGCGAGCGCTTCTGGCAATCCTGGTGGCGGCGACTCATGGATTAGCTCAAGACACAATTCACGTTCCCGCGGACCAACCCACAATTCAAGCCGGCATCAACGCCGCGACCGACGGAGGCGTCGTTCTTGTCGCCCCGGGCACATACAAGGAGACCGTCAACTTCTCCAAGAAAGCGATCACCGTTACCAGCAGCGGCGGCCCGTCGGTGACGATTATCGACGGCGACTATACCGGCACGCCGGTAACGTTCAACCAGGGAGAAACCAACACCTCCGTGCTCCAGGGCTTCACTATCCAGCACGGAAACGGCGGCGGATCTACAAACACGCTTGGGGAGGGTGGAGGCATTTCCATCGAAGGCTCGTCGCCCACGATTACCGGCAACATCATCACGAACAATTCAGCGTGTTACGCCGGATCGGGCATCGGCGTCGGGTTCGGAAATCCGATCATACAGGGAAACACGATCACCAACAACGGCAGCGCCAGTTGCGGCAGTTTGGGTGGAGGAGGAATCTCGTTCCGCGGCGGGTCATCTGGAATGGTGATCGGCAACATCATTACGGGCAACGCGTCGAATCAAGGCGGCGGGATCGAATTGTGGGCGGGCGGAGCCGTGACCATCCGCAACAACATCATCATGGGAAATACCGCAAGCTCCCAGGGCGGCGGAATAGACACCGTTAATGAGGCGCCGGCCATCATTGTGCAGAACCTGATTGTCGGCAACACGGCGCCAGAGGGAGCGGCGATGTTCTTCTCGAATGCGCCAGCGTCGGCGATTAATAATACGATCGCCAACAACTCGAGCGCCGGGGCGCCCTCGGGCGCGGCCGTGGTCGGTCCCTTCCAAAAGGGAGAACGCTGGGTCGGCAATTTGATCATCGCGCAGTCAAATCAGATCGCGCTGTCGTGCAGTTCCTTCGGCGCCACGGCGATCACGGGAACGTTTCAGAACAACGACGTTTATAGTCCAACGGGCGCCGCCTATGCATACGAACAGGGCTGCGGTTCGCAAACAGGAACCAATAAGAACATCTCCGTCGACCCCATCTTTCTCGGAAACGGAAACTATCACGTGCAAAGCGGGTCGCCGGTGATTGGCGCTGGAGATCCCACGGCGCCCGAACTGCAAAGCACGGATCTTGACGGGGATCCTCGTTTCATCGACGGCAAAGTGGACATGGGCGCGTACGAATATCAGGGACCTACGACGCTGACGGCGACGCCGCTCAGCTTGTCGTTTCCGGAGCAGGCGCTCGGCGCAAGCAGTTCGGTTCAGGCCGTGACGATCACCAATACCGGCAGCGCGCCGCTGCAAGTGGCGAGCGTATCCATCACCGGCGATTTTTCGGAGGTCAACACGTGCTCGCCCGCCGCGGGCGTGCCGGCGCTTTCGAATTGCATCGTCAGCGTGACGTTCACGCCCACCGCGCGCGGAACGCGCACCGGAACTTTGACGATCGCATCGAACGCCAGCGGCAGTCCCACCACAATCGCCTTATCGGGCATAGGCATCGGCGCTGTGGTTTCCACTCCGGCGACGCTGACTTTCGCGAACCAATTGGTGGGCAACACCAGTCCGCCGCAAGTGCTGACACTCGCCAATACCGGCGATGCCCCTTTGACCTTCACCAACATCTCTGTCAGTGCCAACTTCGGGCAAACCAATACCTGCGCCGGAACAACAACGCCGATCAACGCGAGCTGCACGATTTCCGTGACCTTCACGCCCACCACGCCGGGGACTCTGACAGGAACGCTTTTGCTGAGCGACTCCGCGACGGGAAGTCCGCAAACCATCAATCTCACCGGCAATGGCCAGGCGGCCGCGCCCATGCTCAGTGCTGTGTCGCCATCCACAACGACGGCCGACGGTCCCGGCTTCACGTTGACCGCAACCGGTTCCGGATTCAACCCCACGTCGGTGATCCAATGGGGCGGCGCCAATCGCGCGACGACCTACGTGAGCGCCACCCAGTTGACGGCCGCAGTCACGGCGGCGGATATCGCTAACGGGGGCTCGTTTCCGGTGACGGTCTCGAACGGACCGCCGGGCGGCGGCGTGTCGGGTGCGGTCAACGTCACGGTCGACAATCCAGCGCCGGTCGTGAGCTCGCTTTCGCCGGCGTCGGCTCTGGTCGGAGGGTCAGATTTCCAGTTGACCGTAAACGGCTCGGGTTTCGTGACGGGATCGACGGTTCTTTGGAATGGAAGTCCGCGCAGTACGACGTTCGTCAGCCGGAATCAGTTGCGCGCCTCCATCACCGCCACCGATATTTCACTGGCCACGACCTCTCAGGTGTCGGTGTTCAATCCGGTACCGGGCGGCGGTACGTCGGGATCGTCGACCTTCACGGCGGTCGTGCCGACTCCGACGCCGAGTCTGTCGTCGATTTCTCCAAACACCGCCACGGCCGGAAGCGGCGCCTTCACGTTGACCGTCAACGGCAATGGCTTCGTTTCCACGTCGGTAGTGCTGTGGAGCGGCTCCGGTCGATCGACCACGTATATCAACAGCGCACAATTGGAGGCCGCCATCCTGGCGACCGACGTCCAGTATGGAGGAACCGCCCTGGTTTCCGTGTCCAATCCTCCGCCGGGCGGCGGCGCGACTACGACAGATGCGTTCACGGTTGTGGGCAGTCCGTTGCCCGCGATTTCTTCCGTCCAACCTTCGTCGCTGAGTGGGGGCAGTGCCGGAGCGAACATCACGGTCAACGGAATCGGGTTCACCTCCGCATCGGTCGTGCAATGGAACGGACAGGCGCGCGTTACGACCTTTGTCATTGGGACGCAACTGACCGCTGCGATCCTGGCCTCGGACCTTAGCGCGGTCGGAACCGGCCAGGTCACGGTGCTCAACCCGCCGCCCGGCGGAGGCGCTTCCAATGCGTTCTCGGTTTCGATCACGTCCAATCCGGTTCCGGTCATTCAGACAATCACTCCGGCGTCGCTGCCGGTGGGCGGGTCCGGGCAAGCGCTTCAGGTACAGGGTTCCGGCTTTAGTTCGTCCACCGTCGTAAGATGGAACGGACAGAACCGCCCCACCACGATGGTCAACAACTCGACGCTCAGCATCCTGCTGACCGCGGCTGACCTCGCCACACCGGGTTTGGTGGACGTGACCGTCTACAATCCGCCGGATGGAGGAGGCCTTTCGTCTCCGCTGTTTTTCGCCGTGACGGTTCCTTTGGCGCCGCGGGGAATGGCTTACGACGCGACCCGCGGGACGCTCTGGGTTTCGGTGGGAAGCTCCGATCCGACGTACGGCAATCAGGTTGTGCCTGTTAATCCAACGACTGGAATCGCTGGACCTGGCGTTTTGGTGGGCAGCAATCCCTCGAAGGTGGAGATTTCCGACGACGGCAGTTACCTGTACGTCGCGCTCGACGGCGCGGCCGCCGTTCGCCGCGTGAATCTCGCCACCCAGACGGCCGACCTGCAATTTCCGGTCGGAGCCGATATCGACGGCACGCTATACGTCGACGATATGGTGGTGATTTCGGGGAGTCCGCACACCGTGGCGATTTCCCGGAAGTATCTGGGAATCAGCCCAAGTTTCGACGGTGTCGCGATCTTCGATGACGGTGTGCAGCGTCCCACCATCGACAACGCGTACTATGGTATCGACAAACTGGAGCCTTCCGCTTCTCCGACCACCCTGTACGGTCTGGACACGGATACGACGGGCTTTGAATTTCACACGGTAACAGTGACCGCCAACGGAGCGGTCGACGCGAAGTCGGTCGGCGACGCGCCCCTGGGCGGGTTTAGTACCGACATCAAGTTTGTCAATCCATACATCTATGCGCTGAACGGCGCCGTCTACAATCCGCAAACGGCTTCCGTGGTTGGCACGTACTCGCTCGGCATGTCCGGCCCGTATTCGTTGAGCGGAACAGGTGTCGCGCCGGATCCCGCCAATGACCGGACGTCGATGACCTTAGACGTCTTCGGCAGTGGAATTGCGCATTCCCTGGCGGTCTTCGATCAGACCACGTTCCTCCAGCGCGGGGCTTTCACCATCCCCGCGTTCACCGCCGCGGCCACCGCCGCCGACACGATCATGCGCGTGGGGGCCAACACGCTCGCGATGCGCGGCACGGCTCAGTTGTTCCTGCTGCAATCGATCGGCCTGGTTCCTCCCGCGGTGACGGCGGCGGGTTTAGTGAACGGTGCGAGTTTCGCGGCGGGCCCCGTCGCACCCGGATCGCTGGTATCGCTGTTTGGCACGGGGCTTTCTCTCAACACGCTCGCCGCCAACAGCGTGCCGCTGCCGGTGTCGCTGGGCGGAACGGCCGTGACCATGGACGGCATCGGCGCTCCGATCGTGTACATGTCCTCAGGGCAGATCAACTTCCAGGTTCCTTGGGAGGAAAACGGAAAATCCACGGGGCAACTCGTTGTCGGCGCGCCAGGCTTCACGGAAACGCCGGTCAAGCTGCCTTTGGCGCAGTATGCTCCGGGAGTTTTTACGGTGGGATCGAATAATCAGGCGGCCGCGCTCGTCGCTAACACCGCCATCCTGGCCGCGCCGGTGGGGACTGCTACGGGGTCGCGGCCTGCGAATCGCGGAGAATCGATTTCTATCTACTGCACGGGTCTTGGTCCGGTGAACAATCAGCCACCGACCGGAGCAGCCGCACCCGGAGGACCCGCATTCGCGACAACCCCAGTGAATCCTATGGTCACGCTGGGCGGCGAATCCCTGAACGTGAGCTTCTCCGGGCTAGCGCCGGGCTTCGTGGGATTGTATCAAGTGAACGCGGCGATTCCCAGCGACGCGACCACCGGTCCGGCGGTGCCGTTGATCATCTCGATCGGCGGTTCGGCGTCAAATACAGCGACGATCGCGGTGCGGTAAGGGTCTAGCACGTGCGCCAGCATCCGAGTATCACCTCAGGATGCGCGCATAACCTCTTCTGCTCTGTTCGCTGCGTTCTCGGGTATGGCCGCAGTTCAAAACGTCCACGTCGAAGTGTATGCGTACTTGCCGGCCAACTTCCTCCATACGCTCGCCTCCCGATCGTTTCAGCATCTCGGCGTGAGACGTCTCCTCGCAAGCTTCCCGGCGTCCTTGCTCGTTTTGGAGGATTCGTGATTCGGCCGACCGTTCGACCACGGCGAGCAGCAGACCCCGAGATCAGCATTTGCCCGCGAATAACTCGGCGCCAGAAATCTCGCGCAAGCAGCGCGCCAACTTCAGCGGGTCTCTTCGATTCACGCTCATGTTGTTCTCCCGAGACGCCAGGTATGGCTCACCACGAATTCGACTATCTTGAATCTAGGTCATGGCCCGATTCTGGATGAGAGGCCGAGCCCAGAAGCCGATTCCGAGGAATCCAGCCGAAAGTCAGGTAGAGAAGCATCATGCCGGCCCGCAGCCCCAGTGACAGAACGTCCGGCGCCCGTGGCGGGGCTCATTCCGTCTCCGTGATCTTGGCGGAGCGCTCGAAACGCCCGGGCTCCTTGTCTCTGGCCGCCGCCAATGCCAGGGTCATCATCTCGACCGGGAGGATTTCTATGAGGGGCCGCATTCGATCCGAGGCGTGGGGAAGCCCCAGTACGCCCTCAGCGGACGGCGAAACGACGGCGGCGCGACCGCCGGCGACGCAGATGTCCGCCGCCAGTTTCCGGCTCAAGGGGGCCGCGCGCCCGTCTCCTTCCAGGATCAGCACAAACACCGCGTCGCCGAGCATCTCCAGGGGGCCGTGGCGGAAAGCCGCCGCGCTCATTCCCTCGGCATGGCAGTGGGTGGATTCCTTCACGATCAACCCGCCCGTTCCGGCGGCGGCCACCGAAGGCCCGCGACCGACAATGAAGAAGTGGCGCGCTCCATCAAGCACGGGTATCAACTCGGCAACGTGGGCAGGCCATTGGCGAAGGTACGTGCGCATCGGCTCGACGACGGCCCGCGCTTGATCCGCAAGCGAGGCGTCGGCGGCGCCGCACAGCGCATCCCCCAGCCATTCGAGCGCCAGAAGGGTGGCCACGTAGGTCTTGCAGGAGACGGTGTGCTCAGCTCCGGCGCGGGTCAGCAGTGCATACGCGCTCTCCACGCCCAGGGGCGAGTCCGGCGTATTTGTGACGCCAAGGACTTCACTTTTCCAGCGCGCCAGTTCCAAAAGCCTGACGATCTCCGCGCTGCGGCCCGATTGCGAAACCGCTACCACCAGGCTCCGCGGATCGAGCCAATCCAGCTCGTAGTGAATCAACTCCGATGTCTCCACCATGACCGGCGTAAACCCGGCCGAAAGCAGGCGCAGGTACAGAGGGTGGCAAGCCCAATAGGAAGATCCCATGCCGGTGAGTACGATGCGGCGATAGCGCCCGGCGCGCAACCCATCTGCGTACGCGCCCAGCGAATCCGTCTCCTTGAGGCCGTCCAGCGTCCTCGCCACAGCGCCGGGTTGTTCGATCAGGTCCTGCAAATAAGAGCAGTCTCGCCACTTCGTCTCCAGGTCCACTCCATTTCTCCTTTAACGCACCGATATCATCGCCGGCCACACCGCTGCCGCCAGACGCGGGCGGCTCCCAGCAGGCCCGTATCCTTGCCCAGACCGGCGAGGACGATAGACGTCTTCTCGGCAGGGACCTGCGTGCATGTTCTCCGCACCACCTCTAGGGCGCCTGGGAGGAACAGATCCGCACTCAGCATCATGCCGCCGCCCAGGGCAATGACGTCCGGGCAGAAAATGGTCACCATGTTCGCGAGACCCAGTCCGAGGTAGTGGGCTTCCCGCCGAACGGCCGCGAGGGCCAACGTGTCGCCCTGTCGGGCCAGGTCGCAGATGCGCCGGGCGGTCACTGCTTTCTCCTGGAATTGCCCGGCCGGAGCGTTGGCGCGTACCCATGCCTCCATGGCGGGACCGCTGGCGAGCGATTCCCAGCAACCGTTGGCCTGGCAGTAGCAGGCAGGGCCGCTAGCGTCGATCACCTGATGGCCGATCTCCGGGTGGGCTCCGCCGGCGCCGCGATAGAGCCTGCCGTCAATAATCATGCCGACGCCGATCCCCGTGCTGATGGTGACGTAGAGCAGGCTCCCGGCGCCCCGGCCCACGCCCCAGGCGGCCTCGCCCAGCGCGGCCGCATCGGCGTCGTTCTCCACCGCTACCCGGATTCCGAATTCCCGCTCCAAATCTGCTGCCAGGGGAGAGCCTTGCCAACCCGGAAGAGTACCCACTTCGCCGTAGACGCCTGTTTCGGGATCGATAGGCCCCGTGCTCCCGACGCCAATACCATCCACGCACCGGCCGCACTCGCCGATCACGCTCCGCAACGACGCCTTGAGGCGCGCGAGAGCGGCGGGGTAGCCGCATTCGGGCGCGGTGGGGATCTCGGCGCGCGCCAGGATGCGGCCCTCCGCGTACACCACGCCGACGGCGATCTTGGTCCCGCCTACGTCAATGGCGCCCACCGCGACTTCGTCCGTCACGGCGCCTCCTGGTATTCGACAACCGCGAGGATCGGGAACTTCACCATAGCTATCTCAGCGCCTCCCTCGTCGGCCGGCATCCTCAGATCCTCTGGTATAGCACGCCGGCCGGAGATATAGCAACCGCTTGCGCGTTCACGCCCAGGATTTCGGGAAAACCACGGCGGCAGACCGCTTGACACGTCGAAAACCACATGTTAAATTCTTGCTGAGCAAGCGCTTGCGCGGCCGTGCGCCGCCGTGAGAGGACGAACCCGGACGCGCCTCATTCTCCGGCCTTGAACGTGACGGTGCACGAAGCGGTGGAAGCCGCCTACGAGCCCATTGGCGCCGGGCGGGCAGTGAGTCGGGCCGCACGGTGACGACCCAAGGAGATTCCTGCGAATGACGTCCAAACGAACGGTCTTTATGGTCTTGAGCCTGTGCATGACGGGCTCCGTGATTCATGCCGCCCAAGCCATCCGGGCGGTATCTCTCCCCGCCGCGGCGAGCGCCAAAGGATTCGACGAAGCGGCGGATGGCGCGCTGGCGGCCATGCGGAAGCGCGCCGGCGAACTGGGCATCGGCGGCGTGGCGGTGGTGGCCTGGTTCGAAGGAGAAAGCATCCGCTCCTGGACGTCCAAAATGGTGGTGGTGGGGCGGTACAAAGACGAACCGTCGCCAGGCAACAAGGGCTCCAATTTGCTGGGTATCGCCTACGCGAAAGCCGCTGAAATGGCCGACACGCTCAAGAATAGCGGCAGCGGCGTGCGCCCGCCCATGACCGGCGAATTTGGCTGGCCCGGCGGCGCCATTGCCCGCGGCAAGACGGGATACTGGATTGCGGCGTTCAGCGGCGGCAAATCCGAAGACGACGTGGAAGTATCGAAAGCGGGACTGGCCGAACTTCAAAAGTGACTGTAGCAGGGTCTTATGAGAATCTCTGGAATCTTCTTACTGATCGCGCTTGCTGCCGGTCTTATAGGACAGACGCAGCCGGGCGCCCCCTCTCCCGGTTCGCCGGTCGAGCCCCCTACGTTGGAACACATCGCGGCCGTGGCGCCGGACATTCTGGCCATCGAAGTCCAAGCCGGCCGGATCGTGCCGATGCGGCAAGTACCCTACCAGAAAGAGGCGGGCGACGTCGTTACTCAAACGGCGAACTCACAGACGGGCGAGATTCGCGAGATTCGCGTGGTGCGCAACGGATATCCCCTCGGATGGTTGATTGGAAAGGATCGCAACATCCTCGTCCTGTACGACCGCTTGGTGGGCACGCCGCTCGATACCTCCGTGGCGGACAATCCGCGGAACTACATCATTCGCTCGGTGGACGACCCGGCCTATGCGCGCGGCGGGTCGCCCAACGCGGTCTGGCGCAAGAGCAAGAGTAACGATTGGACCGATGCGGGCGACTATTACGTCACACGCCACTATCTTTACTTAAAGCTGCCGGCCGCGCTGAAATCCGGCAAGGGCTACACCGTGCAGTTCGGCGCGTTGAAGCTGAATGTCTCGTCGGCCGGGTATGTCCACGACGACGGCTCGAACCGCAGCGAGGCGGTGCATGCGTCGCAAATCGGCTACCGGCCGGACGATGTGGCGAAGAGCGCGTTTCTGTCGATCTGGCTGGGAACCGGCGGCGCGCACGCCTACCCGCCGGGGCTTACGTTCTATCTAAAGGACGAGGCTACCGGCGAGCGCGTCTATACCGGCAAGGTGGCGCTGGCGTGGGCGGCAGCCACTCCCGAAGAGATCGGCCGCAAGGTGAACAACAACAAGACCGACGTTTATCGGATGGACTTCGGCGAGTTCCAGCGGCCCGGCGCCTACAGCGTCTGCGTGGAGGGCATCGGTTGCAGTTACCCGTTCGAGATCGCGCCGGACGTTTGGACCAAGGCCTTCGCCCTTTCCATGAAGGGCTTCTACCATCAGCGGAACGGCATCGCTCTGACCGCGCCGTACACGGATTACATCCGCCCGCGCGGGTACCATCCCGACGACGGCGTCAAGGTGTATCAATCCACCTGTCCTCTCATGTACAGCGGCAATGGGTTAAACGCGCTGGGCCTCGATCGCAGCAACTTCGGCTGCCTGACCGCGGGCAAAACCGACCAGATCGTCGAGAACGCCTGGGGCGGTTACATGGATGCGGGCGACTGGGACCGGAAGATCGAGCACTTGAGCGCCAGCCGCCTTCACCTGGAACTGATGGAGCTGTTCCCGGAACAGTTTCGGGCGGTCTCGCTCAACCTACCGGAATCCGGCAATGGGCTGCCGGACCTGTTGAACGAGGCTCTCTACAATATCGATTTCTACCGCCGCCTGCAAACGCCCGAAGGCGGGATTCGCGGCGGCATCGAGCAATCCGAGCATCCCTACGGCGGCCTGGTTTCCTGGCTAGACACGCAGGTGTCCATGGCGTATGCGCCCGATCCGTGGTGCAGCTACATTTACGCGGGGGTGGCGGCGCGCGCGGCCCTGGCGCTGGAACGCCTGGGTTCGTCCAAGGTGGCCGGGTATCGGGAGAGCGCGCTCAAGGCCATGCGCTGGGCCGACGCGGAGTTCGCCAAATGGAAAGCCGGGCCGGACTTCGCCAAGGCGCGCCGCGCCGCGAGCGCCATACCCAATGAGCGCGCCCTGGCCGCTATCGAACTATACCGGCTGACGAAGGACAAGCAGTGGCACGAGGCATTTCTTGCCGATGGCGCTCCAGCGGGCGCCGATGGGAAGCGCACGATGCGCAATCTCGATGCCGCCTTCGTGTACGCGCGGCTGGAGGATTCGCTGGCCGATGCCGCCATCCGGAAACTGGCGGTGGAGACCATTATGCAGCGCGCCGACGAGGCCGTGAAACTGTCGAAGGGCAGCGCCTTCGGCTTCACCACGGCGGGACGGTCTCTGAGTTGGGGAGCGCTCACCGTTCCCGCCGACACGGCGCTGGTCCGCGCCCATGTGTTAACCGGCAGACCGGAGTATCTGGAGACCATTCTGCGCTCGGCGCTCTATTCGGCCGGCGCAAACCCGCTGAACATGACTATGACAACGGGCCTGGGGCACGATTGGCCCCGGCACTTGCTGCACGAAGACAGCCGGCACTTCGGCCAGCCGGCGCCGGTGGGCATCACCATTTACGGCCCGTCCGATCCGGGAGCGGCGAACGACAACAACGCCTGGGGATTCAAGCGGCTGCAGACCGAGTGCACGCCCCCGGTGCTCCAGTGGCCGGCCATGGAGGCATACTTCGACGTCTACCAGTGGGCCGAGCAGAACGAATTCACCGTCAACCAGACCATGGGACCGAGCTCCTACGTGTGGGGTTACCTGGGAGCGCGGCGATGAGAATGATCCACAAAACCGTTTGGGGACTAGGATCGATCGATCGGGTTCACACCGGCCGGAACATACGAACTGGAAGGAGCGATTACCTTGAACGGCAAGAAAGGCGCCCAGAGCGCGCCGATCGTCATCCAGGCTCAGGGCAAAGCAATTCCGCGGGACGGCGTTCAGAAGATCGCCGTCTGGCAGGGCATGATCGACATCCGCGGCACGGAGCCGTACACTCAGGAGATCCGGCTGGAGGACTTTCGCAGGGTCTTGCGCCGCAAAGAGGCGCAGTGACTCATTTCTCCCAGAGATTGAAATCGCCCACGGACGGAAGCCGCTCCCGCAAACGCGCAAGCGCTTGCCGCCAAGGCCTGGCGTGCTATCCTGCTATAGTCGATGGCTTGACCAAACGTTTTCAGACGGAACGGCGCGACCTATGATTCGGATGAAGGACGTTGCCGAGCGCTGCGGCGTGTCGGAAACCACCGTGTCCCATGTCGTCAACGGCACCCGGTACGTGGCGCCGGAGACTCGCCGTCAGGTGCAGCAGGCGATCCGCGAGCTGGGATTCTACACGAATGCCGACGCGCGGCGGCTCGCGCGAGGCCGCAGCGATTTCCTGGGGCTGGTGATCTCGGACATAGAGAACCCGTTCTTCCCCGAGATGATCAAAACCTTCGAGGCCGCGGCGCTCAAGCGGGGGTTCGAGATCCTCCTCTGCACCACCAACTACGACCCTGAGCGGACGCGGGCCGCCATGCGCAAGATTCTTGGAAACAAGGCCCCCGGCGTGGCGATCATGACGTCGCAAGTGGGCGCCCAGGTAGCGCAGGATCTGGCGGCCCATCGCGTGGCGTCCGTTTTTCTCAACTCTCCGTCGGTTCAGATGTACCGCAGCAACATCGCCATCGACTACGCCAAGGGCGCCGGCGAGGCGATCCGTCACCTGCACGAGCTCGGGCACAAGCGATTCGCCTTCATCCAGGGCCCCCAGCACCGGCCTTCGGCGGTAATGGCTCGTCAGGCGATACTCGACGCTGTGGCCGCCTGCGGTCATTCTTGCGCGGTACACCAGGGCGAGAACACCATCGAAAGCGGAGCGGAAACGGTCCGCCGCCTGATGGCGGCTGGAGAACTCCCCACGGCGCTTCTCTGTGACAACGATCTGGGCGCTCTGGGGGCGCTTAGCGCGCTCAAGGACGCCGGCGTCGGCGTTCCCGAGCGGATATCCGTGGTTGGGGCGGACGATATTCCATTTGCCCGCCTGGCCAGCCCTCCCTTGACCACCATCCGCGTGCCGCGGGACCTGGTGGGAGAGCTGGCGTTCGAGGCGCTCGACAAGATGTTGCGGTCCAAGCGCCACTCCGGCGTCGAATACCATGCGGAGACCTCGCTGGTCGTCCGGCAATCGACCGGCCCGGCTCGCTTCGAGCTGGCGCCTTCCGTCCGGAAAGGAGCCAAAACCAGATAGGCGGAGCTCCAGTGCAGCGTTTCACCGGACCGGGGGATCCTCATTGACTGAGCGCCGCCGGTGTGCTGTTTTCGGTGTGCCAGCCGCTTGCGCAAGCGATTGGCTCATCGGCCCGCCGGCCTGCATGCCGGCCGAGCCCGACTCATTACGAGGAGAATCCGATGTCACTGACTCCAAGGATGGGAGATTCGTCGCGGCGCAGGCGGCGATCGATGGCGACAGCGTGGTTGTTTCGATCCCCGCCGTTCCGCAGCCTTTGTTCGTGCGCTATGCGTGGGCGGACTATCCCGCCGCCAACCTGACGAACCGCGAAGGACTGCCCGCGGCGCCTTTCCGAAGCGACCGGTAGCCTCGGGGATGGAGAACCAGGGGATATAGTTTGCATAGGAGCCCAAATGGAAATACGAGGTAGCTTATGACAACCCGGGTACGGGTCCTGACTGCCACTCTGCTGTGCGCCGTTGCCGCGCTGGCAGCCGACCCAGTTTTCCGCCCCGGCCAGCTCTGGCCGGACAACCACGGCGTCCACATTAATGCCCACGGGGGCGGCATGCTCTATCACGAGGGCGCCTACTACTGGTTCGGCGAGTCGCGCGACCGCGGCACGCGCGGCGTTTCCTGTTACTCCTCCAAAGACCTGTACAACTGGAAAGACGAAGGCCTCGCTCTCGACGTGGCGCAGGCCGACCCCGCCAGCGTGATCTCGCGCGGCAACGTGATCGAGCGGCCCAGAGTGATCTACAACCGCAAGACCCGCAAATTCGTAATGTGGTTCCACACCGAACTGCGCGGAAGAAGCTACGACGCGGCTCAGACCACGGTGGCCCAGAGCGACAAGGTAACCGGCCCGTACGCCGTGGTCCGCTCCCTGCGGCCCGACGCCGGAACGTGGCCGCTCAATATGCCCGCGGGCCAGAAGGAAGGGCCGATTCCCCAAGGTGTGCTGGTCCAGACTACTAAGCCGTGGCTCGATGCCGCCATGGACGGCGGCATTGTCCGGCGCGACATGAAGGGCGGCCAGATGGCGCGCGATATGAACTTGTTCGTGGATGACGACGGGACGGCGTATCACATCCACGCTTCGGAAGAGAACGCCACCCTGCACATCTCCCAGTTGAGCGACGATTACCTGTCGTTCAGCGGCAAGTGGATTCGCGCCCTTCCGGGCGGGCACAACGAGGGGCCGGCAGTCTTCAAGTGGAAGGGCAAGTACTACATGATCACCTCGGGCTGCACGGGCTGGACGCCCAACGCGGCGCGCTCGGCGGTGGCGAATTCGATGCTCGGCGAATGGCGCTCCCTGGGCAACCCGGTGCGCGGTTCCCAGGAGCAGGCCAATAACACCTTCGAGAGCCAGAGCACCAGCATCTTTGCGGTCGAGGGAAAGCCCGGCGCCTTCATCTTGATGGCGGACCGCTGGCGGCCGCAGAACCACGCCGACGGAAGATACATCTGGCTGCCCATCCAGTGGGAAGGCGACAAGCCCATTCTGAAGTGGATGGACGAGTGGTCGCTGCAATTCTTCGATTGATAGGCGCTAACATTGCTCCAACCTGTTATGAATTTCCAAAGCCGTGCGAGCCGCGGACAACTGCTCGCGCCGCAGCTACTTGCCTGCGCGGCCCGGCACGCCGCCGCCGATCGGTTCCATGCGGAATTTGTAGCGGTATTCGGTGTTCGCCCGCAGCAGGAACTGCGCGAGGGGCCTGGCGCCCCAGCCGTCGTCGCCGCCTATGCCCATCTGGCGGTAGTCGATGTTCACTGTGATGTCGTCCGCCATGCGGATCTCCGAAGGATGTCGATGGGCCGCGGCGCCGGCTGCCGGCGCCTGGTCCAACTCCGCCATGCGGAATGGCCATGCGCTGAAGTAAAACGTCGGCGCGCCCGAGATACTCCAACCCACTCCGGCCGAATTGGTAAACGTCACCCAGCGAGTATCGGTGCGGTTGCCGGTCTCCTGAGGCTTCACGTAGGGGAACCATAGATCCGCCACGGGCGCTTGGTAGCGGCCAACGTCCGCCGCGGTATTGCGGTCCCAGTAGTTCTCCATGGGGCCTCGGCCGAACCAGGTGGCGATTCGGAACTCGCCGGGAATGCGGAACTGCGTTCCCACCCTGGGCATGTCGGGCAGGCTTCCGCGCGGCGTGGTCGCGCTTTCGATCTCGATGGAACCGTCGCCGGCTACCGTGTAGACGTACTGCTGGGTGGATTCGCCGGCCGGCAGCCGGAAGTTCGCGGTGATCCGCACCGCGCCGCCGGCGGCCTCGGCTTTCACGCCGGTGGCCGCGCGCGTGGGCCCTGCATCGTGCCAAATGCCCATCTGTTTCGCCATTCCGAAGCCGCGGTCGTCACTGGTCTCGCTGCGCCAATAATTGGGCGCGGTGGGGCCGGAAAGCAACTGCTGTCCGTTCCACATGTAGGATTCCAAGCTGCCGGATTGCTTGCCGAACGTGGCGGCGAACCGCTCCGTGGAGACCACGAACGCCGCGGCGGATTCTACCAGGCGCGGCGCGGGCGCGTTCGAGACCCGCGGCGCGGCCGGAGGAACCGGATAGGGCATGGGAAACTGTTCCGTGGCGACGACGTAGCCCGCCGGCGCCCACAGCGTCTCGCGCCGCAACGCGAAGGCGAGGTTCAGGAAGTATTCGGCGCCGGGCTTGAGATTCGGACGCTTCACGGGCAGACCGACCTCCTGCGCTGTGCCGGCGGCGGTGGTGAGCGGTGGAAACTCGCCCCGCTCGATGGCTGTTCCGTTCTCTTCCAGAACCCAGCTTCCGCGAACGAAGGAGAGATCGCGGAAAACGTGCTTGTTGCGGATGCGGATCTTCCCCGCCGCCAAATCCAGCGGCTCCACGGCGATGTTCTGGTAAACCTTCTTCACCTCCGCCAGCGCGGGATGCGGCGTTCGGTCGGCGGAGACGATGCCGTTGGCGCATTGATCGTCGTCGTTGGGCTTGTCGCCGTAATCGCCGCCGTAGGCGAAGTACTCTTTCCCGGCGGCGTCCTTGCGGCGAATCGCCTTATCCTGCCAATCCCAGATGAACCCGCCGTGCAGGAAAGACTGCGATTCGAAGATGTCCCAGTACTGGCGCATGTCGCCGGTGGCGTTGCCCCGCGAATAGGCGTACTCGATCAGGTACATGGGCCGGCCCCGGCCCAGGCGCTCGTGCGTCGCAACCAGTTGCGTGGCCGGCGTGTACATGGGCGTCAGCGCGTCGCCGTGGACGCTGTTGCCCGCCTCGTAGTTTACGATGAGCTCCGGGTAATGCGTTTTCACCCATTCCTTGGCCGCTTCGAAGTTGCGGCCGATGCCGGCCTCGTTGCCCATGGAGAACGCGAAGATGGCCGGATGATTCTTGTCCCTCTCCACCGCCCGGCTGACGCGATCCACGTGCATCGCGCGGTAATCTTCGCCATCTGAAACCAGGGTGCGATTGTTGGCGCCGTATCCGTGAGACTCGATGTTGGCTTCATCGAGGACGTAGATTCCGTACCGGTCGCACAGGGCGTACCACTCCGGAGCGTTGGGATAGTGGCTGGTTCGAACCGCGTTGATGTTGTTCCGCTTCATCAGGCGGATATCCTGGAGCATGCGCTCGCGGGTCATCACCATGCCGAGGTCGGGATCGAACTCGTGACGGTCCACGCCTTTGAGATACAGCTTGCGCCCGTTGAACAGGATTTGATCGCCCCGGATTTCCGACTGCCGGAAGCCGACATCCCACGGGATGCTTTCCATGGTGAGGCCGGCGGCGTCCTTGAGGGTTAGGACCAGGCGGTAGAGGTTAGGTTCGTCGGCCGACCATTTCGCCGGGCTGAGCACGAGCTGGCTAAGGTCCACGGAGGCTTCGCCATTGGCCGGCGCCTCAACGCGCGCAGTCAGCGGCGCCGCGAAAACCGGCTTGCGCCCGGCATCGAACAGTCTCGCCTCGACGGCGGCGGCCTGGGGTCCGGCGCCATCGTTGCGCACGGCGATGTGCAGCTTCAAAGTAGCGTCTTTATACTGGGCGTCCAGCGGGGTCGTGACGTGGAAATCGCGGATGTGAACGGCGGCGCGCGATTCGAGCGTCACGCTGCGGTAGATGCCGCTCAGGCGCCAGGTGTCCTGGTCTTCCAGGTAACTCCCGACGCTGTAGCGGTATGCCTCCACCGCGATGGTGTTCTCGCCTGGCTTCACGCAGCGGGTGATGTTGAACCCGGCGGGGAGGCGCGAATCCTGGCTGTAGCCGGCCTTGCGGCCGTTCACCCACACGTAGAACGCGGAGTAAACGCCATCAAAAACCACGAACGTTTCGCGCGACGCCCACGCGGCGGGCAGCGTGAATGTACGCCGGTAAGAGCCCACGGGATTCCGTTCGCGGTAAGTGGTCCAGGTCTTGTCGTCCGGCTCGTCCATCACCCGCGGCGCGTCCCTCTTAAAGGGGTACGGGATGTTGGAATAAATGGGCGTGCCGTAGCCCTTCAATTCCCAGTTGGAGGGGACCTCGATTTCCTTCCATGCGGAGACGTCGAAGGCCGGATCATAAAACGCAACCAGACGCGCGGAAGGCTCGCTCACCCAATGGAACTTCCACGCGCCGTTGAGCGACATGGTGAACGCCGAAGAGGGAAGGCTGGTGTCCGCGGCCTTCGCGGCCGCGTCGCTGGGGTAGGGGGTAAAGGTTGCGTGCGCGGGCTCTTTATCGATGCCGAGCGTATGCGGGTCCTGGACCTCGGGCGGCTCCGAAGCCGGTTGCTGCGCGACGATCAAGGCGCCTGCCAGAACCAGCGGAAGGATAGCGATGTAACGCCGGATGCGGGGTATCATTTCGGAAGTAGAGTAGCACGAAGAATCCCGACCTTCGTTGTCAATCACATACGGCATGGCGCCTCTCCGCCAGAGGGCGCCGGCTACACATCTATACCGTGCACAACTCCACCGCCTGCCTCAGGGACGTCATCGGATCCCTGGCGGGAAGGAACTCGTGCCCCACGAACCCCTGGAAATTCAGATCGGCGATGGCTTTGGCGATGCTGCGCCATTGCAGTTCCTGGGTCTCATCCAGTTCGTGCCGCCCCGGCACGCCGCCTGTATGGAAGTGCCCGATGTATTGGATGTTCTGGCGAATGGTGCGGATGATGTCGCCTTCCATGATCTGCATGTGGTAGATGTCGTACAACAACTTCACCCGCGGAGAATCCACGCCTTTGATCACATCCACGCCCCAGGACGTGTGGTCGCATTGGTAGTCCTTGTGATCGATCTTGCTGTTCAGCAGTTCCATGCAGATGGTGACGCCCTGGTCTTCGGCGAACTTCTTCACCCGCCGCAAACCCGCGATGCAGTTCTCCTTGCCTTCCGCATCGCTCAACCCGGCGCGGTTTCCGGAAAATGTGATGACGTTGGGCAGTTTGGCTTGCGCCGCTGCCGTGATGGTGGCCTGCATCTGCTTTTCGAGCCGGTCGTGGTTCTCTTTGCGGTTCCACCCGCTGGGGATCGTTCCCGCTCCCGTCGTCATGGCGGGTGTCAGGCCGTACTTCAGCACAGTGGGCCAATCGGGAGGATCGACCAGGTCGATGCCCGCGATTCCCATCTCCGCCGCCTGCCGGCAGAGATCTTCAAGCGGAGTCCTGGCAAAGCACCACCGCGCCACCGACTGCTTCAGTCTGCCCGCCGAAGGGGCGCTCCGGCCGGCCGGCGCCAGCGCCAAACCGGTGGTCGCCATCAACGCGTCTCGTCGTGTCATAATAGCCGCCCTGTTCAATAGCCATGCGCTTGCGCAAGCGGTTGGCAAGTGAGAATGTACCATGCCGGAGAGAAGCCCGTCAATAGACTAGTCTGCTTTACTTCAGCTCGTGTAGCGGCGACGCTGGCGCGTTAGCTGCGTTTCCCCACTCCAGCTCATCGTATCGCGGTGGTCGCCGCCGCGCCGCCCCGCCTTCCGCGGCTCTCCCGGCGGCGAGGGCTTCAACCCACCTAGGCCGCCGCCCGGGACGGCGTCATGCTCCAGAGCCAGTCGCCGGAACGTTCGTTGTCCCACTGGGGGGTAGGGGCGAACCACTCCGCGCCCTGCGCCATGTGCTGCTTGCAGGCTTCCTCGTTGAGAGTGATGCCCAGGCCGGGCTTCTCCGGGACGGTGATGTACCCCTTGTTGATGATAGGTTTCTCGACGCCCTCCACCAAGTCCTGCCACCATGGTTGGTCCAGCGAGTGGTTTTCGAGGGCGAGGAAATTCTCGGTGGCCGCCGCGCAGCCTCCCACGGTGGCCACGCGCAGGTCCGTGATCCTCAGGGTCGAGGGACTGGAATTGGTATTCACGTTGCGAACCTGCGCCTGTTCTTCGGCTTGCGCATCCTTCCCCAGGAGTGATCCTCCCAATATCGCGGCCGACGTCTGGAAGAGTCCCCGACGGCCGATCATCCCATTCTTACGATTAGACATTTGTTCCGATCTGCTATTTGCTATTGTCTTGCGTTTCCAAGACCCGGGCCCATGGCGCGGCGCGAAATCCCTCAGCGCCCTCCCTTAGGCGCCCGCGGCTGCTCCCACTGCACATTGCCGGGATAGGCGTCGCGATCCGGCAGCGGGCTGGCCCCCCGGGCCCGAGGCATCGCGCCCTTATTCATGAAAGCGTACAGGCCGGTGCGGCAGGCCACCACGATGTCGTTTCGGCCATCGCCGTCGAGGTCTCCGACGCTCAGCCGCATGCCCACTCCCACCACGTAGTTGGGCGGCGGTTCCTTGTTTCCGGGCCGGAAATACGGATCGAGGTTGCTGTAGGAGAGCACGTGACGTTCGAACTTGCCATTGCGGAAGCGGTACCAGAAGACGAACACGGGCTCGGTGGCTCCCACGTCCCCGCCGTTGTGCGCCAGCAACTGCTTCCCGGTGATCAACTCCGGCCGGCCGTCGCCATCCAGGTCGGCGAGGGCCATGGTGTGAAAGGTCGGGTAGTCGGTCTCGATCCAGTGCTGCTCGAAGGTGCGCTTTCCGTTGACCATCTTCTGTTCGAGCCATGCCAGGCCGTAGCCGTGGTCGGAGCCGACGATGATATCGTTGAGCCCATCGCCGTTCACATCCACCACCAGCATGGGCAGGCCGGCGCCGCCGCCGTTCCCTGCCGGCGCGCCGTAAGAGGAGAAGTTGTAGTCGGGGTGCCAGATCCAGGGGTCTTCGGTAGGATGGGGCGGAGATTCAAACCAGCCGCTGGTAGTGACCACGTCGTCGCGCCCGTCGCCGTTGATATCGCCGATTCCGCTCCCATGGCTCACGCCCACGCCCTCCGGACCGAGGGTGTGCTGCTTGAACCACGGCGCCTGGTTGAGATGCTCGAACCAGATCAGGCTCCGGCCCGGCTTTCGCGCGAAGTAGTTCACCAGGACGTCCTTGCCGTCATGTCCCGCCAGGTTGCCCACCACCGCGCCCTCCACCCCGTCGGCCTCCACCAGGGCGTGCGACGGCCACTTCGCTCCAATGTTGCCTGGGTTCTCATACCACCACACGCCCTGTCGCAACATCCAGCCCGAGCTGATGATGTCCATCCGCCCGTCGTTGTTGACGTCGATGGTGGATTCGTAGTTGTCATCCACATCCGGACCGTTGGTCTGCGCGCCGTCGCGAAAATCGGAGTACTTGGTCCAGTTGGGCGCCAGATAGTAATTGCGGCCGGCGGCGATGTCGAGCTTCCCGTCGCCATCGATGTCCAGAATGGACGAGCACTCCGCGAACGGCCCGAACCAGTAAGCGTGCCGCGCCGGATCGTGGACCGGGCCGTCGATCTTCTTCACCTCGAAGAAGATTTCCTTCGGCGCTCCCGACAGGTCGTCGGTCGCCGGATTGCCGCTCGATCGCGGGACCAGGAACCAGATTCCCGCGCATACCGGAATCAGGACTCTGAGCCAATTCTCCATCGTTCACCTCCCCAAAATGCTGCGCGCTACGCATCATAGAGACCAGCCGGAACGGTACGGCGGATTGGTGACGCCCGGCAAGGGTCGCAGCGTTATCGTTCCCCATTGGGCAGTCTGTTGCCTGAAGCCGTGAAACCGTTCGGGCCGGTTTCCTCAAACGTCCGGCGTGCGCCGCGCAGGTCGTTGTTGACGAACAGCCGCTGGTCCGATACCCCGGTCTGGGAGACAAACGCGCCGGCTCCATCGCTGGCCCGGCAATCGCGAATGCTTATGCCGGAGCCGTTTCGCAGCGCCATCGCCGGGCGGCCGTTGGCGCCGCGGCCTTCGAAACCCTGGACCTCCACATCGCGGAATTCCTCGCCCTCGATGCCGTGCGTGAAGAAAGGCGGTATCGACTCGTCCCAGAACAGGCGGAATCCCCGAACGCGAAGCCCCTGGACATGGCGGAAAAAGAGACCGGGGACGTCGTGCTCGAACAGCGCGTGCGACAGGTCCCCGGCGCCCCGCAGATCGAAGTTGCCGCCGTAGCTCGGTTGCAGCTTGCTGTCGTGCATGCGCAGCTCCATGTTCTCGATCAGCACGTCCTCGATCGGGCTGTTCGGCGAGCCGTACAGGAGGAACGAGTTCTCGCTTTCGGCCAGGATATTGTTGAACCGGATGCGCCGGATATGACCGAGATTGGCGCCGGCGCTGGCGCTTCCCGGGACGGCGGACACGTTGGCGGGCTCGCCCTTGCCCCACCAATGGCCGGTAATCAGGCCCGTGCGCATGACGATGTCTGAGAAGAGCACGTCTTCGACCACGCCGCCGGCGCGCACGTTCACCTTCAGCCCGCAGTTCGAGTCGATGACCAGATTCTGAAACACGCAGTTGCGCGTTTCGCCGTCCGAATAACCGACGCGAATCCCGCCCGAGCGGGCCGAAAGGATGCAGTTCGAAACGGCCAGGTTACGTGAGCCGAACACGGCGATGCAGTCGTCGCCGGTGTGGATGTTGCAATCGGAAATGCGAATCTTGTCGCAGTCGCGAAGGTCCATGCCGTCGTCGTTCCCGATCCGGCGATCGCTGGCGTCGCTGTTGATGTTCACGCCGCGCACATTGACGTCTTGGCAGCGATTGAACTGAATCGTCCATGTGGGCGAGTTCTGCACGGTGACGCCTTCCAGCAGCGCCTTCTTGCAGTTGATGAAACGGAGCAGGTTGCCGGGGCGGTCGCCGTGGCCGAACGGGCCGGTTTCCGTGCCGAACGTGGGGTCCATGTACGCGTCTTTCTGCCGCGTATACTTCTTATCCCAGTCCGATCCCTGGTGGATCTGATTGGTGATCTGGAAGCCCATGCCGTTGCCGTCGATGACGCCGCGGCCGATGATGGCGACGTTCTCGGCGTTTAGCGCCGTCACCACGCCTCCGCGCGACGACTCGCCGCTGACGCGCGCCGATTCCGGCGGGTAATCGGCGAGGGCTGGGCTGCCCATAAGCACGGCGCCCGCGTCCAGTTGAAGAACCGTGTTGGAGCCGAGCGTCACTGGCCCGGTTAGGAACACTCCCGGCGGGACGTGGATGACGCCGCCGCCGGCATCGGAGCAGGCTTTCGTGACGCGCGCGAACGCGGCGGTATTCACGGTCTTGCCATCCGGCACAGCGCCGAAATCCAGTACATGGAACGCATTTCGCGCCGCTGCGATATCCCGGGCGGCAGGCGCCTGCGCCAGCGCTTCGGAAAGGCCGGCGCCCGCAAGCGCGGAACCGGCCGTCATGATGGACCTTCGGCTCAACATTTTCAATCCTCCCGTCAGTATGACTCTCTCCAGCCCCGGACGAGGCTCATTGTCGGTTCCAATGTCGCTTCCTTTTCGGGGATCAGATCCCAAGAACGCCCACGCGAGGTTGGCATGTTCTGGTCGAAGAAGTTGGCCGCGGTATTCCCCGGGTGAGGCCGGGGCCCTCGTTGCCGGCCTACCGCGTCAGCAATCCTCTGCTCCGCAGCCAGTTCGCCAGCAATACTGGCCATACGCCCTCGACGGGATCCTGAAAATCCAGGCCCACCCCGTGCGGCCCTTTTTCGAAAACATGCAACTCGCCGGGCACTCCGGCCTTCTTCATCGCCAGATAGAAGGAAATACTGTTCTCGGCGGGAACGCCCGTGTCCGCCGTGGTCGTGAACAGAAAAGCCGGCGGCGTCTGCGGCGTTACGCGGAGCTCGCTCGAAAGGTCCTCCACCAGTTTCGGGTCGGGGTTGGCGCCCAATAACGCATCCCTCGACCCGGTGTGCGTGTAGGGCGCGGTGAAGGAGATCACGGGGTATCCCAGGATCAGGAAGTCCGGCCGGCAGTTCTCGCGGTCCACCGGGTCCGCGGCTTGCGGGTTGCCGGCGTCGAAGTGGGTGCCGGTGGTCGAGGCGAGGTGGCCGCCGGCGGAGAAACCCATCATGCCCACCCGGCTGGGTTGAACGGCGAACTCACGGGCGCGCGACCGCACCAGGCGAATGGCCCGCTGCGCGTCTCCCAACTCGATGGGATGGTGGTACCGCGGGCCGAGGCGATACTTGAGCACGAACGTGGTGATGCCCAGAGAATTGAGGAAGTTCGCCACCTGCCGGCCTTCGTGATTCATCGCCAGGCCGACATAGCCTCCTCCGGGAGCGAGAACCACGGCCGTGCCCGAGCGCTGGGAGTTGTAGGCGGGATACACGGTGATGGTGGGAATGTCGCGATCTTCCGTGCCCTGTGCGCCCGGAGCGCCATTCTCCCAAAGCGGGATGACGCGGACGTCCTGGTTCTGCGCGAAGGCAGCGCCGAGACAGAAGCAGAGAATCGTCGGAACACGGCTGAGAGTCATGCAAATCTCCTTTTGTGAACGGAACCTCAAAAAGTAAGTTTGACCTTTCCCGATCGCAAGGGCCGCTGCTCGCCGCGCCGGACGACAGCCGGGGGGCGAGTCTCCGAACCGGCAGGCGGCTTCCCATTTAGGCTATTTCTCCGAAAACGCCAGTTGCCTGGCTTGGTATGGAATTGGGTACGCCGTGACCCACGCCTCAGGCTTCATATCGACCTCTTTGAACGCCGCGAGGGGGATTTCTCGTCCGCGCCGGGATAGACGGGTTTCTCCTGCCCGGTCAGGGCGCCGATCGCCAGAAAAAGGGCTGCTGCCAGAGTGCGCTTCATAGTGCGTCGTTCGAATGACTCGGCGTTCCGCTCACATCGCCTTGGGCGCCGCGCCATCCCACGCATAGCTCTTGCCGGAGCGGACCGACATCGCCGCTATCAAGCCGGCCGCCGTGGACCTGTAGCCGGTCACGATGTCGCAGTTGGGCTTCTGCCGCGAGCGGACGCAATCGAGGAAGTTGCGAATGTGCGGCGCCTCGCTCTCCTTGGCCGTGTAAGGCATCTTAAGTTCGAACGGCTTGCCGTTCTGTCCCGATGGCTTGACTTCGCAAACCTGACGGTTGACGTGCAGCATGCCCGTGTCGCCATAGACGTAGAGGCCCCAATCGCCCTCGGCTCGCGATGAGTAGGTCAGCAACTGTTGCTCGTACTTCCAGGTAAGGTCGAAGAACTCCGGCGTGCGCTCGGGCGGGCGGCCGGGCAGCGAGTATGCGGCCCCATACGTGATCGCTGGAGCGTCGGAATTGACGAACCACTGGAAAACGTCGATCATGTGAACGCCCAAGTCCGTGATGGAGCCCGAGCCGTAATCCCAGAAGGTGCGCCAGGAGTTCAAACGCTGAGGGTCAAAGGGATGCCGCGGCGCCGAACCCTGCCACATCTCCCAATCCAGTCCCTCCGGCACGGGCACGTTCTGCTGAGGTGCGCCGCCGCGCCGGCCGCCGCCTCCGCCGCTCTCGCCGCTCCAGTTCACCACGCCCCGTCGCACGCGGCCTATGGCATTGTCCTTCAGAAGGGCGGCGCCGTTCTTGAAGAGATCCATGCTCCGCTGCTGCAGGCCAATCTGAACCACCCGGTTGTATTTGGCGGCCGCGTCCACGGCCATCTTGCAGTCTTCCAGGCTGTTAGCCAACGGTTTCTCACAGTAGACATCCTTGCCTGCCTGGCAGGCCGCCGCGATGAGGGGAGCATGCCAGTGATCGGGCGTGGCGACGAACACTACGTCGATGTCCTTGCGATCCAGCGCCTGGCGGTAGTCGGCGTAGCCCGTCGCCTGGTTGCCCTGCTTGGCCATGATGGCCAGGCCGTTGTCCAGATTCCTCTTGTACACGTCGCAGGCAGCCACAAAGCGCAGGTCCGTTTGAAAGGATGAACCAGGCAGCAGGGCCCCCGTGCCCCGCGAGCCGCAGCCGATCAGCGCGGCGTTCAGAACCTCTCCCGCACCCAGTATCCGGCGATAGGATGCGGCTGTAAGCGCAATCGCGCCCGCGCGGAGGACTGTCCGGCGGCCGGTCGTAGTCGATAAATCTGTCATGAAACCCTCTTCGCTTCAGAACTCACTGCATCCGTATCAAATCGCGGCTCCATCTTGAGGAACGCCTCAAACCTGGTCGGGCTCGGGGTGTATCCAGGGTTGACGATACGGCCGCCTGAGCAGGCGGTTAGCTTCTTTGTCCGCGGCAATCCCCTGCTGCGCGGGATCTCCCACGCCAGCGTCCGGCCCACCGTCATCGACAGGTTACCAAGAATACAGCACGAAGCGGAGATGTAGCCCTGCTCGATGTCGGCAACGGGTCTGCCACCGGAGTCGATCGCCGCCAGAAAAGCGCTAACTGGACGTGCCGCCGGTACGGGGCGCGTCACGCTGGCTCCCTACGGCTCAACCCATCTTCGGGTCACGGTGAGCTCGTAACGGCAGGGAAATCAGCCGCGGTTCTTCTCTTGTCCACATCGCCGGACAAGATCGCGGATGGCGCTCACCCTCCGGGCCGGCATGCGCTAAAATTCCAGCGGAGAACAAGGCCTCTGGCTATGAAAAACACAGTTTTCTTTTGTACATTCGCGTGTCTCTGCCTGACGCCTCTTTGCGCTCAAACCGGCGGGATACCGGAAGGGTACACGCCGATCTTCAACGGCAAAGACATTAAGGGATGGCACGTGAGCCGTACCAACCATCACGGCACGACGATGAGCGCGCGGGTGGAGAACGGCATCCTGGCGATCGAACAAAACCCCATCGGCGAGGGCGGCATCCTGCTCACCGACAAGCGCTACAAGGATTTTGAGCTGTACCTCGAGAACAAGCCGGATTGGGGATGCGACGGCGGCATCTTCCTGCGCTCGAACGAGGAGGGAAACGCCTACCAGATCACCATCGACTATCTGATCCGCAACACGGTCGGCTCATTGATCACGGAAGGCATTCCGAATATGAGCGGCACTGGGCCTCGCCGGCCGCCCGACTGGCAGAAGATCTGGAAGCGCGACGAGTGGAATTCCTTCCGCGTCCGCATGACGGGGGAAGCGCCGCACATTACGGCCTGGATGAACGATCAGCCGATCATAGATTTCACCGACGGCCAGAACCACGCTTTGGGCGGAGTCCGGGATGGAATGATCGCCCTGCAACTGCATTTCACCAACGATACGACGCCGCGCAACATACCCCATGGTACGCACCGGTTCCGCAATATCGCCATCAAGGAGCTGAATTAACATGTTGGGCACGAAAGTTCTTATCGGCGTATTATCCGTTGCGGGGCTGCTCGCCGCACAGCCGAAAACACAGACCAACAGTATCGGCATGGAGTTCGTTCTGGCGCCGGCGGGCAGCTTCACCATGGGGAAGTTCGCGCCCACCTGCGCGCCGGTGGGGTATCAGGATAACGTCACCGAAGCCCAGCGCGCGGAGTGCTTGAAAATGGCGGCGGCCGCGGCGCGGCCGGGCTTCAGGGCTACTGTTCCGCGGGCATTCTATATCGGCAAGTTCGAGGTCACGCAGGAACAGTACCGCAAGGTCATGGGAACCAACCCGTCCTACTTCACCCAAGACAAGGTGGGCGAACCTACGGACCAGTACCCGGTGGATAGCATCGCATGGAAGGACGCCCAGGCGTTCATCCAGAAGCTGAACGCCATGGAAAGGACCAAGGTCTACCGGCTGCCGACGGAGGTGGAGTGGGAGTACGCCGCGCGCGCCGGAACCGAGGACGAGTTCCAGGGCGCCAAGCGGCAGGAAGTGGCCTGGTACCAGAACAACTCGAAATTCGCGACCCATCCGACAGGGAAATTGAAACCCAACGCCTGGGGGATTTACGACATGCTAGGCAACGTCTGGGAATGGGTCCAGGACTGGTACGACGAGCAGGTGCAGCCGCGTGGCCCTAAAGGTCCCGCCAACGGCACGGTACACGTTCTCCGGGGCGGGGCGTTCAATTCCCACGAGAAAAACATCCGCGTCTCTGTCCACGCGGGTGGCCCGGGCAGCGTGATCAACACAGGCTTCCGCGTGGTGCGGGACATCAAGTAAGTTCCGGGACCGAGCGAAGAAAGACGGAGAAACTCCTCAGACCTTTCCGCCTGACAGGCTGAGGTCGGGCAAGCGGCCCTCGCCCGAACCCGCCCGGACGGACGGACGCCGCGCTGCCATTCCTTCGACCTCCTCCAGCCGAGGCAAAATGGAATGGGACGCGGCCGCCAAGATATTGCGTGTGCGTTCAACCGCCAAAACCGTGGTCCTGGAGAAGTGATGGTCTCGGCGAGAGTCCCGGATTACGCGACTCTGGCGCTAGGAGCGCTGCGCACGTCGCCGGCAGCCTTCCCGCGATGATGCGACTCAGGAGACTGCGCGCCGCGCCTTTCTGTCCGCAACGAATTGTTTACCGGAACTTGACGCCGCGCGCGTACTCCATGCTGAACTTGCCCTCCGTGGCGTTGCGGATCGGCTTGCCTTGATATTTCAAGCCTTCGATGGTCACGTTCTCCACGGCGTGCTCTTCGTCAAAGCCGGCCAGGACGCTGTACGGCAGCGCTCCTTCGACCACGCGCAGGTTCCTGACGAGGATGTCCTTGATGTGGCCGCGGAACTTGGCGCGCTCGGGCTTCTCGGCGGCGGTGTACGTCTGGAGGCCGTCCCAGGCGCCGCCCAGGTCCATCCGGCGCAGGCGCTCTTCCTGGGTCTGGGGGCGGTCCAGACCGTACTGGGCGAACACCACGGCGAAATCGATAAGCTTGCGCCTGACGTCCTCCACGCGAATGTTGTCGAATACCACGTGCTCCACGATGGCGGAATCGTTGTTATGGATGCTGATAGCGGAACCTCGTTGCACGTGAATAATGTCGATGTCTTCAAATCGGATGTCGTGAACCTTTTGCTTCCTGAGTTCGAAACCGATCTCCACCCCATTGCCGCCGTTCGGCATGTTCCAAAACACTCCGCCCCGGACGGTGATGTCGTGCGTTTCGACGTCGTCGGTGTTCTTGACCACCACGCAATCGTCGTTGGTCCGGACGAAAACATTTTCGACGACCACGTCGGAGGAGGATACCAGGTCGAAACCGTCGTCGCCATAGTTGGCGCTGGGGTTCAGAATCCGGACTCCATCGATTCTCACGCCGTGCGAGTTCCTCGCGTACACCGTCCAACTCTGGCTGTTGAACACGGTGATTCCCTCGATCCGTGCGCCTTCGGTTCGTTCGAAGTAGATCATGTTGCGGGAACCGGGACCGGACCCGCCTGGAGCCGCGTTCGCACCGGGACCGGCGCCGCGCGAACCCGCTTGGCGCACCAGGAAGGAGCCATCCAGCACGCCGCGCCCGCGTACCGCGACGTTCTTCGTCCCGATCGAGCGCACGTTGCCGTTCACCCAGGCGCCCGGCGCCAGATACAGCGTTTCTCCGTCTTTCAATTCGATCAGCCCGGCGTCGTGGGTTCCAGGCCCGAAGTATTTCACGTTGGCGGCGTCAGGCTTCGGAGGGTCCTTTTCCGGCGCATACGCAAATAAGTGAAGCGCCTTCGCGAGATCGTCGTTGAACTCCACGGTGAGGGGCAGGGGACGCCTGATGGAAAACCGAACCGTGTTGTGACCGCTTCCCAGCACAGGCGCGATCGCTGCGGACTTGGGACGGATATCCACCCAACGGACGTCAAACGATGTCCGGATTTCGATCTCGGCTAGGCGGCCCAGCTCGAACTGTCCGAAGGAACCTTGGAGAAAGTCATGGAGCGGCAACGGTTGGCCATTCACTTTGACCGAGTACATCGGTTCGGGAGCAGGAGCAGTCGAAGCGCTTTGAAAGAACAGCAGGCCAAACAAGAGGAATGCAGCCGTCATTTGCACCACCGTATCACCTCCCATCTCCTGCTCAGCGGGTCGCCCGCGGGGCAAAGTCGTTCGGCCGGATGGGGCCCCTGGGAGCGGCCTCCCGCGACTAATGCATCACCCAGCCGCCATCCACGTTGATGGTTTGGCCCGTGAGGCCGTCGCTCCACTCCGTCGCCAGAAATACGCAGACTCGGGCGATGTCGAGCGGCTTGATCCGGCGCTCGAGACTCTGCAGCCGTACCCACTCCCAAGCCTCCTCCGGCGTCACCGTTCGGGCCTCCGCTTCTGTTTCGATGGCGCCCGGCGTAATGCAGTTGACGTGGACGTTGTGCGGGCCCAACTCGCGGGCCAGCGAGCGCGTGAATCCGATCAACCCGCCTTTGGACGCCACGTAGTGAGTCAGGCGCTGCAATCCCCAATGAAACGTAACCGAGGAAATGAAGATGATCTTGCCGGAGCGCCGCGCCACCATGGGCGGCGCCGCCAGACGCGTGCACCGGTATGCTCCGTTCAGGTTCACATCGAGGATGCCGCTCCACTCCTCTTCGGTCATTTCCAGAAAGGCGCGCCGCGGGTAGATCCCCGCGTTGTTGACCAGTACGTCAAGCGCCGGTGTCCGCTGGTGAATCCGGTCGAACGCCTCCGCGACCTGATCCGCCCGTCGCAGGTCCGCCAGGACCGGGAAAACGGAAGCTCCGGTTCCCCGAAGCGAATCATACGTGGCTTGCAGCCGTTCCGCGTCGCGGTCGAGCAGCCAGACTTGCGCGCCCTCGGCGCAGAACAGCCGCGCGATTTCTTCGCCGATGCCGGTCCCCGCTCCCGTGACCAGCGCGGTCTTTCCCTGCATCAACACGGAGGCCTCGCGAGAACCGCGGAGTTCGCTTTGATCGCCCCCGTTGATGAATCCATGCGCCTGATTCTCATCTCTCGCTCCTCTTGAACGCCGGCCACCCGTCGCGCCAGGCAGCCCTGCAAGAAAGATCCAGAATAGCGCACGAATTCGGCCTCAGCGCCAACTCTCGGCCAAGAAGTCCGGTTTCTTCTTTCCAACGCCTACCGCGTGTAGACGAAGGCCTCGCCATGCGTGAGTTCCCGGAATGCGACATCGGGAGCCTGTACGGCAAGACCGGCGCGGAACATTTGCGGGTCTCCAGCGTTGTCGGCGAACATGTCGTAATGCGATCCAATGGCCAGCTTCGGCTTCACATGTGAGGCCAGGCCGGCGGCTTGCCACGCCGAGAGATTGTTGAAGCCGCCGTTTATGCAGGAGATCATGAGGTCCGGCTCGAATTTCGCCGCGGAATAAAGCAGCTCGTGGGGAGCCGTGTCTCCGGTGATATAGATCTTCGGTCCCCTCCCAAACTGCACGACAAATCCCATATGGTTGAGATCCGAAGCATCCGTCGGCAACGCGAAGGCGCCTCGAATCATCAGATCGCGGTATTCGATTTCGCAATCGGGCCACGCCGGCGCAATTCGCCCCTCTTCCACCCCCTCCCGGCGGAAGACCCTGCAGCTTGGCATGGGTCCGGTGAACAGGGTTGTGTCTTTGTTCTTCAATCCGCGAATGGTCTCCGGGTCCGTGTGATCCTGATGATTGTGCGTGCAGGCAAAGACGTCGAGCGCTACGCTTTCCGGCGGCAACAGAACAGGCGTCCGGCGGCGCAGGTCGATTGCGTTCGTAAGGCCGGCGCAACTGTCGGTCAGATAGAGGTCGACGCCCAGTAGCGTGTTTTCGGGCGACTTGAAGATGAATCCGTTTTGCCCCAACCACCAGATTCCGATTTCGCCGGGCCGCACGGGGTGGGTGCGGATCGATTCCATGAGTCCCATTGCCGCCCAGTTTACGGTATTCGGAGCCGCTGATGGTAAACGCGCCATCCCGCCGCGATGAAGCGGATGCTTGGATTTATAATCGCTGATGACTAGGAGGCCAACATGGAATTTCTGGGATACCTGGCGCTCGTGGCAGCGCTTGTCATCGTTGGCTTTGGGGTTCTCATCGCCACCACCTTCATGGGCCGGCAGTCCATTCCGGATGGGCTCGAAATTAACGGTCTCCGAATCGTTAAAGACGGGTTCGTCAGCATTTGCGTGTTGCCGTTGGCTGGGGGCGACGTAGCGCTATTCGATGCAGGCATCGACAAAACGGGGAAGGCCATCCTCGGCGAACTTTCGCGCCTTGGGCTTGGGCGGGAGAGCGTCAAGACCATATTTCTGACCCACGGCCACCGGGACCATATAGCTGGGGCGCCGCTGTTCCCCAACGCGCAAGTCATGGCGTTGTCGGAGGAGGTGGAAGTGGCGGAAGGGCGGGCATCCTCCGGCGGTCCGATCATGCGGATGATGCCCGTCAGGCCGACCGGCGTGAAGATCAACCGGGCCCTCCACGATGGGGAAGTAGTGGATTTGGGGACCGCGCAGGTGCGGGTCTTTGCCGTCCCCGGCCATACGGCGGGCAGCGCAGCTTATCTGGTGAACGGCGTCCTCATGCTTGGCGACGCCGCTGACGCCGGCTCGGACGGCCACGTGAAGGGTTCTCCCTGGTTGTTCTCCAAAGACCAGGCGCAGGACCGGGCATCCGTGAGCCGGTTGGCGATGCGCCTCGCCAGCCAAGGGGGCGTGCAAGCCCTCGTCTTCGCTCATTCGGGAGTCTTGAAACAGGGCATCGAGCCGCTAACACTGGCCGCACGCGGCTGGTAAGACTTGCCATATGAGACTGTTCGCGAGTGGAGGCGCGGAACGCCCATTGCAGGTTGTACCTGCGGTGGACTTTAGCCGGTATGCAGGCAAATGGTATGAGATCGCGCGGCTTCCCAACCGCTTTCAGAGCAAGTGCGCGTCCGACACGAGCGCGATGTACGCCCGACGCGACGACGGCAAGATCACCGTGGTGAACGAGTGTCGGACGGCGGATGGGCGAATCACGTCAGCCACGGGCACGGCGCACGTCGCATCGAAGGCGGGTCCGAACACCAAGCTCAAGGTAACTTTCTTCTGGCCGTTCTACGGCGATTACTGGATTATCGACCTGGACCCTGATTACCGCTGGGCCGTCGTGGGCGAACCGGATCGCAAGTACCTTTGGATTCTGGGCCGCGACCGCCGCATGGAGGAAGGGCTGTTCAACAGCATCGTCGAGCGCATTAAGGCGCAGGGTTATGACCTTACAAACCTGGTAAAGACGAAGCAGGGCTTCTGAGGGCGGACCAACATGCACGCGAAGCCCGCGCCCGGAAAACTGCGCCAACTTCGGGATTCAGGCTTAGAGGGACGCACCTCCGAGTTTTCCCGCTTGTGTCGATTTTGGGGCCCACTTCACGGACTCCTGGAGGAGGTGGCGGGATGGGAAAACGTGCAAAGAAGGACTTCCGCGCCGCAAGCGGCGGAATACCGCGCGGGCCGTTGGATAATCCCATTGCGACCGGTCGCGGCCGCGCGATACAATCGTCGCTCCCCGCGCTGGTTAGGCCTTCGTGGACTGGAGGAGTGAAGTGGCGCTGCTTCGGATTGCGCTCATAAACATTGCACGCCGCCGGCTGCGCACCAGCCTCACGGTTTGCGGCATTGCCGTGGGCATCGCCGCCTTTGTGGCCCTGGTGGGTTTCTCGCAGTCGTTCGAGCGTCAGTGGCTGAAGCTTTACGAGAGCGAAGGCACGGACCTGGCCGTCGTTCAAAAGACATTTCTGAATACCACCGTCGACGAACGAGTGGGGGACACGATTCGCTCGCTCCCGGCGGTGGCTGAGGCGTCTCCGATTGTGCTCAACCTGATGGACCTCACGCCCGAGGTGAACGCGCTGGTCTACGGATTGCCGGAGGACTCTTATGAAATGGCCCCGCTAAAGATCCTGGACGGACGCAAGTTCCGGGGCGAGGAGGCGGAGGTGATGCTGGGGGAGATCCTGGCGGGCAACCTCGGCAAGAAAGCCGGCGACACAATGGAGATCCAGGGCGCCTCCTTCCGCGTGGTGGGCGTCTTTCGCGGCGGTTCGGCGCTGGAGACGGGGGCCGTCATGATGCCCATCCGGCAGTTGCAGAAACTCGCCGATCTGAACGGCAAGGTCACTGCATTTCACGTGCGCTTGCGCCCGGCGCCGGCCGGGCGCACCGCCGAGGAGTATATCCGCCAGGCTCGCGCCGCCATCGAGGAGGCCGTTCCGGGGCTGAAGGCCGTGCCCGCCGGCGAGCGGGCGCACAACAACCAGTTCGTTTCCTTTGCCCGCTCCATCGCCTGGGGGACGTCGCTCATCGCGCTTCTGGTGGGAACCCTGGGGATCGCCAACACCATGGCCATGGCGGTGTTTGAGCGAACCAGGGAAATCGGCATCTTGCGCGCCTTGGGCTGGAGGCGTTGGCGCGTGATTCTGCTGATCCAACTGGAGGCCGCCACGCTGGGCTCGGTAGGCGGGATCGTGGGGCTGGTCGCTGGATGGGGCGCGCTACGGCTGCTGGCGGCGCTCCCGGCGACCGCCAACGTCGCCGATGCCTCGATTTCCGCGCCTCACTCGGGAGAGGCTTTGGTGATCGCCGTTCTGATCGGACTCGCGGCCGGCGCGCTGCCCGCATGGCGCGGGGCCCGGCTTTCTCCGGTGGAGGCCTTGCGACATGACTGACGAACCCATGCTGGAGGCGCGGTCCCTGTGGAAGATGTACGACGACGGTCGAATCCAGGCGTTGCGCGGTGTCGATTTGCAGGTCGCACGGGGCGAGTTCCTGACCATCAGCGGGCCGAGCGGAAGCGGCAAGTCGACGCTGCTGCAATTGCTGGGCGGTCTGGACGCGCCTTCGAGCGGCGAGGTCTTCTACCGTGGCGCGAGCCTGTCCGGCCCGTTCGACCTGGATGCTTACCGGTCGCGGCGCGTCGGCTTCGTGTTTCAGGCTTTCCACTTGTTGCCGGCGCTGCGGGTCCTGGACAATGTGCAAATTCCCATGCTGGAAGGCCGATCCGGCGCCCGTGAGCGGCGCCGGAAGGCGGAGGCGCTGTTGGAGGAAGTCGGCATGACGCACCGTCTCCGGCAATATCCGAACCAGCTATCGGCGGGCGAGCGGCAAAGGGTGGCGATCGCGCGCAGCCTGGCGAACGATCCGGAGATTCTGCTGGGCGACGAACCCACGGGCAACCTGGATAGCGAGAACTCGGCGAAGACCATGGCGTTACTCTCCGGCATTCAGTCCCAGCGGAGCATGACCATTGTCCTGGTGACCCACGAGGCGGAGGTCGCGCGCATCGGCCACCGCAACGTGCACTTGAAGGATGGGCGCGTGGTGGCGGGATGAGACCGGGTTTTATGCGTTTTTCCGGGAAGTCCCTCGCGGCGGTTCTTCTCTGTGCGGCGTTCGGGGCGCGGGGCCAAACGGCGATGACCGTCGGGGAATTGAAGGCGCGGCTGGAGGCCATCCGGGCAGCGACGGACTTCCGGGCGAGCGGACGGCTGGTTCGCGTGGCGCCATCGGGCGAACGCCGAAGCTATCAGATCTCCATGCGCGCCCGCTGGTTCGCGGGCAGCGTGAAGCTCTTCTGCGAGATCACCGACCCCCCGCCCGCCAGGGCCCGATTGCTGCTCGAAATCCCGGCGGCGGGCCCGGCCTCCATTCGTACCGGCCATGCCGGAGACCCCCGGCCCGCGACCGTGCCGTTTGAAAGCTGGGGGGATGCCCTGCTGGAGACGGCCTTCACCTACGAGGACTTGCTGGAGAACCAGTTTCAGTGGCGCAAGCAGGCGCTCATCGGCGAGACCCGCTACGGCGCCCGCGCCTGTTACCTGGTGAGGAGTGCGCCGGATGGCGATGACCACTCGCAGTACGCGACCGTGACCTCATGGCTTGACCGCGAGAGCCTCTATCCGGTCCGCGTGGAGAAGACGCTCCAGTCTTCGGGGGCCGTCAAGGAGTTCCTTTATTATGGTTTGCGCCAGTCCAGGGGCGTCTGGTCCGCCGGTCAGATTGAGGTCAAGACGCCTGGCCAGCCCGGGTCGAGTCTGCTGATTGTCACTCGCGGCGCGGAGAAGGCCCATCTGGCCGCCGCCGAATTCGAAGCTGCCTTGCTGACCAGGCCGTGAGGGAATGCTCGGCGCTGCCCTGCTTGACGGACCGGAACACCATGCGGTACCGTCTTCTCTTGCGGTTGGAAGCCCGGTTGTGTTCTGTCAGGGGGCCCGCATTGGGTGAATCTCGTGGATTCTGATCTGAAAGCGTGGCAACGCAGCGCGATCCGGAATACGATGGCGAACTACCGTCACGCCCAGGACAACTATTACGTTGGCGGGAAGCCTCTGGTCGAATTGGAGGACGGCTACAAGGCGTTCTCCCTGCTCACCCCGCCGCTCGGCTCTCCCGCGGCCAGGCGCAGGGTCAAGCTGATCATGGAGAACATGCTCCGGCCCAATGGGGCCGCCGCCCCCGTGAGCTTCGCCTTGGCCGGACGTACGCCGCACGTCATCACCATGGCAGTCACTTATAACTGCCAGTGCGACTGCCTGCATTGCTCGGCGGCCGATTACCAGGAGAAGACCCGGCGGGAGAACAGCGCCCTCGCCTTCGAGGAGCTGAAAAGCGTCGTCGACCAGGCCCTTGATCTCGGCACGACTTGCGTCGTGCTTACCGGCGGCGAGCCTTTGCTGTACCGGAGAATCTACGACCTCATCGCCGCGGTCGACAAACACCGCAGCGTCTGCACGATCTTCACCAACGGCGAGTTCCTGATCGAGCGCTCCGTCGCCAGGCTCAAACAGGCGGGCGTCTACGGCGTGTTCGTCAGCCTGGACCACTTCGACGCCGAGCGGCACGACATCCATCGCCGGCGCCCCGGTCTGGCCGAGAAGGCGTACCGCGGGCTCAAACTGTGTCAGGATGCCGGCATCCTGACCGGCGTGTCCACTTACGCAACCAAGGAGAACATCCGCAACGGCGAGCTCGACGCCATGATGGACCTCGCCCGTTCTCTCAATGTCCTCGAGGTCTTCCTGTTCGACGTCATCCCGGCTGGGCGCCTCTCGGCTCAGCGCGACTGCATGTTAGGCGATGAAGACGCCCGGCGCATCGTCGAGTTCCGCGCGAAGTACACCGAAAAGCCCGACTACCCGCGCATCATCCACCAAACCATGTTTTCGAGCATCGCCTATCCCTGCGTGGCCGAAGGCTGTCCCGCCGGAATGGTGCAAGTCCATCTGCGCGCCAACGGCGACGTCTGTCCCTGCGATTTCACGCCCTACTCGTTCGGGAATGTCCAGAAGCAGTCGCTGAAGGAGATCTGGGAGTCCATGTCCGCGCATCCGCTCTACGCCGAACCTTCTGCGCGTTGCCGCCTGTCGCAGCCCGCCTTCTGGGTCAAGTTGTCGGAACTCGCCCCCGGCTCTTGAGTTTTCCGGGAGGCGGCGGTGGCAGCTTCCCGGCGGCCTTCCGGGATGATCCCGCTTACACGTCAATTCCAGCCTTGCGCATCACCGCCCGCGTGGCGTCGCACGCCAGCTTGGCGCCTTCTTCGGCCGGCATCTCTTTCGGAATACGACCTAGGGGTTCCGGACTCACCCCGTCCTCGTACCCGATGTCCTTCAACGCCTTGAAAAACCCCACCAGGTCGATCACTCCTTCTCCAGGCATGAGCCGTGCGTTGTCCCGCACATCCTCCGGCGGCATCTTGGCCGCGTCCGAGACGTGGACCGACACAATCCGCGCCTTCCCCGCCTTGTGGATATCCTCGATCGTCGCCCCCGCGTGATACCAGTGCCAGGAGTCCAGCAGTACCCCGTAGTCCGGCCCGCAGTCTTTGGCGAAGTCCAGCATCTCGTTCATCAGGCAGAGGAAGGACGGCAATCGCGACCGGGATTGCAACGACCCCATGAATTCGAGCCCGCACCGCACGTTGTACTTGGCCAGCCCCGTTCCCGCCGCCTGAAAACGTCCCACCAGCGTCTTTCGAAACTCCTCTTTCGTCGTCGTGGCCGGCGCCGCCCCCCACGCAGTGTAGACCATCCGCGGACACCCGATCGCCACTGCGAAACGCACTTGGTCTTCCAGCCCCTCCATCCCTCTCTTGAACGCCTCCTCATCGCGCGTCATCTGCAACGGAAGGACGCAGTTCGCCGGCCGCAGCTTCAACTCCGCCAGGAGCGCCCTGGTGGCATCCAACCCTTCTTGCATCGCCGCGCTCAGATTGATGTCCACACCCCCGAACCCGGCCTTCGCCGCAAGCCGCGCAGTCTCCGGCCACTGCGTCTTGCCGGCTACCAACGAGCTGTGGAGTGAGATGTACATGCCGGTCGCAGCGGCTGCCGCGCGGTTGGCCAGGCCCAGCGCCGCGCCGGCCGCCCGCAGGAATTCTCTTCGCTTCATGATCTTCTCCGGCGCGGGGCGGACCCTTGCCGTGAGCCTGCTCCGCCGCCCATTAGGCTAACTCCGCGCAACTGTCCGTGTCTTGTCCCAACTGCAGGATCTTCGGTTGCTCAATGCCCCGCTTCGGCGCCGAGGGGCGCGGCTTTGATGTAGGCAATGCCCTTGAAGAGCGCGACCAACTCCCCGGCGTCGTCCGTGACGCGGATCAGACATGTCGAGAGCTTGCGCGTGCGGGAGACTTCCTCGGCCACGGCGGTCAGCTTGCCCGACCGGACCGCCTTGAACCAGGTGACATCGGCCTGGCAGGCCACCGCCACCACCCCGTGAGAATTCGAAGCCACGGCAAAGGCCAGATCGGCCAGGGTAAACAGCGCGCCGCCCTGCAGGATCCCCACGCTATTCAGGTGGCGCGGTTCGACGGTCATCTCGGTACGGGCGAAGCCGAGACGGACTTCCGCCACCCGGATGCCGTTCTCCTGTGCGAACCGGTCTCTCTCGAAAAACTCCGCGATATGCCGACCTTCCGGCCACGCCGCCGTTTCCATCAGTCTTCCTCCAACCGAACCACCATCCTAACAGCGCGGCCAGCGAGAGGCGCCGGCCGGCTGATCGAAGGTTGCGCCGCCCCGGCCTATCGGGCCATCTGCTATAACAACAGCCATGGGAAATGCCTTCACCCGCCGTGACGCGCTGCTGGGTTTGACTGCATCGACCAGCTTCCTGCTCGCCGCCGCGGCGCCGGCGACGATCGAGACCCACGTTCACCTTTTCGATCCTGGGCGGGTCCCCTATGCGCCGGACGCGCCCTACAAGCCGGCCGCCTACACGCTGGAAGATCATGTAAAGGTGGTCGAGGCCGCCGGCCTGGCGCACTCGATTATCGTTCATCCCGAGCCCTACCAGGACGACCACCGCTATCTGGAGTACTGCTTCGCCCATGAGCCGAGGCCGGGGTATTTCAAAGGAACCTGCCTGTTCGATCCGCTGCGCGAGGATACGCCTCGCCGGATCGGCGCCCTGGCGGAACGCTGGCCGAAGCGCATCGTCGCCCTGCGCATTCACGAAATGTCGATGACGCCCGAAACCGGCGGCCCCATTCGCAACCGCGATATGAAGGATCCTCGCATGTTGGCCTGCTGGCAGGCTGTGGCCTCGATGGGGATGGCCGTGCAGATGCACTTCATACCGGGGCAAGCGCCCAACATCCGCTTGTTGGCGGCGAAGTTCCCCGAAACCACCGTGATCCTCGATCATATGGGCCGGCCAGGGCAAGGTACGGAAAAGGAATACGAGGAGGTGCTGAAACTGGCGGAACTGCCGCGCGTCATCCTGAAATACTCCAATTGGGCGGAGTACAAAGGCGACCTGAGCCGGCTGACCAAGCGGCTCTACGACGCCTTCGGCCCGGAGCGCATCGTCTGGGGCATGCTGGGCGGCACGCCAGCGGAATACCGGCAGCAGACGGCGCGCTTCGAGGAGTTGCTGGCGTTCGCTTCGGAAGCCGGCCGGGCGAAAATCCGGGGTGACAACGCGCAGAGGCTGTTCTTCAACTGAATCCGCTTGTGGAGCATGCGCTTTGCCGCGATTTCAGGGGCGCGGTTGCCGAAAGCTGTCAGGCGACCTCAGGCTTCCCGCTCAGCGGCCCCATGAACACCCATAGAATCGTGGCGCAAATCAGCGGCAGGACGCCGAACCCGAAGAACACCGGCCTATATGAGAAATGGTCTACCGCCCATCCCGTCATCAACGTGAACAGCATACCGCCGAAACCCGAGCCCATACTCGCCAGTCCCCAAATCGACGCCACTGCATTCTTCGGAAACACATCCGCTGGCATCGACAGCATGTTGGCCGAGGCCCCCGTATAGCCCAGCATCGCTACCGACACCAGCGCCATCGAGAGCCACGCATCGGTGACCAGCACCGCCGGAATCGCCGCGGTCATCAGCGCCGCGAAAAAGGTCACGCCCGATTTGCGAGTCGCCGTCACCGACCAGCCCCGCCGCAGCCAGTACCCGGAAAGCCAGCCGCCGGCGTAGTTCCCCACGCCGGCCGCCATGAATGGGATCCACGAGTACTTTCCGATCGCCGCCATATCGAAGTGGCGCGCATTCTTCAGGTACTCCGGAAACCAGAAGGTGTAGAAATACCACACGGGGTCCATGAAGATCTTGGAGATCGTCAGGCTCAACACGAAGCGTGAGCGCAGCAGTCGCCGTACCGGCATCGGCGCCGCGGACTCCGCTTTGGCGCCCGCCGGCGTACGGTAGACAGGCCACCAGAAAATCAGCCACAAAAACCCGAGAAATCCGACCGCAACGAACGCCGCCGGCCATCCGTACGTCAGCAGGATGTAGGCCACCGCCGGTGGCGCCAGGATCGCCCCCACCGCCGACCCACTGTTGAAGATGCCCGATGCCAGTGCGCGCTCCTGCTCCGGGAACCACTCCGCCACAACCTTCACGCCGCCCGGCCAGTTGCCGGCCTCCCCCATCCCCAGCAGGAAGCGCGCCGCCCCGAGGCTCACCGCCCCGCGCACAAACGCGTGCAGCACCGCCGCCGCCGACCACCACCCGATCGACAGCGCGTACCCGAGTCGTGTCCCCAGGCGGTCGATCAGCGGCCCGGAAACCCCGTTCATGATCGTATAGGCCAGCATGAACGCGAACACCACTCGCGAGTATTCCGTGTTGCTCATGTGGAATTGCTCGCGCAGCACCGGCGCCGCCACGGATAAGGTCTGCCGGTCCATGTAGTTGATCACCGTCGCCCAGAAGGCGAAGCTGATCATCAGCCAGCGGCGGCGCGATCGGCGGGTGGTAATCAACTCGCGCCCTGGCTCGGAACCGCTGCTGGGGACGCCCACGGGGCGAAGCCGGGCACTTTGAGACGGCGGGCGAAAACCTGCGTCCCGTCAGTCACGTAGAGTACGTCAAAATGCTCGCCGGCAAAGCAGAGGCTGCGCACGGGTCCACATGGCGTGGGCAGCGGCAGGATGGCCCGCACGCGGCCGTTCTGGTCGCAAACCTGGATGCCCATGCGGGTCGCCACATAAAGATTGCCGTGCATGTCGACGGCAAGATCCTCCGCGCCGCTCTGGTTGGGAATGTCCGTCATGTGCAGCCAGAAATATGGTTGTTTGTCGCCCAACGAGCCATCAGGTTGAACCACATAGCTATAGACCCA
>JBEKPK010000009.1:0-39984 GCA_049520795.1 Bryobacteraceae bacterium
CCCATCCCGAACACGGCAGTTAAGCCTCTCAGCCCCGATGGTACTGCGCGCGCAAGTGTGTGGGAGAGTAGGAAGTCGCCCGGTTTATTCTAAAAGCCCGATCCTCTTGGATCGGGCTTTTTCGTGGTTACCCCAAGTGACCGCCGGAGAGCGGGTAAAGGGGGCGGCCCGGATGTAGCTCCGCCGTGCGCCAAAACCACTAGACGGCTCTCGAGTGCCAGGCCGCCGCGGGGCGGGATACTGGAGGGTTCCCGATCGCCGGCCGGACCGCCAACTCGAGGCATAGCGTCTCAATCCGCCCGATGTTCGCCAGGGTCTGCCGGACATTCCTGGCTCCGACCTCATGCTCCAGGAGGTTCTGGAGCCCGTCAAAGGTGCGGATCAGACGCATCGCGCGCTTTTTGCCATCTGGCCGGATCGAGATGCGGAAGACCCGCGCATCGTCCCGGTCGATCTGCCGTTTCACCAAGCCTTGCGCTTCGAGCGAAGAGAGGCAGTGGCTCATATTGCCGCGCGTGGTCGAAAAGCTCTCGGCCAGTTGCGACGGGCTGACCATGACCGGGTCCTCGAAGAACACAGCCACCAGGACCAGCCCCTGAAGAAACGTCAGATCCTCGCTCCGCAGTGCGCGATTGAGCCTCGCCTCCAGGACCCGCGCCGCCTTGGTGATGGCGAACAGCGGGCTTTCCTCCAAAAACCTCCCGATTCTCATTGCTTGAGCCTAGCGGAAATGATTGATGCGTTCAACTATTTCGCACGCCAGTAAACTGTCCTTGGCTGGGCGCCGGTTCGGGCGCGATCATCGGGAAACGGCCCATGCGCGCTTCGACGAGAGACACAGACAGACCTGCGGCCCCACACGGCCGGATCTCCAGGGCGTTTGGGAAGTTTGCCTCCGCCAGTTCACGGTTGCGGCTCGCACTCGTTTCACTAGCTCTGGGCAGGGCGATTTTGTGCTTCGGTCAGACTTCTGTTCCTCCCCTTCCCGTCGAGACCGTGATCGTCACCGGCGTGTACGAACCGATTCCCCTCGGAGAGTCCGATCGCTCGGTTGCGGTGTTGCCGGCCGATAAGGAGAGCCAGATCCTGTTCAACGATCCCACCGGATTCCTGCGTCTCGATCCCTCGGTGGACGTTCAAGCTCGGGGACCAAACAACATTCAGACCGACGTGTCGATTCGCGGTGGAACCTTCGGCCAGACGCTGGCGCTCTGGAACGGACTCCGTTTGAACGACGCCCAGACGGGACATCACGACTTCGATACGCCAATACCGCTCGAATCCCTGGACCGCATCGAGGTTCTGAAGGGGGCCGGCTCCACGCTGTACGGCTCGGATGCGGTCGGCGGCGTCGTCAATTTCATTTCGCAGCCGCCGGAATCGAGCGAGGTCCGCCTTCGGACCTCGCTGGGCAACTTCGGCGTCAACCAACAACATGTCGAACTGCTGCTGTTGCAGAGCGGTTGGACCGAGGACCTGTCCGCCGACCGGGACTTCTCATCGGGATTCCAGTTTGATCGCGACTACCGCAACCTTTCGATCGCCTCTCTTAGCCACCACATAGGGAGGCTTGGCGCCACGGACATTATGCTTGCGATCAGCGACCGGCCCTTCGGCGCCGACCAGTTTTACGGCGATTACCCGTCCTGGGAGCGCACCAAATCGTGGTTTGCGGGGATTCGCCAGACGCTCGGGGCATCGACTGAAGTGGACCTTGGTTACCGCCGTCACACCGACCTCTTTGTTTTGTTTCGCGACCAGCCGCAGGTGTACACCAACCGGCACGTGCTCGACACGTACCAGGGCGCGTTACGCCGGCGACGGCGCTTCGGCCGGAATACGGAGATGCATTACGGAACCGACGGCTCCTACGATTCCATCCAAAGCTCCAATTTGGGGGCGCACACGCGTGGGCGCGCGGCGGCATTTGGCGCGATCGACTTCCGCGCCCTGGGGCGGTTCTCGCTCGACATTGGCGCAAGAGAGGAGGTCTATCGCGGGCTTGACCATCAGTTCAGTCCGTCCGTCACGGGCGGCGTATGGGCGTCGCCGAAGCTGAAGCTGCGCGGCGGCGTCAGCCACGCTTTCCGGCTGCCATCGTTCACGGAGTTGTATTACACCGATCCGGCAACCCTCGGCTCGCCCAACCTCAAGCCGGAGCAGGCTTGGAGCCGGGAGGTGGCGGCGGAATGGCGCCCATCCGCCCGGATTCTGGCGCAAGCGACCGTGTTCGACCGCAGCGACCGCAACGACATCGATTACGTACGAGAATCGTCCGGCGACCCGTGGCAGGCGGCGAATCTCGGGCGCCTGCGGGCCACCGGAGTCGAAGCCAGCCTGCAGATCCCTTTGTGCGAAGGCAACCAACTGACCTTGAGCTACACCGGTATGCAATTGCGCACCGATTTGGCGCCGGGACTGTTGACGGAATATACGTCAAACTATCCCGTTCACAACGGGACGCTGAACTATCAAGGCGCGATCGCACGACTCCTTCTGGTGCGGACGCGCCTGGGCGTGCTCGAACGCAACGGCCACGACCCGTATCCGCTTTGGGACGTTGCGCTAGCGCGGGCGAACGGGTGGATGCGGCCCTACCTTCAGTTCACTAACCTGACCAACACCGCCTACCAAGAGATTCCCGGTGTGGCAATGCCGGGACGCGCGGTAGTGGGGGGAATCGAGATCCGGGCGAAGCTCAAGTAAGACCGGAGGCTGCGCGCCACGCTAAGATTGTTTTCAAACCCCATGAAGACGTTCACCATCGCAGTCATCCCCGGCGACGGCGTCGGCCGGGAAGTGGTCCCTCAGGCCATTCGCGTGCTGGAGCGGGCCGGACAGAAACACGGAGTGGTCTTTGCGTTTCAGGAATTCGAGTGGGGCTCGGCGCACTTCTTCCGCTGGGGGCGCATGATGCCCGCCGGGGCCATCGATCTTCTCCAACCCTGCGACGCGATTCTGCTGGGAGCCGTGGGCCACCCGGACATTCCCGACCACACCACGCTCAACGGCTTGCTGCTCCCCATACGCCGCGCCTTCGATCAATATGCCAACGTGCGCCCGGCGCGCCTCTATGCCGGCGTCTCGTCGCCGCTCAAGGGAAAGAGGGCGGGCGATATCGACATGGTGGTGGTGCGCGAGAACGCGGAGGGCGAGTATGCGCCCGTGGGCGGGTTCGTCTACCAGCATCAGCCCGAGGAGATCGCCATACAGACTTCGGTCTTCACGCGGCGGGGGGTGGAACGCATCGTGCGCTTCGCCTTCGAGCTGGCGGTGAAGAGAAACGCGAAGAAGCGCGTCACCTCGGTGACCAAGTCCAATGCGCAGGGCTACAGCCTGGTTTTGTGGGACCGTATCTTTCGCGGAGTAGCCGCCGAATATCCCGACATCGAAACCGAGTCGCTGTTGGTGGACGCCGCGGCCATGAATTTCGTGCGCCGCCCGGAGAGCTTCGACGTGGTGGTGGGCTCGAATCTCTTCGCCGACATTCTGAGCGACCTTTCCGCCATTATCGTCGGCAGCATGGGCCTGGCTCCCAGCGCCAATCTCGACCCGCTGCGCCGGTTCCCCTCCATGTTCGAGCCGGTGCACGGCTCGGCCCCCGATATCGCGGGGAAGGGAATCGTCAACCCGCTGGCCACCATATTGAGCGCGGCCATGATGCTCGATCACTTACAAATGAGCGACGCCGCGCGCGAGGTGGAAGACGCCGTAGCCGCGGTGCTGGCCGAGGGCAAGGTGCGCACGCCCGACCTGGGCGGGACCAGTTCAACCGAAGAAGTGGCCTCCGCCGTGCTAGAGAAGCTGGATCGGTGAAACCAGTCGAGCGTACCGAAAGCACCGGCCGCCACGCGTTCCTGGTGGGCTCCGGCATTCTGCTCAGCCGCCTGGTGGGCCTGGTGCGGCAGCGCGTCATCGCCCATTACTTCGGACTTTCGGATGTGGCCGACGCCTTCAGCGCCGCGCTCCGCATCCCCAACTTTCTGCAGAACCTCTTTGGCGAGGGCGTTCTCTCGGCGTCGTTCATCCCGGTCTACAGCCGCCTGCTGGCGCAAGGCGAGGAGGACGAAGCCGGCCGCGTGGCGGGCGCGGTGGGCGCCATTCTGGCGCTCACCACATCGGTGCTGGTCCTGCTCGGCGTGCTGGCCACGCCGTTTCTGATCGACGCCATCGCTCCCGGGTTTCGGGGCGACAAGCGGGAGCTGACCATCCGCATCGTTCAGATTCTGTTTCCCGGCGCCGGCCTGCTGGTGCTCTCGGCCTGGTGCCTGGGGATTTTGAACAGCCACCGCAAGTTCTTCCTCTCCTACACCGCTCCAGTGGTGTGGAACGCGGCCATGATCGCCACCCTGGTGTTCTACGGCGGGATTCCCCAAAGTTCGCTGGCCATCAAACTGGCGTGGGGTTCGGTGGTGGGCAGCGCGCTCCAGTTCGGAGTGCAAATTCCCATGGTGCTGCGCCTTGTGCGCCGCCTGCGCATCCGCCCGGACACCCGTTCGCCGGGCGTCCGCGAGGTGATTCGCAATTTCCTTCCCGTGTTCGTGAGCCGGGGCGTGGTCCAGATCAGCGCTTACGTGGATGCGTGGCTGGCGAGCTTTCTGGGGACAGGCCCGGTCTCGGGGTTGACCAGCGCGCAGTTGCTCTACACCCTGCCCGTCAGTCTCTTCGGCATGGCGGTTTCGGCCGCGGAGCTGCCCGCGATGTCGAGCGCTCTGGGCGACCCGGCGGAGGTGGGCGCCTATCTGCGGCGAAGGCTCGATTCCGGTCTGCGCCGGATCGCTTTCTTCATCGTGCCCTCGGCCATGGCTTTTCTGGCTTTGGGCGATGTGATTGCGGCCGCGCTCTTCCAGACCGGCCAGTTCAAGCGCGCCGATTCCACTTATGTCTGGGGAATACTGGCCGGGTCGGGGGTGGGACTGCTGGCTTCCACGCTGGGGCGTCTCTATTCTTCCACATACTATGCGCTGCGGGACACGCGCACGCCGCTGCGCTTCGCCGTGGTGCGGGTGACGCTGACCGCGGCCCTCGGCTACCTGTGCGCGCTGCGGCTGCCTGGGTGGATTGGCATCGATGCGCGCTGGGGCGTGGCCGGCTTGACCGCCTCCGCCGGCGTAGCGGGTTGGGTGGAGTTCACCCTGTTGCGCCGCGCGCTGAACCGGCGCATCGGCTCTACCGGCTTGCCGGCGCCGCTGGTGGCTAAGCTGTGGACGGCGGCTGCGGTGGCGGCCACGGCGGCCTGGGCCGTGAAACTCGGTATCGGCAGGCATCACCCCATCGTGGCGGCAATCGCGATTCTCGGCCCCTACGGCGCCATCTACTTTGGGATGACGTATTTGATGCGCGTCGAAGAGTGCGCCGGCATGTTGCGCCGGATCACGAGGCGGCAGCGAGGCGGCGCCGCGATCTGGAAGCGGCCGGAACGGTGAGTTTTCCTCAAAATCGGAACGCTGACCGGCGCGGCTCGGAATTCGCAGAGCGAGTGAGTAACCCGCGCTCGCGCATAGGGGACGACATACAACGTGGCTGCCTGCGCCCGGCCGGACAGTAAGTGAAACTTGCGTCCCCAAGTTGAAGGGGACAGCCGCAAGCAAGAAATAAGGTGAATTCCTAATAAGAAAACGCTTGACAATCAAATGGGGGGGGGTAAGTTTGTTCTCAGCACATATCTAGTGCGAAAAAGCGACGGATATAAAGATGCGCCACTCGACGGTGTCGGTTTCCTCGGTTTGTGTACTGTGTCTTGGCCTTCGGGCATTTTGCCAAATCCCCCAGGTCAACAGCATCACCGGCGTGCCGGATTACGTTCTGTACCATTTCTTTTTCAACCGCGTGATGTGGCTGCAGGACCAGGCTGACAAGAAGCAGTCCCAAGGAAAAGATGGCGACCTGCCCCGTAATCTGATCCAGCAGCAAGCCGGGCTAACAAACCAGCAAGCATCGGCGTTGGTCGCCATAGCGTCAGACTGGCGGGTCAATGAGGCTGCCATCCGGGCCCAGGTTGGGGTGATCGCCGCAGCCGGCGCGCGGTTGCCCGCTTCCCCCCAGTTGCAGGCGCTGCAGGCCCAAAGCCATCAGTTGGTCCTGGACCACCTCGGCCAGCTTCAGACCGCGCTCGGCCCCGGCGCCTTTTATGTGCTGGACCTATATGTTCGGCGGACTGTCAACATAAGTGGACCCGGCATAACGCCAGTCGGAAATTGACCCGGTCAGATCAATCTAGCAGGAGCGCAAAATGAAAGGTCACGCCCTAAGGGCAGCCTTCCTGGCGGCCGCTCTCGTGATGCTCATGCCAAGCGCGGCGCACGCCCAGCTTAATGACACCTGTTACCAGTATAACTGTTCCGCGTATGCGTATTACTCTTCCGCGGATAACGAGATCACCGGATACATTGAATACTGGGATGATGGCCAGGGTTGGTGGCTCGGTATCGAGGCATACGTGCTCGGCGGGGACGGGGAACCGCTGCCGGGTTCGTGCGATAACTCCGAGGAGTCCGCGGGATGGGGTTACGCGATCAACAACTGTGCTGCCGTTCCGGGTCAGGATGGCGTCTGGGAGGTTTACGGCCTGCCATGGTACGAGGTCGAAAGCTGGCAGGAGCCGGATGGCGGTTCCGTATCATACGAGGTCGGCGTGGACGTAGCGCCGACCGGAGAGACCCAACAGTTGGGGGACGTGCTGCAGCCCGACCCAGTCGGACAGCTGTTTTATGCGGCGCTCCAGCCGTCATACTGGAACTGGGACGGAGTCTACAACTACGTCAGCGAATCCCTCGGCACTGTCGACGACGAATGCTACAACACGTGGCATGCAACCAGCGGTCCGGCCCAGACGCAGGCGGCGGCTCCTAATCACACGGACGACAACGAATATCAGGATAAGATCAGCTCGCCAGCCTCGTATGTTCAGACCTATATGAGCCTCGTTAACCTGGACATGATAAGCTGCGGTTGGTCCGTTTCCCAGACAATGTCCTACAACGGCCAGGCCTACGTTAATAACCGCACCCTCTCCCAGACCTACAACCCCTATTACCAGGTGCAAACGTGCAGGGGCAGCGATTTCTGTAACACCTTCACCTACACGTGGTAGGAGCCGCGCCGTTCTGGGCGGGTCGAGTCCGGGGCCTGGGCCTGATTTGGTTCGATTACGTGGATGGAGGAAAATGAAATGAGGATTATGCGAACGTCGTTTAGCTTCGGGGTGGCTCTTCTCGCGGCGCTTGGCGCGGCCGCGGTGGAGCACGCACAATCCGGCGGCCCGACCGTCGTGACGGGCGCTTGGCCGCTGGGGGACTTTGCGCCTCGACTGGAGGCCCAGTACGCCAAGCCGGTCACGTTCGAAACGCCACTCCTCCTGTGGCGAGGTCACATGCAGAGCCACGGCCTTGTTGGTAATGGAACCGAGGTGCTCACTTGGGCGACCCACAGCTTCGTGGTCCCGGCGAACGCCGGTGTTTTTGACGCTCCCGCCTTGAGCGTGGATCTGATTTCGAAGGTCGTGGCAGCTTATCATCAGTCTAATCCTGGGTTTCCCCGATATCGGGTGCGGCAGTCCCAAATGGGCTTCCACATCATTCCAACCGAGGCGCGGGACGAAAGCGGCGCGCTTGGGCCGGTGCAGAGCGTCCTCGACGCGCCGGTGGAGGTGCCGGTCGAAAAGCGAACCGCCTCGGAACATGCACAGGCGTTGTTGGACGCGGTCACGAGAGCCACGGGGATTGCAACGTTCGTGGAGAACTCCCTCGATTCGTTTTATGCCGCGAACGGATACTTGGCGAGGGGAGACGCCGCGGAGCGGCCGTATATGCTGTTTGAATGGGGCACCAGCGGGGTGAGCGCCCGCGAGGCGCTGATCGACCTCCTGAAGAACTCGGCCACTACAATGAGCTGGACGCTGGCGTGCATTCCCGACTTCCAACATGCAAATCGGCAGCATTGCAGGATTGGCTTTCATGCGCTGGCCGTCAATGGGAGAGTCGTTTGGTACGACCGCTGCACCAAGTGCCGCGCTGTGCCGGCGAAGGACAGGTAGCGGCAACGGCACCTCGGTTGGGGGAAGTGCCCGTCTCCCCTTTTTCCCCGCAAGCTCTATTCCTCGCCACGTTTTCCTCGCGCTGCCGCTGCCCCGCTAACTCCGCAGAGCGCCCACGATCTGGAGGCCGCCGAGCGGGAGATTCGGCCGCGGATCGAGAGGGAAGTACTGCCGCGAATCGCGGCGTGAGCGGATGGCCGGAACTTAATTCGGCCGCCCCCATCCTTGATCTGGAACAGGCTTTTTCGCCTGCTGCAACCAAGTTGCATCCCTGCAATCCGACCTTCGATGCGCGTCGGCCGGAAGAACGCCGGCGTGGCAGGCCGGAGGTCCGCTCGACGGGAATCGTCGCGGCCCGCGATGGTGGTTGACGAGGCTGGAGGCTTATCCCACTGGGGCCGTTTGGGTTTGTTTGGGAATCGGGGTAAGTGGTTTCCTTTGCTATGGGATGGGGCTCGGTTATGGGTTCGATTGGTAATTCTTCGCGGAGGGCTTTGAGCCGGTCGAATTCCTCGATGGCGCGGCGGTAGTGGCGCTCGGCCTGGGCCTGATAGCGCAGCAGGAGACTGAAACTGTTGGCTTGGCGGTTCAAGCGATGGAAGCCGTCGCCGAGCAGGTAGTTGCGGTTCTGGGCGCGAGTGACTTCGATATCCCCGTCGCCGGCGATGACCGGGTTCAAGAGGCGGATGGGTTCGCCGCCGTTATCGAAGGACTCGTCGAGGCAGGTGGTGAAGAGACCGGATTCGAGGCGGGCGCCGCGGAGGATGGCTTGTTGGGCGAGGGCGGCGCGTTCGAGGGTGAAGAGTTCCTGGGAGTTGACGGGCTGGTAGAGGGCGATGAGGTCGTCGCGGAGATGGGCGATTTCCTGAAGGTCTTCGACGCGGACGACGGCGAAGGTAGAGGCGGTGAACACGTGTTTGCGGGCGTTTTGGGAAGAGCGGGCCTTGCCCTCGGGGGAGCGGGGTCCGGTGGACTTAGTGGCGTTGGCGCGATTGGCGGCGAGGCGTTGGGGGGAGACGGGGCGATGGGACATTCCACTTTGAAAGGTAGCAGGGGGATGGTGTCGGGCCTTAGGTCGTTTATTGTTAAGTTATTGACATTGAATGATTTGTTGTTCCGCAAGGATCGGTGAATGAGTTTGGGGATTGAGTGGCCTGGGCGGCGTTCCGCCGCTGAAGTTTTTCAGATGATGCCAGGGCGAACGATCACACCATAATCGTGCATGGCAAACCAGTGGCGGGCCGACGGGTTTTGCCCGGGCGCCCGATCCCCGAAAGCACGGGAAAATGTCAGACTGGCGTACACTGTCAGAATGGGTGAAAATGGGAACATGCTTCGTAGGACGGCCGTTCGTTACAGAGGCAAGGTGGACAGCGCGGGCCGGGTGCTGATCCCGGCCGAGTTGCGCGAGAAGATGGACGTTAAGCCCGGCACGGCGGTGACTATCACGGGCGGGCGGGGGCGCATCGTGGTGGAATCGAGATCGGCCGCGGTGCGCGCGGCGCAGAAGTACTTTCGCGGCTTGGGGCCGGAGAGCGAGATCTGGAGCGAGGAATTGATCGGGGAGCGGCGCCGGGAGGCGCGGCGGGAACTTGCGGACTGAAGGCGCGCAGTATGTTCTGGACAGCTCGGCCCTGATCGCCCTGGTACGGCGCGAGCGCGGCTGGGAGAAGGTGGATGCGGCGCTGGACCGCTCGGTCATCTGCGCTGTCAACCTTGCGGAATCGTTGACCAAGCTGGTGCATAAGGGCGGCGATCCGCGCCTGACGGCGGGCCTGTTGCGGGGCCTGGAGCTGGAAGTGCTGCCCTTCGACGAGGAATTGGCCTGGGCAAGCCGCGATCTGTGCGCCCTGGCTTGGACGCACGGCATATCCTTCGCCGACCGCGCCTGTATGGCTCTGGCGCGTCACCTGCGCCTGCATGCGCTTACGGGCGATGCCAAATGGAAGGAACTCGACGTAGGAATCCAGGTGAAGCTGTTCCGGGAGGCGAAACGACCGTAATGACAAAGCTCGGCGGTCGCGGCCGGTAAAGAAGACATCCCGGCGGACCTCGCCGCGTTGCGTGACATGATGGCGGATGTTCACGGTACGGCTCTCGCTATTCTCGCGATACTCCGCTATCGTGGCCGCGGGCGGGCGGCTCTCAACAAAACCGGCCCGACCGCGGATTTCATTTAGCAGGCGAAAACGCCTGTTGATTCAGCGCAGAGTGTTGGTTCAAAAGATCGCGATAGTCTCGGTACTTTGATAGCGCCGCGTCAATTGCCGTGGGATTGTCAACCAACGGGACAAGCTGAAGTACGATAGCACCTGGGTAACGCTTAGCCAGCGCTTCCATTTCCGCCCGCGGGTTTGGGCTTTGCCGCGCCTTCTCGATCTCAGCCAGCACTTCGCTCATTCTCCCCGCCATGGAGCGACGGCTGGATGCAAGCTGTCCGATTTCGATGGAGTCGCCAATCGCCGACTTGTCCGCAAAGGCAATCACTCGAAGAGCGGCGTTTGCCGTCAATGGAGGCTCACCTGCATCGTCGAGAGGAACGGTCGCAGTGAGATTGCGGGTCGCGCCGGGCAGAAAACTGTCCCGCTCATTCCCTTTCTGGAGCGAGCTTACACTGTCCACAAGCAAAGGACCGGCGACGCGGGTAGAGCCGTCGGGATAACGTAGCTGGACGGAATATGACCAAGCTGTAATCGTCAATCCAGAAAGGTTCGTGAGAGGGATTTCGATGAGGGCGTGTTTGCCGTCTTCGGCGATATGGATGGCCGGCTGCGCCAGCTTCACTGCATTTTCGAAGGAATCCGCGGCCCAAGCTGGACCGGACAGCAGGCTCGCGGGTAACATCACCGACACGAGCAATAGCGCCTTCATACTTCCTAACCACCTTGCATTTGGCATCCTAACATTGTCCGTTCTCTAAAACCAAAGAAGGGGCTCCGATTAGCGGCTTTCGCGATAGCAGAAGATGTGTACAGTGAAGAACGCCGGTTGCGGCAAAAGCGGTGTTACGAAAAAGTGGACCGGCGCGATCCACGATGGGCGGTCTCGTCAGGCGGAGGGGTTTTGCGGGAGGGTTTTGCACAAAGGCAGTAAACGGGGTTCGCGGTAAAGTGGACTTCCAGAGTCCACAATCGGCGGCTCAACGCCTTCCTGTGCAGTAGGACACGTCGTTCAATCTGTTCGGCGAGCCTGGGCCGCGCACGCCGCGCTGCGCCGCCTGCAACTCTTGCCGATCGGGCGTAGACGCCAAGTTCGTAGGCCACTTCCTGTTGCAGAAGTAGGGGGCCGAGCAGCCATTACTGCCTCCGCTTAAACACCGGTGTCGACGTCTGGGATTTGACCAACTGCTGAAGGAAGTCGCGGAACTCTCCTTCCGTCTTGCAGGAGTCCAGGCGGGTCAGAAGCATACGGGCGTACGTGCGGCCAAGGCTGACGATCCGCTCTTCGACCCGGTCCCCCTGCTCCGAAGCCGTCGCTTGCGGAATCGGCGCGTCTGCCATGGCCAGCAGATACTCGCGGATGGCAGGCCCGCTGCGGTCCAGCGCATCGGACGTAATTGCCGACTTCGCGCGGTTCAGGCCGTTCAAGTCGTCCATGTGGCGGCCCGCGTCCGGGCCTATGACGCCACCGTCGGCGAAAATCACGCAGTCGAGTGCGACGTCGATTTCGGCCTGTCGCCCGTACAACTCGGCCCGGTCCGCCAGGATCTTCGGCGATCCCACGCTGCGTCCGCCGCCGCCCGACCCGCTGCGTGGCCCTAGCACCCGAGCGCCCCCGCCGGGAGTGATCAGCACCTGGGCGCCTGGCCCGAGCGTGTTCATATTGGGGTTGGCGGACGTCTGCAGCGACATGTCCGACGCGGCGGTGCGTCCATCCGGGCCTTTCAGATAGAAGCGCACAGCGACCAGGATCAGCCGTTCGGACGTTCCATTCCTGACGATCGCGCCGAACGGCAGGAGGTGCTGGAGCAACGGAAGAAGGCTCGAATCGATCGATGCGTTAAGAGCGGCTGTGAACTCCGCCGATGACGCGGGCGCCAGTTCAATGCCGCTTCCCGGCAAACCTATGTAAGTTACGAGGGGCGCGGCAGTCATTCTAACGGAACTCATCAACGCGCAACAAATTGCAAAAGCCAGACCTCTCACACGTCCTCCATCGCAAAACCGGGCGCAATGCGAAGAAACGCTGGCGCATTTCGGTGCTTCCTGCCCGATTAGAATACCACACGCGAATCTCGGCAGATAGAACGGGATTACCGGAAAAGCGCACTGGCGAGAGCCACGATGGGCGGTCTCGATGGTGACGCGGAAACTGGTCCCGGACGCGCCTGGGCGCCGGTTTGACTCTATACGCGCGGCATACTATGTTTGATGGGTATGATTCGCTCGTTCCGATGCCGGGAAACCAAGGCGATTCATGAAGGATTTGGCAGCCGGCGGTATCGGGGGATCGAAGAGCAGGCGCGCAAGCGGCTGCGGTGGTTGGATGCAGCCACGAGTCTGGTTGACATTGGGGCCATCCGCGGCAACCGGCTGGAGGCGTTGAAGAGCGACCGGGTTGGCCAGCACAGCATTCGGGTCAACGAACGCTGGCGGATCTGCTTTTCCTGGCGCGACGGGGACGCGCGTGATGTCGAGATCGTGGACTACCACTAAGGAAGGAAGAACAATGGCGCAGAGGAGGAAATTGCCGCCAATCCACCCGGGCGAACTGCTGCGGGACGAGCTTGATGAGATTGGCGTCAGCCTGAACGAACTGGCGCGCGCACTCCGGGTTCCGATGAACCGGATCAGCGCGATCGTCAACGGGAAGCGGGCCATCACGGTGGACACGGCGATGCGGCTGGGCCGGTATTTCGGCACTTCGCCGCGGATGTGGTTGAACGTTCAGAGCGCGTACGATCTGGAGGTCGCCGAGCGGGAGATGCGGCCGCGGATCGAGAGGGAAGTACTGCCGCGAATCGCGGCGTGAGGCAAGGACCAAGTAGGAGACGCATTTTCCATTCTCTCCCGGAGAAAGGCGCGTCCCCTTTTCTCCCAAGCTCATTCGCCAGCCTGTTTGAGGACTGCCGCGCGGGTTCTCGCCGACAAGCGGAATCCCAGACCATCGAGATGTTCGAGCAAGGGCTTAATCCGCGGAATCCGGCCTTCCACTTTTGCGCGCAAGAGGATTCCCGGCGTTCCCGTGGAAGTCAACTTCAATGCCTCGGCATACGGACGCCCAAGCCGTTCATCCAGGATCACGACGGCGCCTGGAAGCTGCATTCCCAACGCCAGCACTTCTTTTTCCCCGGCGTCCAGATCCGCGGCCGTGGGCGCCTTACCCAGCCCTTCCGGGGCTTGGATCTTCACCCAGGGTAATGCGCGGATCTGCGGCAAATCGATACCGATCGCCCTGCCTCGCTCCAACTCACCCGCGACGGCGGGCGGAATGAAGGTGTGGGTGTAGAACTCGGCTAATAAATGCAGGCAGCCAATCTGGTGTAGGTACTGGATCGGCGAGGTATCGCAGATCGCCTCACGCGCTCTTGAGATCGCGGATCAGATCCTCCTGGCTGAGGTCGAACGTGTTCACGCAATAATCCGCCAAACGGCTAAGGAAATAGGGCTTTGGTACGCCGGCAAGCTGGGCGGCGGCTCCGGAGGAAAGCCGGCCCATCTCATACAACTTGACCGACGCAGCCAAACGGATCGTGGACGCAAGGGCATCAGGCGTCGCCTTCAAGGCAAACAAGATCTCATCCGGTATGGAAAACGTGACCTGATTCATGGGGCGCCAGCGCTCCTATTCTACCGCGATTGGAGCGCGTTACCCGACGTGAGGCGGTTCGCCGGCGCGTCGGCCGTTTGATTTGTTCTCCGGCAGCGTGCCGGGCGTGCCGGGGCGCCATCTGGGCCCGCTTCGGCCCGGCGTTGCGCGCCGAAGAACGCCGGCTCGAAAGCCGGCGGCAGGCCGAAAGGCCCGACCCCACAAACCGCTGCTAAAATCGGGGGTTGCCCGATCCGATCCATGTTGCCGCGCCGGCGCCCGCCTTGTCGCAATGGCGGGAGCGTGTCGAGAGGAGCGGACATGCGCGGCGGCGCTCGACGAAGGATGAGAAGACCAAGCGTCCCGAAGAGTCGGGACGGGCCCAGAGGGCGCCCCGGCAGGAGTGTCCAATGCCACTTAGTTTTCCAATTCCGGGCGCCCGGACGCACGGGTGGGGCGGACCCCCCGGTCCGCTGCCGGCCCCCTGGCCGGCTTGTGGAGGGTGGCACTCGCCTGATTCTTCAAGAGAAGAGCGGGTCCGGGGGGACCCGCGCGGACCAGGGGGTCCGCCCCACCACTTCCGCCGGATTCGCGGGTCCGGGAAAACTAAGTGGCATTGGGCAGGAGCGCCTGCGCCACATATAGGCCATTTTCGAGGGAGTCTCGACGGGCCCAGAGGGCGCTTCGGCACGAGCGCCCGCGCCACGCCGGGCAGGGCCGGAAGGGTGGCCGAGTTGTGATCCACGCTATCGGTCCGGACTTTCTGCTGGTGATTGTGCCGGCCTTCAACGAAGAAGGCGCCGTCGGCCAGGTGATCCGTTCGATTCACCAGCACATGCCCGGAACGCCCGTCCTGGTGATCGACGATTGCTCGGCGGACGCCACTGTCCCCGTTGCGCGGGGGGCCGGCGCCGAGGTGCTGGCGCTGCCCCACCATCTGGGCCTGGGCGGCTGTGTGCAAGCCGGCTACAAGCTGGCTTGCGAGCTCGGGTTTCAGTATGTCATACGGGTGGACGGCGACGGGCAGCACGACGCCGGCGACATCCCGCGCGTGTTCGCGCGGCTGAAGGAATCGGGCTGCGAGATGGTGATCGGCTCGCGCTTCGTCGACGAAAACGGTTCCCGCACGGGGGTGGTTCGCTCGCTCGGCATCCGCCTGTTCCGCATGGTGCTGCGCCCCATCCTGGGGAAACCGGTGCACGACCCCACCTCCGGGTTCGTGGGCGTCAACCGGCGGGCGCTCGAACTGTTCAGCCGCAGCTTTCCACTCGAATACCCCGAGATCGAGGCCCTGGTGGTGCTGCAACGGCGGCGGTTTCGCTTTGAGGAAGTGCCCTGCACGATGCGCCCGCGCCTGGCCGGCCGCTCGTCGATCACGGCGCTCAAATCGCTCTATTACATCGCTCACGTGCTGCTGGGCGTGTTTGTCAACGTGCTGAAATGGGAAGGCCGGCCGCGTGGGGGAGCGGGCGGACCCGGCGCCGGAGGTTAATATGGATCGGCTCTTGAACGTCACCACCGGTTTGAGCGTCATCCTGCTCATCATGGTGCTGATATCGGTGCGCCGCGCGCACATCCGGGTGGAATATTCCTCCGTGTGGCTTATCGCCGCCGGGGCCATGCTGGTGCTTTCGCGGACCCGCCCGCTGCTGGACCATGTGCGCAACCTGATCGGCCTTCCCGATTCCCCACTGGCGCTCTTTCTGGTGGCGGCCAGTTTCTTCCTTATTATGTTCTTCCGCTTTTCGGTGATCGTCTCCCATCTGCGGGACGACAACATCGCGCTGGCGCAACGCGTGGCCATCCTGGAATATCACGTTCAGGGCCTCAGGAACCATGAAGAATAACCGGCGCCAGCTTCGGCCCGACGCCACGGTGGCCAAGCCGCGGCCTCCCTCGAAACCGCGCAGGGGGCGGCGCTGGTGGGTCTTTGCGGCCGCCGTGCTGGCCGCTTTTGGAGCCTATTTGCCCGCCCTGCGCGGGCCGTTCCTGTTCGACGACAACATGCTGCCGTTCGCCATCGCCAACGTGGCGTCGGCCCCCTTGCGTTCGTGGCTGGGCGGCCTCCGTCCGGCGCTGATGTTCACTTACTGGATCAACGCTCGCATCTCGGGAGACGACACGTTCTCTTATCACGCGCTCAACGTGCTGATCCATTGCGCTGCCGCCGGGCTGGTTTATCTGATCCTCCGGCGGCTGCTCGAATGGGCGCGCGTCGCCGATCCGCGCCGCGGCCTGCTGGCGGGATTCGGCGCCGCGGTATTCCTTCTGCACCCCATCCAGACCGAGGCGGTAGCCTACCTGGCCGGCCGTTCCGAATGCCTCAGCGTGATGCTGGCGTTCGCCGCTTTCGCCATCTTCCTCTACCGGCGGAAGACGGAAGCTTCGTGGGGCGTGGTTTTCGCCGTGATGATTCTGTTCGGCGCGGCCCTCCTCGCCAAGGAACACACCATCGCGCTTCCCGCCCTGCTGATCCTGACGGACTATTGGTGGAATCCCGGATTCTCTTTCCGCGGCGTGTGGCGGAACTGGAGGCTGTACGGCGCCCTGGCCGCGGGGGCCGGAGCCGGGCTGGCCATGTTCTGGGGCCCCATCTTTCATGCCACCAGCGCCGGATTCGGGCTCAGGGATTTCACCTGGTATCAATATTTCTTCACCCAGTGCCGCGCCCTGTTCGTGTATGCCGGCGAGTTCGTTCTGCCGGTGCGGCTGACGGCGGATTGGGATTTTCCGATCTCAAAGACCATTTTCGACCATGGGGCTATCTTCGGGCTCATCGCTCTGGCGGCGCTGGCGGCGGCCGCATGGCATTTTCGCCGCCGCTTTCCGCTGGCTTCCTACGGTTTCTTCGCCTACCTGATATTGATGGCGCCCACCTCCTCGGTGCTGCCCATCGAAGACCCCGTGGCCGAGCGGCGGATCTACTTTTCGATGATCGGCCTGCTGCTGATCCTGCTCGAGCCGCTGAGCCGGGTGAAGGCCAATCCCAAATTGCTGGCGGCGGTATTCGCGGCCGTGGTCCTGGCGGCCGCGGGGGCAACATACGCGCGCGCCGCGGTGTGGGGCGACCCCATGCTGCTGTGGCAGGATACGGTGCGCAAGTCTCCGGGCAAGGCTCGCGGTCACGAGAACCTGGCGTTCCAATACTACCTGCAGGGGGATTACGATCTGGCTCTCCCGGAATTCGAGGCCGCCGCGCGGCTCGAACCGCCTACTCAGATTCTGCTGGTGAACTGGGCGCTGGCGTACGACAATCTGAAGCAACCCGAGCTGGCGCTGGAGAAGCTGCGCGAAGCGGCCAAGCTGCCGCCTCCGAAAAACAACTCGCCGGCGCACGTATACACGCAAATCGCGGTGGTCTATGCCAAGCAAGCGCAGTGGGCCCAGGCGCTGGACGCCCTGGCGACCGCCGAGAAGCTGGACCCGAACTCGCCCGAGATCTATCTGTATCGCGGGAAGGTGTACCTGGCTACCGATCGGCCCGCCGAAGCCATTCCGCAGTACGAGCGCGTCCTGGCGATCGAGGCCGGTTACGAGGAAGCGCAGCGCGACCTGGCGCAGGCCAGGGCCCGGCTGGCCGCGAAGCCGTAACATGCGGCCGCTGCGCCTGGGCGTCAACGCGCTGTACCTGATCCCCGGCGGGGTGGGGGGCACGGAGATTTATCTGCGCAGCCTGCTCGACGCGCTGGCGGAAATCGACCATCGCAACCGCTATTTCGTTTTCACCAACCGCGAAACCGGCGCCGGCCTGGTTCCCGCGCAGCCCAACTTCAGCGCGGTCCCTCAGCCCGTGCGCGCCGTCTCGAGACCCGCGCGTATTTTGTGGGAACAGGCGGCGCTGCCGCTGGCCGCCGCGAGGCTGCGGCTGGACGCCCTCTTCAACCCCGGTTTCACGGCCCCGCTGGCCTGCCCCTGCCCGCAGGTCACGGTGTTCCACGACCTCCAGCACAAGCGCCACGCGGAGTATTTCCGCTGGTTCGACCGGCCCTTCTGGAATTTTTTCCTGTTCTGGTCGGCGCATGTTTCGCGGCTGATTCTGGCGGTCTCCGAAGCCACCGCGGCGGATCTGCGGCGCCACTACCGTCTGCCGGATGCGAAAGTGCTGGTAGCGCCGCACGGCGTGGACCCCGAGTTCTTCGCCATCGCGCGGCGGCGCGAGCCCGAGCCTTTTCTGCTGGCCGTTTCGACCCTCCATCCGCACAAGAACCTGGACGGCCTGCTGCGGGCATTCGCGGAATTTCGCGTGCACCGGCCGGATTTCCGGCTGGTAGTGTGCGGCCTGCACGGCTTCGCCAGCGGCGCCCTTCACAAGCTGCGCGATTCTCTGGATCTCGACGGCGCGGTGGATTTTCCGGGCTGGATTCCGCGCCGGGATCTGCTCGATCTCTTTGCGCGCGCGTGGGCCTTCCTCTATCCATCGAAGTTCGAAGGCTTCGGCTTGCCGGTGCTCGAAGCGCTGGCCGCCGGCGTGCCGTGCGCCTGTTCCGGCATCGAACCGCTGGCGAGCCTGGCAGGGGACGCCGCGCTGCTGTTCGACCCGTTTGATGGAGCCGCGATTCTGCAAGCGCTGATTCGGATTGTGGAGGACGAGCCGCTGCGCCGCCGCCTGGGGGAAGCCGGTCCGCGCCGCGCCGCGCAATTCTCCTGGCGCGCGGCGGCCGAGATCACGCTCGAGGCGCTGATTGCGGCGGCGGAGGCAACTTAGCCTGAATTACGAGGTTAACTTCGGATGAGCTGAATTTCCACAGGCTATGTCATCGAAAAAACAGGATTGTATCAGGGCACGGCTTGAGCCGTGCCGATCTGGTAGCATTTTCTGGGCTTAAGCCCCTGGTTTGGCAACCGCGGCGCACATCCTTCTCATCCTCCTGAAAAGACAGGGGCTAAAGCCCTCTGGGCGTTTCCATTTGCGGCACGGCTGAAGCCGTGCCCTGATTACGATGCGCCCAACTTCGGGATTCAAGCTTAGTAGGCGCCGACCGCTCCCTCACGGTCGCGGCTCAATAGAACTCTGGCGAGCCGCGACCGTCAGGGAGCGGTTGGAGTGTCCTCCGGGTTACTACGCGACCGGTTTCGCCGGTTTCCAGGGCGACGGCTTCTTGAATGCGCGCGCGGCCTGCTTCACTTCGTTCCCGCGGGTCCAGATCAAATCGATGTTGGAGGTTCCGAAGCCCTGTTTCTCGCCCAGCGCGAGAAAGGGCAGCTCTTCCACTTTGAATCCCATGATCGTGGCGGCCACCACGTCCACGCACAAGGCTTTCATGCCGGCGATGGCCAGGTTGTGATGCACGCTGGCGTCATCGCCTTCCACGCCCCAGCAGCCGCCGAGCACGGCGAGGTCGGCGGGCCGGTAGCTGAACAGGTCGAACATCACTTCCTCCGGGCTGCCCAGCTTCATCAGGGCGTCCTTCGGGAAACCATATTTGGAGCCGGGCGCGATGCCCAAATAGTTCTTCACGGAGAGAGAAACTCCCGTGGAGGCGTCGGTCCGGAGCGGCGCCACGGTAATCAGCTTGTCGCACTCCTGGATAATCTTGGGGATGGTGTACCTGCCGCCGGGATTGTTGCGCGCCAGCGCTTTGCCCGGAACCGGCAGATCGAGCGAATCGGCGAAGTTCAGGTCGGCGATTTCAAAGCGGATGCCGGGGAAGCGGGCGGTGAGCTCGGCTATCATCTTGTGGTAGCTGAGGCCGTCGAAGGCGCCGCCCCACTCGGTGCTCCAGCCGTCCACCGGGGATTTCGAGCGCTCCATCGGCAGCCACTGCGGGGAGCCTTCTATTACCGTGAACCGCAGCCCGCGCTTGCGCTCGGCGAGGTAGGAGATCACGGTACGAACGATGCGCGGGTCGGTCACCGTGCCGGCCAGGTATGGCTGGTGCGCGCCGCCATCCCTGGTTTCGGGGCCCAGCCCATAGCAGGTGGGGATGTGGGTTTTGATGGCCACCCAGTCCTCGGGATCCACCGTGGCGTGGAATTCGCTGGCGCGGGTGGCCGCCAGGTCGATGGCCCGGCGCACCATGGCGTCGAGCTGTTGGGCGGTCAGATCGGCGCCGGGCGGCTGGGGGTCGGCCAGTCCGGCGATCTTAGAGCCGTCGTCGTCTTCGCCTTCCTTAAAACTGGAAAGGACGATGCCGACTCGCGGGGTGGTGTCCTGGGTGGCCGTGGCGATCACGGCGTCGTCTTGTTTTTTCTGACCGGCGGCGAGGGCCGCCCCCGCTCCCAGCGCGAGAAATTGCCGTCTGAACATGGGCATGATGGCTTGGCCTCGAATCCTCAGTATGCCTCAGGTGGGGCGGGCGGCTCAGCCGGCGTTGACAGACGACAAAACCCGATCGTCTGTCCCACTTCGGCGTTGACAGACGACAAAACCCGATCGTCTGTCCCACTTCGGCGTTGACAGACGACAAAACCCGATCGTCTGTCCCACTTCGAACCAGGCAGGCCAGGAGGCCCGCCCCACTTTCGGATATAGTGGAACACATGCTTCTCTCCCGCCGTGAGTTTGTCCTGACCTCCGCCCAGGCCGCCGCCGCGTTGTCGCTACGCGGCATGGCTACGGCCAAGTCCTCCGTTGGCCTGGTGCATTCGTCGCACTCGCGCCTGGCCAAACCGGTGGCCGCGGACCACCCGCTCGATTACCAACTGGTGCGCGACATGGTCTGGAAGGCCATCGGGTACGGCAAGCCCGCCGCCGGCAGTTTGGAGGCGAAGATCAAGCCGGGCGCCTGGGTGGTGGTCAAGCCCAACATCGTGTTCCTCAAGGCGCAACAGTCGTATCGCACGGGGGACGTCACCGATCATCGCGTGCTGCGCGCGGTGATCGAATATGTGGCCCGGAATTCCAAGGCCAGGCGCATCACCCTGGCGGAAGGCGGCAGTTACCGCCGCCTCATCGACCCGCTCACCGACAACGTGGTGACGCAGGACGGAGCGCGCACCGACGCCACCAATTTCGATTGGGGGGCCGACGAGTGGCCCGGCGCGGGCGGCTCCCTGGGGGCCATGCTTAAGGAGTTCGCCGCGCAGTTCCCGGATAAGCAGTTCGATTATGTGGACCTGGCTTACGACGTGGTGCGCGACGCATCCGGCCAGCCCGCGCTGCTGCCCGTGCCGCGGCTCAACGGCGTGGGCTCGTTCAGCAACGCCAAGGAGTACTTCGTTACCAACACCATACGCAACTGCGATTTCCTGATCGCCACGCCGGTGGCGAAGGTCCACGAGCAGTGCGGCTTTACGGCGTGCTTCAAGAGCTACGTCGGCACGGGCCCGCGGATCGCCTATACCGGTCCGGGCAGTTTCACGAATATGGGACTGCACAACGACCACGCGGTGGACAATCGCCTGGACCCGTTCATCGCCGACCTGGCGGCTTTCCATCCGCCCGATTACAACGTGGTGGACGTGATTCGCGGGCTGCAATACACCGAGCACAATGGCCGGCAGCCGGACCAGATCGTGCGCAGCAACATCGTCCTGGCCGGAGAGGACACCGTGGCCACCGACGCCGTGGTGGCCAAGCTGCTGGGCTTTAACCCCGTTGATATCGACTACCTTCGCATGGGCGTGGCGCGCAACCTGGGCACGTACGACTACAACCGCATCGAGGTGGTAGGCGACGAGCCCGACCGCTATGCGCGCAAGTGGGCCAAGGCGCGCCAATGGTACGCTACCTGCAATCGGGCCTGGCGGGTGACCCGCGAGCCCGATTCGAACCCCACCGGCTGGCAGGCGCACACCTCCTTCGGCGATTATCTCGATCTGCCCAAGGCCGCCGGAGGCCCCGCCCCGGGGTATGCCGCGCTGGCCAGGGTGCGGGCCGACGGCAATCGCAAGGGCTTCCTGTGGATGGGCCTCAGCGGCAAAGCCACGGTGCTGCTCAACGGCCGGAAGATCATGGAAGAAGAGGGACTGACGCGCTTCCGCGTGGGGCAATACCAGCAGCCCATCGAGCTGCGCCCGGGCGAGAACCAACTTCTCTTCAGCGTCCAGCCCGCCAATGACCGCGCTCAACTGGCTTTGCTGCTGGTGGGCCCCGCCAACGACGGCGACAGCCTGGAAGGCGCCGACTGGCTGGGGTAGACGTCCGCGGCGCGGAAGAATGCCGGCGCGGACGCCGGCATGGCAGGCCGGAGGCCCGCTCTACGGTGACGCCCGAAGTGGATTTATTTCTCTCTTTTTCTTCAGCGACTTGCGGATTTCAGCAAGGGCCGGCCCAGGCGCCCGGCTGGTAGTTTGAAGTCGGCGGAAGAGCCTCAATGACTCGGAAGTCCGCGCACGGGAATGCGGCGCTCCTTGTGGCGCTGGTTGGCCCGCGCGGGCTTCCTTTTCTTGACTTGCTCCGCCGAATTCACTCAGGAGAGATACAAAACATGAACTGGATAACCTGGCTTAAGGGCCTCGCCGCCGTCGCGATCGGCGGGGCGGCCGCCGGCGCCGCCAATGCGCTGGGCAATGGTCAACTCAACCGCTCGACGCTGATCACCGCGGCGATCGGCGCACTCACCACCGTAATCGCCTACCTGCTCAAGTCGCCGATCGGTAGCGCCGTCGCAGCCGCGGTCACACAGCCGGTTGCGCCTCAAGCGCCGTCGAGCGCCGCCTAGATTCCCGGCGTTGGAGGGTAGGCCCTAGGCGTCTACCCCCACAATTCCCGCCGCGCTACCCCCTTGCGCGGGGTATCCGATTTCGCAATAATACCGACAGATCGCTGAAGCCGGTATGGTTGGTCCACCACAGGAGACGTGAGTGCGAGAGACGCTGGTTGCCGCCCTGGTTTCGTGCGCGCATAGTTCGCTGCAGTCGCGATCGCGCCGTTTTCTGGCGGGCCTTTCCAGAGACGAGATGCAATTCATCGCGGAGTTCCTGGGTTGCTGCATTCTCGAATCGGCGCGGTGGCCGGTTTGCTCCCGCGCGCAACTGGCCGAGGCCATTTCCGAGTTTCAGCGCGCTCGCCGGGGCTTTCGCGGCTCGTGTTCCGAGGATCAGGAACACAAGATGATTCTCCTCTTGGAATACCTCTGTTGCAGTGGAATCGAGCGTGTCTCCATGGCCCGCGCGTGAGTGGGGCGGGCCTCCTGGCCTGCCTCCGGAGAAGGCAGACCCGGATGAGGCAAACCATTGATTATCAGTGGAACACCCTTTCGTTCTTTCACGATGCCGGCCATGTAGGGGAATGGGCGGGCAGCCAGCCCTGGCGATAGGTCCGAGACGCGATCCTTCGTGGAAAAGACGACGTGAACGAGCAGGGAAGCGAAACTGTGTGGCATAGAGTTACGCCCCGTTCCGGGGCTAGGTGGCCGGCCGACCTCTTCCCCACGGCTTGCGCCGTGGGCTAAGATGTTTCGCCTCCGGGCTGGGCAGTGGACGATTCCAAATGGATGGTGGCCGCAAGGCGCGGAGATATCACCAAAAATGTAAAAACTCCAGAGGCAGGCCAGGAGGCCTGCCCCACTCACTCCGGTTTGTAGGCTATCGCGTCGATCTCCACCTTGATATTCGGTATGGCGAACCGGCAGGCCACCGTGGCGCGCGCCGGCCGGAACTCTCCGAAGAACTCCGCGTACACTTCATTCATGGCGGCGAAATCCTGGCCGTCGGCGAGGTACACCGAGCACTTCACCACGTCCGCCAGGCCGGCGCCGCAACCCTCCAGGATGCGCTCGATATTGCTCAACACTTGGCGCGTTTCCCGGCGGATGTCGCCCGAGACCAACTGCCCGGTGGCCGGGTCCACGGGGACCTGGCCGGAAACGAAGATGAAACCGCCGGCGCGAACGGCCGGAGAATACGGCCCCCGCGGCGCGGGCACGCCGGGCGGCGAAATGCGCTGAATGGTCATTCAATTAATGTCCTTATTTAATGCGGTCTCGTATGTTTCCGTGGCGCAGGCTCTCAGCCCGGCGGCTCGGCACTCGTGTCGAGTCTTGTGCCCGGCCCGCCGTCATGCGTCGAGATGAGTCTCGACACGGCAGCCTGAGAGGCTGCGCCGCGGGTCGAATCCGATGACAGGGTCGAAAAAGCGCCTGAGACCCACGGTGGGCAGGCGAAACCGCCTGCCCCACCAATACAGGCAAAGGCCCGGTGGGCAGGCGGTTTCGCCTTCCCACCGCTCGGATTTTCATGAAATTCCGCGGGCCGAAGTCCCATCCCGACAGGCTATTCAGTTTCAATGGCCCACCTCTTCAAGGTAGCGTTCCACCTCAATCGCGGCCATGCAGCCTGCCCCGGCGGCCGTAATGGCCTGGCGGTATACGCGATCCCGCACGTCCCCCGCATGGAATACTCCGGGGATGTTGGTGCGCGCCCCGCCTTTGGAGACAATGTATCCGTCCGCGTCGGTTTCAATCTGCCCGCGGAAGATCTTGGTGTTGGGGATGTGGCCTATGGCCAGGAAGAAGCCATCCACCTCCTGGTCCCACGTTTTCCCGGTTTGCACATCGCGCAGGCGCACGCCGGTCACCAGCAGCTTCTCCACGTCGTGGATCTCTTCCACCACGGTGTTAGGAAGGAACCTGATCTTGGGATTGTGACGCGCGCGGTCCAGCATGATTTTGGATGCGCGGAATTCGCCGCGCCGGTGCACCAGCGTCACCTCGCGGCCGAAGCGGGTGAGGAAGTTGGCTTCTTCCATGGCCGAATCGCCGCCGCCCACCACCATGATGCTCTTGCCGCGATAGAAGAACCCGTCGCAGGTGGCGCAGGAACTCACGCCGTGGCCGATCAGCTTGCGCTCGCCGGGAAGGCCCAGCCAGCGCGCCGAAGCGCCCGAGGCGACGATCACCGTGCGCGTCTCTATCCACTGGCCTTCGACGTCGATGCGGAACGGGCGGGCCGAGAAGTCGGCATCGAGCGCCGCGCCGTCCCAGTACTCGGCGCCGAAGCGGATGGCCTGCTGTTTCATGTTCTCCACCAGCACTGGCCCATCAACGCCCTCCGGAAACCCCGGAAAGTTCTCTACCAGGGTGGTGAGCGCAAGCTGCCCACCGGCCTCGTGCCCGCTGACGACGAGCGGTTTCAGATTGGCGCGCGCGGCGTAAATGGCAGCCGTATTGCCGGCGCATCCCGAACCGAGAATCACTACGTTTCGCATTGGAAGAATCAACTGTATCACGGGCGGGCGAATCCGTCCGTACGCTCCGTTCACCGCGCGAGGCGGCGTCTTCACCGCGGAGACGCGGAGACGCGGAGGAAGCGCGGAGAACTTCGGGATGGCGGAATGAAGTCCAGGAATTGAGTTTGCAACTCAATAATTCTCCGCGTCTCCGCGGTGAATCCGACGCAACCCATGCCGAGCGAGGCCCCCAACCAGATATTAATTTCCCTTAAGCTTCCCAGGTGCGGCATCCCCCGGCGATTCAGGCGTTTATCCCGGCATCAATGCCAGGCGTGACCATTCCGCCCCCGATTTCGCGCCAAAAGTCCCAAGAAAAGGACAGTTTAGTGGGAATGGATTGACGCCGTACGCCCCGACGTGCTTAAATCAGACGAAGCCTTGGATCCGGAATCCGACGCCCGCTATCGTTCGTTTCGCGTTGAAGGGAAAGAATTTCTCTTGACAGGGCGGTGGCAATCGGTTATGAATATCTTTACCGAGTTCGGTTTCAGTGCGCAATTGTATTTGTACCTTGTGAGCACAGAATATAGACAACAAAGAACATGTGCCACAGGCAAGCTTCCGTAAGACCCGGCGCCCGGCTTGGCGGGCTTCGGGAAGATTGGCTCTCCGCCCGACACGGAGAAGTTCCCTAGGTTTGGTTGGACAGGTTTGAGACGTACTTCGAGGCTCAGGTTGAAAGAGAACTTCGACCGATTCAATTTTTCTGAAATCACAAGGAGAAGGAAATGAATTTTCGCAGATGGATTACTGCGCTGGCCGTTGTGACCCTATTCGTGGGCCTCGCTGCCGCGCAGACCTCGGGAGGCGGTACTGCTCTGACTTGCAATACCGTAGCCCAGGTGACGCCGACGATTCGCTCCGAAGGTTTGACGGAAGAGGTTGGCGACATCGTAATCACGTGCCAGGGCGGTACCTACGTTGCCCTCAACACCGCGATTCCGCAGGGCAACATTGTGATATCGCTGACGGCGCCGGTGACCAGCCGGCTGGCTTCCGGTTCCGCGCCCGCGGGCGCTGCCGGGCAGCCTTCTGAAGCCATCCTGATGGTCGACGAGCCGAACTCCGGGCTCGCCGGGCCGGTTCCTGGCTTTGGTCCGGGCGCTTCGCTCAGCGTTTGCCCCACGCCGGGCACAGGTTGCACGGAGTATGCCACCTCGGTCGCCGGCACTGGCGGCAACTACGTCGTGGCTACGAACGCGCAGAACCCCGGCACCCCGGCCCCAGGCTATAACGTATTCCAGGGCAACGTTTCGGGCAACACCGTTTCGTTCCAGGGCATTCCGTTCCTGCCTCCGGTCACCAACGGCGTAGTGCGCGTATATCGCATCACCAACATCCGCGTGAACGCCACCGGCGCCGGCAGCAGCGTTGTGAGCGGCGTCCAGCCGGTGTATGCCTATATTTCCACCAACGGCGCTTCCACGCTGCCCATCAACTCGGCCAACGGAATCACGGTTGGGTTCGTGAGCACCAGCTTGAATCCCAGCGTGACGAACGCCAAGACGGCGTTCACGCAGTGCCTCGGACAAACCCAGGCGACAGTCGCGACGTTGAACTTCGCGGATACGTTCCCGAGCGCGTTCAAGACTCGTATCGCACCCTTCGGAACCACCGGCACGTCCTACATCGGGACCTCCAGCGCGGCCGCTTACCCGCAGCAGAGCATTCCAGGACAGCTCTATGGCTCTGAGTCCAACTTTATTCTGCCCGTGAACGGAGTCCAGGCTGGCTTGGCCGACTTCGGTACGCGCTTCCAGGCGGTCTTCAACAACCTGCCCAGCGGCGCGACCATTTACGTATCGCCGATCAACACCAACGCCGGGACCGGGGTCCAGGGCGGCTACAATATCGTGGAACCCGCGATTGCCCTGCTGACGACGGGCGGCGCCACCGGCGTATTCACGGCGCCATCGAACCCCACTGCAAACTTCCCGCTGACCCCCGTTTCCGGTTCCGCCACGGCGGTCTGGGAAGTGGTCAACAACAACACCAGCGCCAACGTTAACTTCCAGTTCGGCGTCTACATCACCTACGCGACGAATAATCCGCCGGTTCCGGCGAGCACGGGCAGTCCGACCGTGACCCTGAGCTATGCGCCGATTTCGTCCACCGGTAGCGCGTCGTCCAGCGCCAACATTCCGCGCTTCATTCTGGGCGCGAACTCCACGGCGCAAGCGATCAACGTGACCGTCGGGCCCTGCCAGACGCTCCTGTTGTTCCCGTACGTGACATCCCAGGGCGGGTTCGATACCGGCATCGCGATTTCGAACACGTCGATGGATCCGTGGGGCACGGCGACTTCGTCTGGAACCTGCTCGTTGTACTTCTACGGTCAGAACCAGTTGACGGCGCCGCTGGTTGTCGGCCCGATCGCTCCGGGTAACCCGAATCCCGCGTTATCCGCATTCACCACGTCCTCGGTGGCCCCGAACTTCGAGGGCTACGTGATCGCGGTGTGCAACTTCCAGTTTGCTCATGGCTTTGCGTTCGTCAGCGACATCGGCGCGCGCAACCTCGCGATGGGCTATCTGCCCCTGATTATCACCAATGGCGCCACTCAGCAGAACTTCCGCGGCAACGGCGCCAACGTCGGGGCTGAGATACTCGAGAACTAGCTTAGTTTGAAGTGTGCAGTATCTAGAGGGGAGCTTCGGCTCCCCTCTTTTTTTTGGCCGCGCTTCCTGGGGGGGCGTGGAAGATGTTACACTACGGTTCTCTCCGCGTCCGTCCAACCCAACCGTGCTCAAGCACGAATTAGGAGGTACTCATGCCTAGGTTTAGATTCCTATTGTTCATCGCGATTGCCGCCGGACCGCTTTTTGCGCAGATCTCGGGGACCCCGGCGAACCTCTCGCCCTTCTCCGGCAACGGCCAACTGACATGTCCGACGTGCGCGTTCGGAAGTTTCGCCAGTTTCGAACCGCTTGTGGTGAAGCTGACCGACGCGTCGGGGAACCCGGTCTCGGGAGCGACGGTCTCGTGGGCCACCACGGACCCCGTCGTCCTTCTATTCAACCAAACCACCACGGACCAGAACGGATTGAGCCAGAACACGATCTTTCCTGGCCTTGCGGTGGCGGGCTCGACGTTCCAGCAGGCCAACATTACGGCCAGTTCCGGAAGTCTGAGCGTGAACTTTACCGAAACCCAGAGCATGAATGCGCTGTACTACGTCATTGCGACGCTGGCTGCGCCGGCCCCGGGGACATCCTACACCGGCACTGCCGGCACGCAGGGATCCCCGGCCATTCAGGTTCACGTGGCGAATACGTATAGTCCCATCCCGGGAGTCTCGTTGCGCCTGGTGAGCCCCTTCGGCGGTACGCCGGCCATGAGCTGCGTCACCGGAAACGGAGCAGATCCCGGATCGGTGCTGACGGACGCCAACGGAAACGCCTCGTGCACGCCGCTGTTCGGAAGCGCGGTCGGAAATGGCGTGGCCGTGGTGGCTCTGGTCGGCGGCGTCAATAGTAGCGCCGCTAACGGCGGCCTTCCTTATGGTTTCTGGGCGTCTTCGGCGTTTTTTGCTACTGTGACCCCGTCGACTCCCGGCTTGATCACGAAGGTCGGCGGCGACGGCCAAAGCGCCAACCCGGGGCAACCGCTGGCCGCCGCGCTTCAAGTGAAGGTTACCGACGCCACGGGCGTGACCACCATCGCGGGCACGGGCATTACCTGGACCTCGTCGCCAGTCAATGCGGTAACGCTGGGCTACGCCACCACCGTCAGCGATGTCAACGGTCTCAGCCAGAACACCGTGCTGCTCAACCCGGGGGCGGCCGGCCAGATCCAGGTGACCGCCACGGTGACCGGCGCGCCGAAGCTCTCCACGACTTTTACGGTGACCGCGAACGCCACCGTTACCGGCATTACAGCGTCTTCCGGCGGAGGGCAAACCGCCGTGGTGGGCACGGCTTTCGCGCAGCCGCTGGTGGCCCAGGTCAACGGCAGCGCCGGCCAGCCGCTGGCCAACTATGGGGTGGCGTTCTCCGTGAACGGGCCGGCGACGCTTTCGTCGACTTCCGTCACCACCGACAGCACCGGCTATGCGCGGGTGAATGTGACTGCGGGCAGTCCGGCGGGGCCTGTTACCGTCACGGCTAAAGCGGGCACGTACACTGCGACGTTTACATTGACTGTGGTTCCGGTGGGTCCGCAAATCACATCTTTCACCAACGGCGCGCAGTTCTATACCAGTTACGACGCCAATCACTCGGCGCTCGCGCCCTGTGGCATCGGGACGGCGTATGGGACGGGAATCGCGCCTACGCTTCAGGGTGTGGCCACCGGGTCCAGTTGGGGCCCGCTGCCCTACACGCTGGACGGCGTCCAGGTCTCGTTCAACAGCAGCCAGGCGCCCATCTACAATGTGGCGAACATCAGCGGCGTGCAGTCGGTCACCTTCCAGGTTCCGTGCGACGTTACGCCTGGCAACGCCGTTCCCGTCACGGTGCAGGTTAACGGCGGAACCGCCAACTTGACCACCATTGTCCGGGCGGCCGGCCCCGGCATATTTGAATCGGTGCAATCGGACGGCGTGCTGCGAGCCGTGCTTGAGAAGGCCGACGGTTCGTTCGTAACCCCCACCAATCCGGCCCGCGGCGGCGAGGTAATACGCATGTTCGCCACCGGCCTGGGCGTCACCGCGCCCCCAGTCACCGGCACCGACGACCTGGCCCCCATCGGGGTGACGGCAACGGTGCGCGCGCAGTTGATTGTGGGCGTGAACAACGCCGGCGCGCCGCTAATCGATGCGCAGCTTTCGCCGGACCTCTTGGGCGTCTATACCGTGGATTTCCTGGTTCCTACGACTGCGCCGCAAGGCAATAACATCGTTCTGTCGCTGGCGGCGAATGCCATCGACGGCAGCGTGACGCAATTCAGCGCCGGCAGCAAGATCCCAGTCCTGCCTTAACCGGTTACGGGGCCGGACCTACGTCCGGCCCCATTTTCGCTGATCGGGGAGTGGCAAGTAGCCTGGATTCCCACGCCGAATCTCCGGATTAGCCCTAAGAGTTCCTCGCTCGTCCAACCGCCCGTCTTCTCCTCTTCTTCGCCTCACGTCAATATATTGTGGTGTCTCGCAATCTGTATCAAAGTAGTTGTGGGCTATTAACTCCAAAGATGTCAGTAAGTTCGGCGAGAATTTCCTTGCCAAAACCATGCGCTCCATGGCACTATTGATTGTGGTGGTCCAAAGTGGTCTGTAAGTGACCTAGGTGGCCCTAAGTGGACGAAGTAAACCAATCGACGCCGATGCTCGAAGCCCCCCTGGGAATGTATACCGCCCGCGTGGACGAGAAAGGCCGCGTCAAGCTACCGGTGGACTTCCAGCAGTACTTCGCGGAACTGGGCGAGAAAAGGTTCTTCATCACGAGCCTGGACGGATGCGTCGCCTCCATTTATACCATACCCAGGTGGCGGCAGAACCTGCGAATCCTGGCGGATTTCAAGGAAGATCCGCGGGCAGCCGAGGACATCTGGTTTATGGCGGACGATCTGGGCGGCCAGGCCGAAATCGACAACCAGGGCCGGCTGCTGTTCCCCGCGGAGTTGCGCCAGGAGTTGGGGATGGAGAATCAGGCCGTGCGCCTGCGGGCCGTAGACGACCGGGTGGACGTGTTGAGCGACAAGATATACGCGGAACGGCGGGTGCGGTCCCGGACCAAGGAAAGCATGTCCGCCAACCTGACCAAATTGAGGCAGGCGGGATTGAAGTGACGCCGTATGGACCACATTGCGGTGATGGCGGAGGAAGCGATATCGCTGCTGGCCATTCGCCCCGAAGGCGTCTATCTGGACGCCACGGCCGGCCTGGGTGGCCACACGGCGCTCATCGCGCGGGGTCTGACCACCGGAATTGCGATCGCCAACGACCGCGATGCGGAGTCCTTGGAAATGGCGCGCCGCAACACGGCGCCCTGGGCGGACCGTGTCCGGTTTCATCATGGGCCGTTCAGCCGGCTGGCCGAAGCGGTCGTGGAAGCGGGTTTTCAGAAAGTGGATGGGCTGCTGGCGGATTTGGGAGTGAGCCGATACCAGCTCACGGCGCCCGAGAGGGGATTTTCGTTGCTGACCGATGGGCCGCTCGATATGCGCATGGATCAATCCACGGGCATGACGGCGGCCGAGCTTGTCAACCATACCGCCGAGAAGGCGCTTGCCGATTTGATTTTCGAACTGAGCGAAGAAAGGAGGGCGCGGAAGATTGCCAGAGCTCTCGTCCGAGCACGGCCCATACGGAGCACGCTGCATCTGGCCGATGTAGTGGAGCGGGCCGTGCCCAGGACGGGTCGTCTGCACCCCGCCACCAGGACCTTCATGGCGCTGCGCATGGCGGTGAACGACGAACCGGGGGAGCTGGACTGCCTTCTCGAGACGGGGCCCGAACTGCTGGCCGGCGGCGGGCGAATGGTAGTAATCAGTTTCATGTCCCTCGACGACCGCAAGGTCAAGGTCAAGTTCCGCGAGCTGAAGCAGGCCGGGCGAGCCGCCATACTGACCAAGCGCCCATTGCAGCCCAGCGAACAGGAAGTTGCGAACAATGCGGCTTCGCGCAGCGGAAAACTGCGCGCGCTCGAAATGAAGCAATAGCGGGGCATGCTTTAGCTTGCCCGGACGGCAACCGGGAAACAGGATTGAGGGGGTAAAGACCATGGCGACGCTGCCAGAATTCTTCAAAAAACTGGGGTTCATCGAGGCCAGCCAGCAGGAGCGGCCAGCTCGCGGCCCCGTGGAGAGCGACCTTTGCCAGTTGCGGGCGCTCCCGCACGAAGACGTGTACTTCTACTGCAAACGGATCGACAACTCCCGTCTGGTGAGGGAAGCAGATCCCCAGGCGCGCGGCGCATGCTGGTCCACCATCGGCGCGGCGCTGGCGCTTCTGATCCTGCTGAGCGGAGTGCTGGCCCCCAGCGCGGCCAACACGCTGGCTGGATACCGGCTGGAAGAATTGCGCGCCGAGGAGCGCCACCTGGTGGACGAGCGCCGAACCCTGGAATTGCAGGAAGCGGAGCTTCTAAGCCCCGAGCGCCTGGAACGCTATGCGAAAGAGCGAGACCTGGCTGCTCCTTCGCCCGACCAGGTGGTTCGGCTGGACGGCAAGGGCGAGGGCGCCGTGGCCATGGCGCAGAAGTAGAACCAATGGGGGGCGTGGCCTTTTCACGCTGGGCAGAATGCTGGAGCGCCGTCTTGTTTGCTTCGCCGGAATGGTTTCCCTCTGGGGCGGGGTCGTCCTGTGTAAGCTGATCTCTCTTCAGGTCGTTCATCACCAATACTACGCCGGTCAGGCCGCACGTCAACAGGAAGCCACGGAGGAGGTCCTTGCGCCGCGCGGCGCCATCTTCGACCGCAACGGCAATCCCCTGGCTCTGAGCGAGCCCAAGGCATCGATTGGCGTCGATCCGCGGCGCGTGGACATCGCAGCCGCTTCGGATTTTTTGAGCCGGGTTCTCCACCTGGATCACGCCGAGCTGGCTGGCCGGATGAAGTGGGCCTACGACCACCACAAAGGGTACGTATCGGTGAAGCACCGCATCGCCGACGACGAATGGCAGCGGCTCAGCGTGCAGCCCGTGGACTACTTAGCCGTCACCCAAGAGGGGCATCGGCGATACCCCAACGGGCAGTTGCTGGCTCACGTCCTTGGCTCGGTGGATTACGCGCAGAAAGGCAACTTCGGAATCGAGAGATATTTGGACGCGGATCTCCGCGGCGTCCCGGGCAAAATCCGGCTTCTCGCCGACGCCAATAAGCACGGCATCGAATCGCAGTCCATCACGGACGCCAAGCCTGGCCTGCCGCTCACGCTGACCATCGACGAACGCATACAATACGTGGCGGAGCGCGAGTTGGCGGCCGCCGCGGCGGCTCATCAAGCCCCCAGCGGCAGCGTGGTGGTGATGAACCCCTACACCGGCGACATTCTGGCGCTGGCCAGCTTTCCGGCGTTCGATCCGAACCAGCCACCGCAGCCCGGCGAGCCGGCGGGAATACGCATGAACCACGCGGTGGAAGCGCCCTTCGAGCCCGGCTCGGTCTTCAAGGTGATCACTCTGGCGGCGGCGCTCGAGACCACCAATCTGACGCCCGACAGCATGATCAATTGCACCGCTACCATCACCCTGGGGGGGCGCACCATCGGCGAAGCCCACCCGCGGGGGTACGGCCTGATCCACATGTACGATGTGCTGGCGAAATCGAGCAACGTGGGCGCGGTGCGCATCGGCTTACAGGTGGGTCCGGAGAACATGTACCGGTACGTGCGGAAGTTCGGCTTCGGTCAAGCCACGGGCATTCCGGTCCCCTCCGAATCCCGCGGGCTCCTGCACCATATCAAGACCACGGATTCGGTGGCTTCCGTGGCCTTCGGGCACGAGGTCGCCGTGACTACCCTGCAACTGGCCCAGGCGGCTTCGGTGGTGGCCAACGGGGGCTTGCTGGTGAAGCCGCGGCTGATTCTGAAGAAGGGCGGCCAGACCATGCCGCTTCCGGCCCCGGAGCGGGTGCTGAAGCCGGAAACGGCCATCACCATGCGAAAGATGATGGAAGGCGTGGTGGTGCTGCCCGAAGGAACCGGGAAGAGGGCGCGCCTGGCGGGATACACCAGCGGTGGCAAAACCGGATCGGCGGTCATTTTCGATTATGCCGCCAAGCGATACACGCACTCCTATAACGGCTCCTTCATGGGTTTCGCTCCGGTCACGAATCCGGCTATCGTTGTAGTAGTGACATTGAACGGGACTCACGGGGACTCCGGCTTTGGGGGCGCCGCGGCCGCGCCGGTATTCAAGGAAGTGGCCTCGGAGGCGCTGCGGGTTTTAGACGTTCCGCGGGACCTGCCGATCGAGGAGCCCAAGCCTCTGCTGGCGAAGGCGGACAACCTCGATGCGCCGGCCAGAGATTCCGCGCCCCGGCCCATAACGGAAGACTCCGAAGACGCGCCGGAGGAGGCCGCTCGCGAGCCCGCGGCGTCCGGTCCCAAGGTCCCCAATTTCCGGGGAATGACGATGCGGGACGTAATCAACCAGGCCTCTGCCATGGGATGGATCGTGATGCCCGATGGAAGCGGCGTGGCAAGCGCGCAGGATCCGCCCGCGGGCGCGCCACTTCGGCCGGGCGGCCGCGTTCGCGTGGTGTTTGCCCGATGACCCTCGGCGAGGCGCTGGCGGACGTGCGGCTGCAGCGGCCCCTCGCGCCGAAGCTGGCCCGCGCGGCCATCGCCGGGTTGGAATACGATTCGCGCCGCGTGAAGCCGGGATTCCTGTTCTTCGCCTTCGCGGGAAGCCGGGTCGACGGGCGGGCTTTCGCCCAGGACGCCCTGGCGCGCGGCGCCGTGGCCGTGGCCAGCGAAGCGGAGCCCCCGGAGCCGCTGGCGGCGCGCTGGGTCCGGGTGGAAAACGGGCACCACGCGCTGGCGCTGGCGGCCCGCGCCTTCTACGGGAAGCCCGACGAGCGTATCGGTCTCACCGGCATCACGGGGACCAATGGCAAGACCACCACCGGCTTCCTGATCGACTCCGTGCTGCGGGCGGCGGGCGCCAAGACCGCATTGATCGGAACCATCGAGTACCACTTGGCGGGACGCAGGCTGCCGGCCGTGAATACTACGCCGGAGTCGCTCGATCTGGTCCGCATGTTCGCGGAGCTGGCTGCCCAGGGCGGCGCGTATGCCACCATGGAAGTCTCCTCCCACGCCCTGGCGCTGGGACGGGTGTATGGGCTGCGCTTCCACACCGCGGTATTCACCAACCTGACCCGCGACCACCTGGATTTCCACGGCGCGATGGAGGCTTACTTCGAGGTCAAGCGCCAGTTGTTCGAGGGCGCCGGCGCCCCGGCGCCGCCGTTCGCCGTGTTGAATCGGGATGACGCCTACGCGCGGAGGATCGCGATTCCGCCCGCCATGGAGGCGCTGTGGTACGGGCTCGGTCCGGAGTGCAACCTGCGCGCCCGGCACATCTCCTCGGGGTCTCAGGGATTGCGCTTTGAGGTACAGCGGGGGAAGTCCCGCTTCGTGGTGGAGTCGCCCCTGATCGGCAAGTTCAATGTGTATAACATCCTTGCCGCTTGCGGCGCGGGGCTCTCATATGGCATCCCGGAAGTGGTCATAGCGCGGGGCATCGCCGATCTGGGGGCCGTGCCCGGACGGTTCGAGCGGGTGGATGAGGGCCAGCCATTCACGGTGGTGGTGGATTACGCTCACACCGACGACGCTTTGCGCAACGTGATTGCGGTGGCGCGCGGCCTCGCTCCCAAGCGCGTGATCACCGTATTCGGCTGCGGTGGCGACCGCGACCGCAGCAAGCGGCCGCTCATGGGCCAGGCCGCCGCCGAAGGCAGCGACTTCGTGGTGCTCACCAGCGACAATCCCAGGTCGGAAGATCCGCTGGCGATCATGAACGACGCCATGGTGGGCCTTCAGCGGAAGGACGTGCCGTGCGTGGTGGAACCCGACCGCGCGGTCGCCATTGCCCGCGCGCTGAAAGAAGCGCGCCCCGGCGATATCGTGATCCTGGCCGGAAAGGGCCACGAGACCTATCAGGTTCTCAAAGACAAGACCATCCCGTTCGACGACCGGGCGGTGGCCAGAGACGTGCTCAAAGGGTATGGGTATCACAAGGCCGGTGAGCCATGACCCTGAATCTGCAGGAGGCTTGTGGGGCAGGCGCTTTCGCCTGCCAACGGGAGATTGCACGGGCTTGTGGGGCAGGCGTGCCCGGAGGGCGCCCAGCCTGCCAACGGTGTTTTTACCTTATGGGGCATGACTTCGTTTGCCTTCGCCTCAGTCTCCCCTCGCCACCGAGCGGTCATGTATTGTATCAGGGCACGGCTTTAGCCGTGCCGCCAGACAAGAGCAACCACAGGGCTTTAGCCCCTGTGGTTCCGTACCCTAGCTCTTCTTTCTGTGGCCCAGGGGCTAAAGCCCGGCGTTTTCCTCCAGATTTTGCGGCACGGCTGAAGCCGTGCCCTGATACACCACGGAATTCCAGTCACATTGTCCTCCCAAATGCAGGAACTCCAGAGGCAGGCGGTTCCGTCTGTCAACGGTGTGAGCCATGACCCTGAATTTACAGGAGGTTGCGCGGGCCATGCGGGCCGCCGGCAATCCGCCGCCAGCGGTCGCGGCGGGCTGGAGCGTGGACACCCGGACACAAAACCCCGGGGATGTGTACTTCGCGCTACGGGGGCCCCACTCCGACGGACACGACTTCGTGCCGTCGGCCGTGGAAAAAGGGGCCTGCGCGGTGGTGGTGGAGCGCACCATGGCTGCCGGCGCGCTACAGGTCTTATGGCGCGGGCAGGCTAAAGCGTGCCCCACCGCCCCGGTGGAACTGGTGGTTTCCGACGTGTTGAAGGCCTTGCAGGACCTGGGGGCGTGGGCGCGCCAACGATGGGCGGGCCGCGTGGCGGCGGTGACGGGCAGCGCGGGCAAGACCACCACCAAGGACGCCATTGCCAGCCTGCTGGGCGTGGCGATGCCGGTTGGAAAAACGGTGGGCAACTTTAACAACCACGTGGGCGTGCCGCTTTCGATCCTGCGCCTGCCGGACGGCTGCCGGGCCGCGGCGCTCGAGATGGGGATGAACCACGCCGGCGAGATTCGGGAGCTGGCCGCGATCGCCCGGCCGGACATCGGAGTGGTGACCAATGTAGGGTATGCCCACGTGGAGTTCTTCGATTCCATCGAAGCCGTGGCGGCGGCTAAGCGGGAGCTGATCGAAGCGCTGCCGCGGGAGGGCGTGGCGGTTCTGAATGGGGACGATCCGCGCGTGCTCGCGTTCCGCGACTGGCACGCGGGCCGCACGGTGACGTTCGGATTCGCCGAAGCCGCGAATGTGCGCGCCGAGCGGGTGCGGTTTCACGATGGCGGATCGCGTTTCCAGGTGCAAGGGGTGGAGTTTGAAACCAGCCAGCCGGGGCGCCACGCCGTCATGAACCTGCTGGCGGCGATCGCCGTGGCCGGCGAGTTTGGCATCGCGCCGGAGCGTCTCCAGGACGCGGTGCGGGCGTTCGCCGCGTCCGATATGCGCGGCCAGCGCCTGGAGCACAACGGCGTGGTGGTCTGGAACGACTGTTACAACTCCAACCCCGAAGCGGCGCGGTCCATGATCGACGTATTAAGCGAAACGCCCGCCGCCAGGCGCATCGCGGTGCTGGGGGAGATGTTGGAACTGGGCAACGCGGCCGAAGCGTTGCACCGGCGGGTGGGCCGGTATGCGGTCGAGCGAGGAGTGGATATGCTGATCGGAGTGCGCGGCGGCGCGCGCGCCATGGTGGAAGCGGCGCGGGAGGCGGGGTTGCCGCCCGGCGCGGCGCGGTTTTTCGAGGACGCCGCTGAAGCGGGAGACTACGCGCGCCAGGCCGCGCGCCCCGGCGACGCGGCGCTGTTCAAAGGCTCGCGCGGCGTGCGCATGGAGCGGGCGCTGGAGAGATTTCTGGAGTAGCGGGCTGGAAACAGCCCGCCAATAACTTGGCCGATGCTTTATTACCTTTTATACGATCAGCTCTTCCGTTACGTCAGGGAGTTCAACGTCTTCCGCTACGTGACGTTCCGCACGGCCCTGGCCAGCCTCACGGCGCTGTTCCTGTGCGTGGCCCTGGGGCCCTGGCTGATAAACCGGCTGCGCCAGTTTCAGATCGGCCAATACATCCGCGAGGAAGGCCCCCAGTCGCACCAGAAGAAGGCCGGGACGCCGACCATGGGCGGCGTGCTAATCATTATCTCCATCGTGGTTCCCACGCTGTTGTGGGCCGACCTGCGATACCCGTACGTGTGGATCGCGGTGGCGGCGCTGATTGGCTTCGGCTGGATCGGGTTTCTGGACGATTACGCGAAAATCGCGCGCCGGCGCAACCTGGGGCTGAGCGGCAGGCGCAAGCTGGCGTACCAGTTCGCCATGGGCTTCGCCTTCGCCGCGGTGCTGCTCGTCATGCGCGCCTACGGAAATTTTTCCACGGCCATGAACTTCCCGTTCTTCAAGCAGTTCAAGCCCACGCTGCTGATCGATTCGCTGATGGCGCATCCATGGACCTATCTGCTGGGGGTTGCGCCATTCTGCATTTTCGTGGCGCTGGTGGTGGTGTTTTCATCGAACGCGGTGAACCTCACGGACGGGCTGGACGGTTTGGCCATCGGCCTGATGGTGATCTCCGCCGGCGCGCTGACTATCCTGGCCTACGCTGGGGGCCATGTCGCGCTGGCCGAATACCTGCAGCTGGCGCGCAATGCGCACACCTCCGAATTGACCATCTTCTGCGGGTCCATGACCGGCGCCAGCCTGGGATTCCTGTGGTACAACGCGCACCCGGCGGAGATCTTCATGGGCGACGTGGGTTCGCTCGGGCTGGGCGGAGCCATGGCGGTGGTGGCCGTGTTGATCAAGCAGGAAGTCCTGCTGCTGTTCATAGGGGGCATTTTCGTGCTGGAGGCGGTTTCGGTGATCCTCCAGGTGGGCAGTTACAAGCTGCGCCACGGGAAGCGGATTTTCAAGATGGCGCCTTTGCACCACCATTTCGAGGCGATGGGCTGGGCGGAATCGAAGATTATCGCGCGATTCTGGATCGCCGGGCTGGTGCTGGCGTTGTTCGCGCTGACCACGCTGAAGTTGAGATGAAACGGGAGAGCTTTTTTGACGCGGAGACACGGAGAGGATATGAGATGGAGAGAACAACTACAAGCAAATGTTATCCCCCATCCTCGAATTTCTCCGCGTCTCCGTGTCTCCGCGTCAAGAAGGGCTGGTCGCGAGCCACGTCCATGAGGGAGCGGTTGCGCAATTGTTTATGCACTCTTTAAAGGGCGAGACGGCCCTGGTTGTGGGGATGAAGAAATCCGGGATGGCGTCGGCCGAACTGCTGGCGCGCGAGGGCGCGGTGGTGCGCGCCACGGATTTGAAGCCCCTGGACCGGCTTCCCGGCGCGGGCGCGCTGCTCGAGCGGCTGAAGATTCCTTTCGCGTTGCAGACCCCCGAGGTCTTCGAAGGTTGCGGTTTGATCGTCCTCTCGCCCGATGTCCCCGCGGATCTGGGGCCGCTCGAAGAGGCCCGGCGGCGCGGCGTGCGCGTGGTGGGAGAGGTGGAGCTGGCCGCGCCGTTTCTCAAGGGGCGCGCCATCGGGATCACGGGTTCGAACGGCAAGACCACCACCACCAGCCTGGTTGGACACATCCTGCGCGAAGCCGGCGCGCCGGTTCAGGTGGGCGGCAACATCGGAACGCCGGTCACGGCCATGGTGGATGGCTCGCGCGCGGATGGCTGGAACGTGCTGGAGCTCTCGAGCTTTCAATTGGAGACCATCGCGGAGTTTCGCGCGCACATCGGGGTGGCGTTGAACGTGACCCAGAATCACCTGGACCGTCATCATACGTTTCGGAACTACGCCGCCGCGAAAGGGCGGCTCTTCGAGACCCAGACTGCCGGCGATTACGCCGTGCTCAACGCCGAAGACCCCGTGTGCGTGAGCTACTCGCGAGGCGCCGCCGCGCCGCAATGGTTCAGCGGCGCGCGCCAGGTCTCGCCCGGCGCCTGGCTGCGCGGCGATGAGCTGATCCTCGATGGCGAGCCTCTCATGCGCGCCGGCGAGATCCCCATACGCGGGCGGCACAATGTGGAAAACACGCTGGCCGCATCCATTGCGGCGGCGCGCGCCGGCGTACCGCTCGCGGCCATCGCCGCCGCGGTGCGCACATTCCAGGCGGTCGAGCACCGGCTCGAATTCGTGCGGAATGTGAGCGGAATCGACTTCTACAACGATTCCAAAGCCACCAGCGTGGACGCCACGCTGAAGGCGCTGGACGCATTCTCCGGCGGGCTGTGGGTGATTCTCGGCGGCAAGGACAAAGGGCTGGACTACTCTCTTCTGCGGGCGCCGCTGGCGGCCAAGGCTCACGCCGCGCTGCTGGTCGGCGCGGCCGCCTCGAAAATCGCGGACCAGATTCGCGGGGCCGCGCCGATGGTGGATTCCGGGACGCTCGATGCGGCCGTGGCCTATGCTTTCGAACGCGGCCGGGCGGGCGACACGGTCCTGTTGGCGCCGGCCTGCGCCAGCTTCGACCAGTTCACCAGTTTCGAACATCGCGGCGAAG
>JBEKPK010000010.1:0-39032 GCA_049520795.1 Bryobacteraceae bacterium
CGGTCCAGAATCTCCTGGGTGGTCCGCACGCCGATATCGGCCGCAATGAGGGTGGATTCCAGATCGTCGAGCAGATCCGCGTCGATTACTTTTTTCCCCTGGACGACGTCTTCCAGCGCGGAGACCAGCCCGGCGCGCGTCTTCTGCACGCCGCTCTTGAGCCGTTCGAGCAGCGATGGCTCCTGCTCCACGGTACCGAATAGCGTCTGGATCATTGGTTGTATTTTAGCAACCGCGTGTAACAACCATCTGACGCCCGGAATTGGGAGAGAAACCGCGTCGCCGGCCATCGGCGGCGAGATCGCGGCCACGGCGTGATCCGGCGTTGGACACAGGTCCACAGCCGGAGGCGGCGCGGGCCGCCTCATGGCACAGGGCGAGTACCGCGACTATTGGGCTGGTGACGGCCGGGGCCCGCGCCCGCCACGGGCTTCGGTGACTTTGTAGTCCGCCGAGGGCTGGAACAGCGTGGCCGCGGGTTCCGCGCGACTGACATTGGCCAGCCGGTAGACAGTCTCGCCCACCCGCGGGTCCGAATGCCTGGTCATTACCGGGGTCTGCAAGTCCGGCGAATACCACCGCTCGGAAACCACCTGAATGGCCGCTTCGTTGCCCATCTGCCCGGCCGGAATCGTCATGGTTGTGCGCGTTCCATCAGCCACCACCCCTTCGATGGTCTGGCGGCCCAGAGACTCGGTCTTGATATTCTGGCGGGCCAGGCTTCCGGCGCGCCCCCCGCGGCCCGTTCCCGGGGCGCCTTCCGCGCTACGCTGCCCCCAACGCCCGCCGCCGGGCGCAACGCCGTTCTGGCCCTGAGCTCGCGCCGACGCGCCCGCCTGCTGAGGACCTCTGCCGCCGCGTGCCCAGGCGCTTTTGGAAGCCGTCTTGTCGTTGACGTTCAACGCATAGTTCACGCCCGCCACGGGGTCGTTAATAAAGACCACCTGGCGCTGGCTCGAATTGACGCCCAACAGCCCGCCGAGCGATTGCTCGGTGCGCACGCGGCCTTCCGAATCCCTGTACACCTTGGCGGTATTGAGCTGGTGGACGTGGTTCCCGTCCGCCAGGGTTTGCGATGTCTCGGTGATGACGTCCGCCGAGTAGGGGGCGCTCTTCACCACGCGGCCGGGCATCCCGGCCACGGCTCCGACCAGCCGCCCGCCCATCGGCGGAACGCCGGCCTCGCCTCCGAAACGGCCCATGCGGCCGGGGCCGGGACCAGGACCCTGTGCAAAGGCGGCCGCGCCCACGGCGAGCGCGGCGATGAGAGTGATTCGAATCGGCATTGTCTTTTTCCTCGAAATTATTCGTCCAAGAATCTTACGGCGCGAGCCAACCCATCGGAGCCAAGCACCACATCCGCCTGCACCATTTCCTCGCCCTGGTCGGCGGCGACCGGGTAACCGAGAGCGATCATAGTCGACCGCGGAACTTCAACACGGACCAGATTCACGTCTTCGCTAGGAGCCAGCCGGGCGGCGTTGGGGAGCGGGATGAATTCGCCCGGCGCAGTTTCGGCGTCGCCTTCCTCCTGCCACCCGTCGGCCCAATCGAGAGCCGCCAGCTCGGTAGCGGTGAGCGGCTGCGGCGCGGGCCGGCGCTCATGCACGAACAGCAGCACCGCCGCGGCGGCCACCACCGCCGCCATGGCCCCCCAGCCAGCCAACGGACTCCACCAGCGGCGGGAATGCGGGGCTGCCAATCCGGCCTCGCTGCGAAACGCCGCCACCAGCCTGGCTTCCACCCGGGCGGGGGCCTCCACCCGGACGCATCCGGCGGCCACGCTGCGCAAACCCGCCTCCAGAAGGCGTTGCTCGTCGAGCAGCGCCGCGCACGCCTGGCACTCGCGAGCGTGGGGCGCCGCTTCCGCACTCGCCCCGCCCCGCAACTCCGGCATGATATCCCAAAAATCCTGGCAGTTCATATCCAACACCTGACGGGCCTCAACGCGCCCACCGATCGCGGGCTGCGTTCTTGGTGCATTTTTTCCAGCAGCAAGGCGCGCGCGCGATGCAGCCTCGAGCGCACCGTACCGATGGGACAGCCGAGCGCATGCGCGGCTTCCGCGTAGTCCACCTCTTCCAAGTCGCACAGCGCCACCACTTCGCGATACCGGCGGGGAAGCGCCTGCACCGCGCGGCGCAGGGCCGCGATACCTTCCTTGCGCGTCAAATCCGTCAGCGGATCGGGGCTCGCCACCAGCTCGACGAGGTCCGACTCCTCCTCCCCGTCCGCCCCCAGCGCCACCTCCGACCGGCTCCGTTCGAGGCGCCGCAGAACTAGCTTGCGAGCGATGCCGAACAGGTAGCCCGACAGCGTCCCGCGCCCCGGATCGTATCCGCAATCCTCGCGGATCAAAGCCAGGAACACCTCCTGGGTCACGTCTTCGGCTACCGTGGCCGAGTTGCTCATGTGCAGCGCAAACCGGTAGATGGCGCCCTGCCGCCTGCGATACAGGGCGACAAAAGCCTGTTCGTCGCCGCTCCGCATACGCAGAAGCAGTTCGTCGTCGGTGTCCGGCGGCGTTTGCGTCATCGGGTTCTCATTCATAATTGCCCGCTGCGGCGGAAAAGTTCCACAATTTGCCCCTCCGATGGAGTACACTATTTTACAGCCTTGTCAAGCCCATTTATGGCTATTTTGGTACTTTACGTACTCCTTAGACTATCCTATGATCTGAGTTCACCTTACCAGAATTCGCGATGGAAACCGTAATGCCGTTGGAGAATCAACTAGAAAACGTGGAGGTTATGCGCGGCAGGCTCGCGCAGGTGGAAGCGGAGTTGATGCGCCACCGGCAGGGGCGGGAGGAATGCGAGCGGCGGTTTCGCGAACTGGCCAATGCCGCGCCGGTTATGATCTGGATGTCCGACAAGGACGCCATGGGCGCCTTCTTCAACCGGGCCTGGCTGCAGTTTCGCGGACGAGCCATGGAACAGGAGACCGGCAACGGATGGACGGAGGGCGTGCACCCGGACGACCGCGACCTGTGCCTGGAGACCTACCTCAAGGCCTTTACCGCCCGGCGGCCGTTCCGCATGCAGCACCGGCTGCAACGCGCCGACGGGGAGTACTGCTGGGTGGAGTATGCGGGCACGCCGCGCTTCGATGAAACGGGCGATTTCGCGGGTTTCACGGGCTCGGCCGTGGAAGCGGCAGGCCCCCGGCGCGCCGCCTTCACGCCCAGCGAAGAGGCGGTGCGGATAGTGTTCGCCTTGACCGAGCGCGAACGCCAGGTGCTGGTGCTGATCGCCGACGGCAAGTCCACCAAGGAAACGGCCGCGCGCCTGGGCATCAGCTACAAGACGGCGGATTCGCACCGCAGCCGGATTCTCGAGAAACTGGGCGTCCACGAGACGGCCAGCATGGTCCGATATGCCATCCGCGCCGGCCTGATAGAGCCCTAGGCCCTTGGGCTTCCGCATTTTGACTAGTGGGGCAGGCGCTTTCGCCTGCCAACGGGTTTCTAAGGGCGTTCCTATCGCCTGCCGACTGCTGGGGCCCGGTGGCGGCTTCGTGTACCCTTAGGAGAGGCGGCTTGCGCCACCCACCGGCATGAACGGATTCATGGAACACGCTATCGATCTGGCGGCGGCCAACGTGCGCCGCGGGGGCGGCCCGTTCGCCGCCCTAGTGGTGAAAGACGGGGTCGTAATCGCCACCGGCGCCAATCGCGTGACGCTGGCCAACGATCCCACCGCGCACGCGGAGGTGGAAGCCATTCGCCAGGCTTGCAGAGCGCTCGGCAGCTTCCAGTTGACCGGCTGCGAGGTGTACTCCTCCTGCGAGCCGTGCCCCATGTGCCTGGGGGCGTTGTGCTGGGCGCGGCCGGCGCGCGTGTTCTTCGCCGCTACGACGCGCGATGCCGCCGCCGCGGGCTTCGACGACGCATTCGTCTACCGTCAGATCGAAACTCCCCATGCCGAACGCGCCATCCCCATGATTCACCTCGCCAACACTTTGGCGGCGAAACCATTCGAGGAGTGGGCCAGGGATCCGCACAGGAGAAATTATTAGTCCTCGCCGCGCCGCTGGATGTCGCATGGCGCCATTTCGGACCACGTCCCTCAGTGGCTCCCAGGCGCGCTGTCGGTGGCATCGCCGGCAGTCGAGCCGGCGGTGGCCATGGCGCTCCCAGCGGTTCCCCAGACGTTCTGCAGGCCTCCGGAAACGTGGATGAAGATGCCCAGGGCGACCAGAGCCAGTAGCGCCGTCACCAGGCAGTATTCGGCCAGGCCCTGGGCGGTTTCGTCACTGCAAAGCGACCGCCAGAGCGTGCGAACCCTAGAGAGCATCATTTACAGTCTAGGACGTTCAGTACCTCTGAGACATGCTGTCTTTGGATATGGACACGGTTCCCCTAAGATATAGATTACCGGCGAGTCTGCCGATAGGTAAAGAAGAAGAAGGAGGAGGAGAATACCACGTCCGTGAAAACCCTCGGCGCGTCCGTGTGGGACCTGCCTCCGTTGATCTTGCATCCCTTCAATGAACGGGTTCCCCCGGCAACGCTTCTGGAAAACGCCAAAGCCGCCCTGATGCTGGCGGGATTGATTCCCGACGGGGGAGCGGACCAGGGGGAACTGAAGCGCCGGCTGCTTTCCGGGCGCTACGCCGAGGTCCGCATGCTGTATTTCCTGGGAAAGGACATATTCCGGTGGATAGAGCAGTGCGGGGAACAGGTCGCTCGTACTCGCGAACTGCTGAATGCCGAGGTTCATGCGCAAAGCTTCGCCGGTCTGCTGGCCAATAGCCCGCCGCTGAATGTCCAGGAGAAGCTCACCCGTTGGGGAGTGGGCGACCACGCGGCCATTTTCGCACGGGCCATCGGGCTGAACGCCGCCTTCGCAGTCCCTCCGGCCATGGAGAGCCTGGCGGAGGAGTTCCTCCGCAACTACCATCGCTACGCCGACGGCCTGTACCGGGCTTACATGGAGACGCAGCCGCATCGCGCCATCGCGCCGGCGAATTTCCGCTTCGAGATTTATGCATCCGGGGAGTACTCCCGGATGCTGGAAAGCCAGTGGGGCGAGTAGCGGCCGGGCACGCCCGGGCCGGTTCGGCGATGGACGCAAAGCAGATGGCTGATGGACGCCGCCTACCTCGTGAAATACGCGCTCATCCCCAAAAAGCAAATCGTCGCCAGCGCAATCACCGCCCCGTGCGGCAACCCCACCGCTTTGGAACTCTTGACATCCAGTTCCTCACGGCCCAGATACGCCGGACGTCCGCTTTTCAATTCGCTAAGAATGAATCCCACGTTCCACAGCGTCTTGCCCAGCCGTTTGCGCATGGTCGCCAGGCAGATGGCGGCGATCCCGCCCAGAATCGCGGTCAGGACGAAAATGCCAACCCAGTCCTCCCAACCCACCAGCGAACCGACCGCGGCCATCATCTTCACGTCGCCCGCTCCCATGGCATGCAGCAGGTAAAGGACGAAGTACGCCCCGAAACCCAACGCCAGCCCTTTCAATGCGAAGGCCCAGCCGAACATCGGCGGCCCCAGAAAGGCGTTCAGCGCCACTCCTACAGCCGAGCCGCCCACGCTGATCCAGTTGGGGATGCGGCGGTAGCGAACGTCATAAACGGCGGCGCCGAGCACCAGGGCGAGGAGAACCACCTCGACGCCCCGAGGAGGCAGGGTTAACATGGATTCCCAAGTATAACCCGCTTGCGAAGGCCGCCCAGGCAGTTCCTCTACAGCCCAGTCGCATTCAATTATTTGGGCCGGGCGATTGAGGTCGGGGCGGCAATGGATGAGTCGAGACCGTCGGCTTGTCTGATCCGGAGCGTGCGTTTGAATGAACAAATGCGCGCCGCCAGTTTCGGCTTCGGCGATAGCGCGAATTGGCGCTTAACATTTGTCGGCGCGTTCTTCGCCTTGGTCCGGGAAGGGATGATCCATGGAGTCGTACAGGGTAGCCGGCGTCTCGCGACGGCCCCGATGAACGCAAGATTAGGACACTCCCAAAGGCCTGCATGTGTGACCTGCTATCATGAACATACATGCCGGAAACCCCCACAGTCGTCATTGTGGGCAGGCCTAACGTCGGTAAATCCACCCTTTTCAATCGGATCACCGGACAGCGGCGCGCCATTGTCGGCGACGAGCCGGGAATTACGCGCGACCGCATTCATGGGCTTGCCGAGCACAACGGCCGCCATTTCGAGGTCATAGACACGGGCGGCATCGTGGTCGACGACCAGGAGTACATACCGAGCCAGATCCTCCACCAGGCCGAGATGGCGCTGGCGAGCGCCGCCCACGTCATCTTTCTGGTGGATGGCCGCGCCGAGATCACCGGCTCGGATCGCGACCTGGCCCGGATGCTCCTGCGCCTCGGCAAGCCGGTGTCCCTGGCGGTCAACAAGGTCGATACCGCCGAGCGCGAGGATCTGGCGCACCAGTTTTACGAATTGGGCATCCCCGACGTGTTCCCCCTTTCCGCCGAGCACGGAACCGGCGTGGACGAACTGCTCGACCGGGTCACGGCGGACCTCCCGGAGGTTGCCGAACCAGCCGAAGCGCCGGAACAAACCGCCATCAAGGTGGCCATCATCGGCCGCCCCAACGTGGGAAAGTCCACCTTGCTCAATGCGCTCACGGGCCAGGACCGCGCCATCGTTTCGCCGGTGGCCGGCACCACCCGCGACGCCGTGGATGAGCGTCTGACGCGCGACGGGGTGGAGTATATCTTCGTCGATACGGCCGGCATCCGCCGCAAGGGCAAAACCAGGCTGATGGCGGAGAAGCTGAGCGTGGTGATGGCCCGCCGGAACATACGCATGGCGCACGTGGTCCTGCTGGTGCTGGACGCCACCGAGGGTGTGGTGGGTCTCGATGCCACCATAGCCGGCTACGCCCATGAAGGCGGCCGCGCGCTCATCCTGTGTGTCAACAAGTGGGACGAAATAAAAGACCGGCGCAAGGAGGAGTTCGAGCGCCATGTCCGGGAGCAGTTCCGGTTCCTCGACTACGCGCCGGTGGTCTTCCTGTCGGCCAAGACCGGGGTCGGCGTCGGGCGACTGTTCAAGCTGATCCGCGACGTTTACGACTCGGCGTCGCGCCGCATCACCACCGGCGAGCTGAACCGTTTTGTGGAGCAACTGCGCTTCGAGGAGCGCAGGATCTTCTACATCACCCAGCATTCCGTGCGCCCGCCGGCCTTCGCCGTATTCACCGACCGCGGCGGCCCGCTGCACTTCTCCCACGAGCGTTACTTAATCAACCAGATTCGCCGCCGGTTCGGCTTCCCGGGAACGCCCATCCTGCTCCAGACCAAATCCAAGAAGGCCCCACGGAAGGCGTAGCGCGGCTGCCGTTCCAACCGGAGCGTGGGTTTTCGCCGCCCGGCGCCGTTTCCCGCCCTGTTCGCGCGCAACCCTGTTAGACTGGAGGGGCAGTACCGTGCACGTGATTCTATTGAAACCAGGAGGGCGTATATATGTGGAATAAACGCAGGGATGAGGAACCGCCGAGACCTTTTAATCCCCCGCCGCCGCCCCCCGTAGCGCCCAGTCCGGTGGAAGTCAGGAAGGAGCCTGCGCCCGTGTCCAACGCACCCGTCGGAAGATTTGAGCCGGAGAGCCGAGGCGGCTCAGCCAGCATTGGAAAAGCGGTCAAGATTGTGGGGCAGATCTTCAGCAAGGAAGATCTCTACGTGGATGGAGAGCTCGAAGGAACGGTGGAAGCGCTGGAGCACAAGCTGACGATCGGTCCCAACGGAACGCTCAAGGCCGGCGTCAAAGCGCGCGAGGTTGTGGCCCTTGGCTCCATACAGGGCAACGTGGAAGCCGCGGACAAGATCGAGATCCGTAAGGATGCGAGGCTGGTGGGCGACATACGCACCGCGCGCATCATCATCGAAGACGGCGCGTACTTCAAAGGCAGCATCGATATCGTGAAGCCCGAGCCGCCCAAGGCGCCGCCAAAACCGCAGCATGCCGCGCCGCCGCCGGCGCCGGCGCCCGTGGCCGCCGGGGTTCCGGAGAAGCGCTAGGCATCGGGGCGGAGTTGTTCGATGTTACTCCCGGGACCGTTGAGAGGTATTTTGCGCGGCAAGGGGTCTCCGCCTGGCAACGGCGGGATACCGCAAGCCGGCCGCGCTCCCATCCCGGCACGCAAGCCGGGCGTCGCGGATGCCATGGTCACCCGTCCCAGCCGCGGTCTCGAGGAGTTCTTTTCCTACATTCGGGACCAGTCGGGACTCACCATCCTCGACCTGGGCGGCGCCAACCAGCAGAATATTAATTTCATAACCAACCTGGGGCACCGGCTCTATTCGGAGAACTTCCTCCAGATTCTGGAGGAGACTTTCGGGGTGGACGACACGGTGGATCAGTCCAACCCCGGCCGCATCGAGTATTTCCTCCGCCAGACTCTGGATTACCCGGAGGGCCAGTTCGACGGCGTGCTCGTCTGGGACGTGCTGGAGTACCTGGCTCCCGCGCTGTTCGCCGCGGTGGTGGACCGGCTGCGTACGGTCGTGCGCCCCAAAAGCTACATGCTGGCGTTCTTTCACTCCGACGACAAGCTCGAAACCGTCCCCAGGTATACCTTCCGGATCGAAGAAAAGAACGCGCTGCAGGTGGCCCAGCAAGGCGCGCGGCGGCCCGCGCAGTTATTCAACAATCGAAGGCTGGAGGGCCTGTTCGGCAACTTCGAATCGGTGAAGTTCTTTCTCACCCGGGAACGGCTGCGGGAATTGATCGTCAAGGTGTAGGGAGGTCGCGCCTCATGACGCGGAGGCGCGGAGGATTCGAAAAAGAGAATCCGAAGCGCGTGTCCCTTCCACTTGTGGGGCAGGCGCTCTAGGCTGCCAACCGATCCGCTCCGTCCCACTCTCAGGCCAGCGGTTTCTCGCGGTGCAGCAAGTGCAGGATGTTGCCGTCGCAGTCCGTGAAGAACACCGTGGCGTTTCCTCCGGAGGCCGCCTTTTCGGTCAGGAACGCAACGCCTTCCCCCTGGAGGCGCGCACAGGCCGCGTCGAAATCGGTCACCGTCAGCGCCATGTGCCTCAGGCCCGGGTCCTTCATGTTGAGCGGCGGCCGCGGCGTCTGGTTGGATTCTATGATCTCGACCATCGATCCGTCGGGAGCCTTCACGAACACTGTCTTGCTACTCGATGACGTGTAGTTGATAACGAAGCCGAGGCGATCCACGTACCACCGGGCCAGCTTATGGGGATCGGGTGAAGCGATCGCGGTGTGTTCGATGCCCTGAATCATACCGGGATTGTAGCAGGCCGGCCAATCCCGCGAAGCGCATCCGATATTTGGCAACGATCCACGGCGCAAAGCTCCCTCTGATCCCTCGGCGCCTCTTCAGCTCGTGAGGCGCCCGAAGACGAGCGCCAGGGGCACGGTGAGGAGGGCCGCTATTGCTTGGCCGGCCCCCCGGCCCGGGCTTCCAACTGGGCGATCTGCGCCCGCACCATGGAGGCATCCTGGGCCGTCGGCGCCACTTCGAGGTATTTCTTGAGCTGGGTGGCCGCGCCGGCGTAATCGCCATGGACCAACAGGACCGACGCCAGCACTTGGTAGAGTTTCGGCGCCTGGTTCGACCTGTCGATCTGGAGTCCGGCGCGCGCGCTCTTCTCCGCTCCATCCGCGTCGTGCAGTTGGTAGCTGGCCATCCCGTTCATCAAATACGCCTGCGGATAGCCTGCCGGCGCCAGCTTCAGCATCCTGCCAGTCACATCCACCACGGCATTCCAGTTCTGCGCGGACATCTCCAGGTCCGCCAACTGGAGATAGGGCGTGATGTACTTTTCGTCGGCCTGTATGGCCGCATTCAAGGACTTGCGCGCTTCGCCGGTCTGCTTGAGAGCAATCTGCGCCTGGCCCAACTGGTACCAGGCTTCGGCGTAGCCGGGGAATAAGGACACGGCCGTCTGGTAGTCCTTGGCGGCTTCGTCGAACTTCCTGGCCTTAGCCGCCTGGGAGGCCTTGTCGAACGCCTTGCGAGCATCCTTGGGCGCCTGCTTGGAAGTGGCGCTGTCAGCGCTTCCTTCCCCGTTCTTGTGGAGCATGATGGTGCCCAAGTCGGGGTGGTGTTCCTCGTGCCCCACTAGGCTGATGCGGTCAGAGGTAAAGCCGGGCAGCGAGGCGCGAATGACGCACTCGTTCGCGCTGGTAACAGCGCCGGCTCCGAGATGGTCGGCGGCGTTTTCGGCGTTCATCACGCTATCGCCGCTGCCCCTGCCGAGGCGGAAACTGAAGCCGCCCTGGGGGTCGATTTTAGCCTCCTTGCGGGGGATGCCGTTGCATACGCTCTCCACGTAAACGGGCTGGGTTGGCACGGTCCCATCTTCGAAAGTGACGCGGCCCGACAACTGCCAGGTGGTGCTGACACTCAAGGTGGATTGGTTGGGGGTCGTGGCCCCCATGCCGGCCGGGCCGATGCTTCCGGCGCCGCCGCGGCTCTGGGAAAATGCCGGCCCCACTATCAGGACCGCTGCCAAAAAAAGAGGGATCACCGGAATGCCTGCGCTCAAGGACATAAAACCTCCATAAAGAATCGCGAAATTCGCATCCAGTATACTGCTAAAGCGTCTGATGTGGGAAACCGGCTGCGAAACTCCGAAAACGCAATAGCGCTACCGCCGCGCCGCCAGCAGCAGCAGCCCGAAGATCAGCACCGGAATCAGGGCCATGGCCACGTAGAAGAGAACCTTCTTGAACCAGGGCTCCTTGCGCCGCCGCTTCCAATCGCTCAGCTCGGGGCGGTCGGCCACGCCCACCTGGTCCAGGTGCTCCAGGTCCCAGGCGAACTCGTTGGCCGTGGAGTAGCGGTTCCGCGGATCGCGCTCCATGGCGCGGTAAATGACCTCTTGCAACTCGGGCGCGATGGCGGGGTTCGCCTCGCGTGGCGGAACCGGATGGTTCAAGAGCCGGTCGTTCATCACCGCGAACGGATTAGGTCCGGAGAACGGCGTCTTGCCCGTGAGCATCTCATAGAGCATCACGCCCAGGGCGTAGATGTCGCTGCGTCCGTCGCCGCGCTTGCCTTGAACCTGTTCGGGCGAGATGTAATCGGGCGTGCCCATTACCTGCGATAGCTTGGCGAAAGTCAGGCGCCGCGCGCCTTCTTTTCCGGCGATGCCGAAATCGATGAGCTTGATGTGGTCTTCGCCATCCACCATGATGTTCTCGGGCTTGAGATCGCGGTGCACCACCCCGTTGCGATGGATGTAATCGAGAGCGTCGCAGATTGAAATGGCGATGCGAATGGCGCGTTCCGGCGGGAATTTGCCCTGCTCGGACAATACCTGGCGGAGCAGCCGGCCTTCCACCCACTCCATCACCATGTAGATCCGGCTGCGCCCGGAATCGGCGAACACCCGCATCACGCCGGGGTGGTCCATCTTCTCGCCGATCTCGCCCTCCCGGCGGAAGCGGTCGAACAGAGCCGGGTCGGCTTCCATCTCGGGATGCGGAATCTTGATGGCCACCTGCCCGCCGGTCCGCAAATCCGTCGCCCGGAAAATGGAAGCCATGCCGCTGCGCGCCACTACGCCTTCGATGCGGTATTGATCGAGTTGATCGCCGGTATGGAGTGGAGTCATGAGCGCGACGGCGAAGACCGGGACGGCGGGAACCGGCTATCGCAGCGTGTAGGGCCTTCCGCGATACATTCCGACACGTTCGATGCTCCGAATGCGGATAAGCTGAACGCTTATATTATCGCTACCGTCTCTTTGGTTCGCAAGCGCGGCTATCTCGCGCGCGGCGGCGTGGAGGTCCTGGGATGCCGCGGCGGCGGCAATGTCGGCCGGCTGAACGGAATGGTGCACCCCGTCGCAGCACAGCGCCAGCACATCGCCGGGAAGCAGGGCATGCTCGTCGATATCGACGTTGACGAAAAGGTCGCTTCCCAGGGAGCGGCTCAGCAGGTTGGCGGTGGACGCCCCCTCCGCTTCGCCGGCGGTGAGAATTCCCATGCGCACGTGCTCGCCCGCCACGGTGTGGTCGCGCGTGAGGATGCGAGCCTTCCCCTGGCGAACCAGATAGCAACGGGAATCGCCCACGTGAGCCACCACGGCGCGGTCGTGCCGCAAGGCGCACGCCACGATGGTGGTGGCCATGGCCAAGCCTCCCGGCCCCGCCTGTTTGCCGGTTTCGTATACATGTAGGTTGGCGTTTTGCACCAGTCGCGGCAGCAGCGCGCGTAGCGGCTCTCCCGCGGGAGCTGCGCGAAAACCTTCCAGCAGATGCTCCACGGCCGCGCGCGACGCCACCTCGCCCAGGTCGTGGCCGCCCACCCCATCCGCCAGCGCGAACATCCATCCGTGTGAACGGGCGCGCGCGGCCGTCTCCGGCCGCGCGTGCCCCAGGTAGTCCTCGTTGTGATTGCGAGCCCGCCCGGATTCGGAGACCTGAGCGAACTCGATCGCCAAGGTCTCCCCCGCCGGCGCGGCCGCCCTACTCATGGCCGGATACATGGCTCACCGGCCCCGCTATGCCCCCACGGCGCGATTGGCCACCATTGTCGTACGGCCCATCGTCTTGTTGGAGCGGACGAAGTAGATGCCGCCATAGACCCCCCAGACGAGCGCGATGCCCAAAGCCAGCAGCGGCTCCATCTTGGTGCCGAAGCCCATGAACGGACCCACCAGGTAGAACACCATGCAGCCCAGGTTGGCCACCAGGCCGAACAGCGGAATGGCGAAGTGGCGAATCATTTTGAAGTTCGGGTGATGGTGATAAGCCACCATGCAGATGACGCAACTCAGAGCGTACAGTACGAACGTGCCGAAGTTGGAAGCCAGCGTCATGGTGAGCAGCGTGTTCGGAAGCGCCGCCATCTTGTCGTGCGCGGCATAGCCGAGGCTGGACCAGAAGCCCTGCGGCAGCGTCTTGATCACGCTGTCCGCCGGAGCGCCGGCGTCGCCGAACGCCAGCCAAACCGAGATGCAGCCCACCACCGCGGAGATGGTAGCCAGCGTCCAGATGGCGCGATGCGGCGTCAGACTCTTGGAATGCAACAGGCCGAAGTGCTCGGGGACCTCGGAATCGCGGCCCATGGCGTAAGTCACTCGCGCGCCCGTGTTCATGCACGAAAGCGTGGTGCCGATCAGCGCCAGAAACACCGTGAACGCCTCCACCAGCATAAAGGTGCGGCCGTTCCCGGGACCGAACAGCGCGTTTCCAACCACGATCATCATATCGCCGATGGGCGCGGCCGAGCCCGAGGCGCTCTGCATGGTATAGCCGCTGTTCAAGAAGTAATTCGCGGCGAAGTACTCAAACAGGTAGCAGAACATCCCCTGCACCAGCAGCGAGACGATCACCGCGATGGGCACGTCGCGCCGCGCGTTCTTGGCCTCCCCGCCCATGGCCGTCACCGATTCGAAGCCCACCAGGATCAGGATGGCGACGGTAGCCTGCACGAAAACCCATCCGAAATTGTGGGTTCCTACCACCGAGGCGGCGCTGCCGTGCGACAGGAAATTGCCCTTGTCGTCCTTCTCCGGGTAGGCGATGCGGAACGGTACCGGCTTGCCGGCGGCGTCCAGCTTCGGCTTGGGAACGCCGTTGACGTCGCGAACGATGGTATCGGTGGTCTGACCGCCGGCGGTGACCGGCTGCGTCAGAAACTCGTAGGTGTAGGCATCGCCCGAATTCGAGTCGAACTGATAGGCGATGCTTCCCGGCGGATGGTTCGCCCGGTAGCCCAATGCCACCACCGCGAAGACCACCAGCGCGCTGATCTGGATTACGTTGATGGCCACGTTGACGGCCGTGGAGCCGTTTATGCCGCGGCTGGCGATATAGGCCACCACGAAGGAGAACGCCACCGCCACCAGCATCATAAAGACTATGCCGGGATTCGAGGCGCTCATGACGTTAGGCCACAGCGTGCCCACCAGATACCCGCACAGTATGCCCATAACTCCCACCATCACGCCCGGATAGATCCAGTAGTAAAGGTGCGAGCCCCAGCCTACAATGAACTTGGAAAGGCGCGCATAGCGCCAGGCCCGGTCGTGATTCAGAAACGCCTGTTCGGCAAAGTAGTAGGAACTGCCGGTTCCAGGGTAGAGCTTGGCCATTTCCGCATAAGATACCGCGGTAGCCAGGCACAAAAGCAGGGCCAGCACGATACCCGCCCACATGGAGGGCGCGGTAACTCCGGTGGTCGCCTGGATGTAGAAAGTCAGCCACAGAAACGCTCCGGGCGCGATCAGCGCCATCGCGTTCATCGTCAGGCCCGTCAGGCCCAACGTGGTTTGCATTTTGGGTGCGCTATCTTCTGCCATAGTCTTTTCTCCCGATTCTCGCCGTATACCGGCAACCTTAGTGTTTCGGCTCGATGAAAGCTACCACTCCGAGTATCAACGTACCCTGGTTCTTGACCAGTCCCGGCGTGGAGCCGCGATTGAAGAACTTCTGGTTCGACCAGTCGTCGCGATACTCGAGCCGCGCCAGCAGGCCGCGCGACACTTTGCCCTCGGCCGTCAGGGTGAACTCCTTCAGGGCCTGGGCCGTACCGGTGGAGAAACCGTTGGTGTCGCTGAACCACTCGGCGCGGGGCGACAAAGCGAACCAACTGTTCAACTGGAAGTGTGCGGCGCCCGCGATACCCTGCCAAACGGCGGCGCTGGCGGTGGGAAAAGCGTTGTGGCCGTAATCGTAGTTGATGTAGTAGTTAGCTTTGTCGCTGGGCGTGAGCAGCAGCACCGTGTCGTACATTTCGCGCCATCCCTGGGTGGTGTTGGGATTCTCCGGCCCCGCGTAGAAAGTGTTGGACCAGGTGAACTTCTTTTCGGTCACATTGCCGGTGAACCCCATCGTCTTGCCCGAGTTGTTATCGGACAGGTCGTTCCACCCGTTGACTAACTGGAAGCCGGCGGTAAAGTGGCTCCCAATGGGCATGGTGGTCCGCAGTCCGAAATGGTAGTACGGAATAGCCCACGAAAACAGCAGCGAACGAGAGTAGTTCCAGTTATCCTTGGCTTCGATCACCTCGGCGCCGGCGCTGGTGACAAACTGCCCGAAATCGGCTTCGAAGCCACCCGCGCTCTTCGGCTTGTAGCTCACAAACATCTGCTCCACGTGATCGAAGAATTTGGGCGCGGTCTCGGTGGCGTGCATGATCTGGAACGCCTTGCCGAAACCGAGATCGAAGCGAAACCCGAGGGGATCGGGATCGTGCTGCGCCGTGATCTTGGCCAAGTTGATATCGGGAGTGTCGGAGCGGCTATCGAAGTTATAAAGATCGTTCATATCCGACGAGGGATGGTTGAAGTTCAACCCGAAATAACCATCCACCTGCCCGGAGAAGGTGACCGGCCCGAGGGTGAGCGGATATTTCTCGGGCGGGGCGGTGGCAGCGGGCGTCGTGGCCGCGGCCTGGGCGGGTGCGGGCGTTTGTGCGGTTCCGGTGGTCTGTGCATCCGGCGCGGCGTTCTGGGCCCACGCCGTACAACTTAGGGCGAACAGACACACTTCGAGCGTATGCATTTTTCTCACTTTTAGCCTCCCGGCTTTTTGAATAGCTAGAGTGCGACCTTGATAATCGAATCGCGAACTGATTTCATTGTAGGGAGCGCGCGATTGTTTTGGAAATAGATAATTTGGATGTTCCGCATAAGAGAATTGGACTTCCCGCACGGGGCGGCCGGCGGGATACTGGGACTGGGCATGATAGAGATGAGTCATAGAGAGGAAGGCGCTGCCGGAGGCCTGAGCCGGTTCAGGACCGGTGAAGCGTGGGGCGCCATCGAACGCGAATTCCAGGCGACGGGTCGGGCCGCCGATGCGCAGGGCCGCCTGACGGAGGCGATTGCGGAGTTGCTGGACGGCGCTTACAGCCAGTTGGTGGAGCCCGCGCTTCCGCATTCCGGAGCCATGATAGCGCTTGGGGAACTCGGCAGAGGAGAGGCATTTCCCTTTTCGGCGGTGGAGGTCGCGATCGTGACCGGGAGCGAGACTTCCTCGCCCGCCTTTACCGCGGCCGTGGCGGAGTTCGTCCGCCTGGTGTGGGATTCGGGTCTGCGGGTGAACTGCGCGGTGCGCAGCGTGGCCGAGTCCCTGGCGTACGGGGAGGCGACCGCCGATTTCACAATTGACTTGCTCGACTCGCGTTATCTGGCGGGGGACCGGGCGGTGTACGAGCGGCTTGTCTCCCGGTTGCGCGGGCTGGTGGCCAAGCGGCGCGACGCCCTGTTGCAGCGCCTCATAGAGACAGCGCGGGAGCGGCACGCCCGATACCGGAACACCGTCCGCCATGCGGAACCAGACGTTCTGGAGGGCCCTGGCGGACTGCGCGACCTGGAAACCATCGGCCTGCTGGCGAAGGTGCGCTCGGATTACGAGCCGCCTCGCGAACGGCTCCGAGAGGGGGCCGCATTCCTGGCGTCGGCGCGTTTCGCTTTGCATTACCAATTCGGTCGGGACTGCAACACGGTGGCGGCGGCAGCCTGGCCCGCCCCGGAAGCTTGGCTGCGCGATTACTTCGGGCACGCGCGAACTGTTTTCAACGAGACGCGGCGGGCGCTCGACGAATCGGTCAAGCGCGGCGATTCGCTTCTCGACCGGTTTCGCGACCGCCGCTCGAACCTGAGCAACGCGGAGTTCACCGTCTCCCGCGGCCGCGTCTTCCTGCGCAACCCCGCGCGACTGGCGAGCGATCCCGGGTTGGCGCTCCGGTGGGCCGAATTTGTGGCGCGTCACGGCATCCCGCCGGCGGGAGAAACCGAGCGCCGCCTGGAGGCGGCCGCCCCCGCCGTGAGCGCGCATTGGCTCCGGGAGCCGGCGCGCTGGCCGGCGCTGAGGAGCATGCTTTCGAGCCCGTACCCCGCGGCGGCGCTACGCGCCCTGGACGCCACCGGGCTTCTGGCCGCGTTGCTGCCTGAGTGGGAGCAGACGGCGGATCGAGTGGTCGCCTCCGGGCCGGGTTTCACCGCCGGCGAAGAGGCGCTCCGGGCCATCGAGCGGCTGGAAGCTCTGCGCTCATGGAGGGGCCCGGCGAACCGCGTATTCCGCGAGATGGCGCTCGAAATCGACGAGCCGGCGGTGCCGATTCTGGCGCTGCTGCTGCGCGGCGATGGCGCGCAAGGCACGGTGAAATCCGCGGGCGAAGCCGCGGCCCGCATGCAAGTGCCCAAGGAGCGGACTGCCGACCTGGTGTTTCTTATCGAGCGCCAGCCCGAGCTTCCGGCCATCTTCGGCAGCCGCGACGTGGATAACCCCGCCACGGCCAAACTGCTGGCGGAGTTGGCGGGCACGACGGAGCGGCTGAAGCTGCTGACGGCGCTGACCTGGGCGGACATGGCTACCGATTCCGAAGCCTCCGCCCCATGGCGGCTCGACCAGCTCTGGAGCGCCTATTCCAATGCCCGGCGGGAGCTTACCCGGGAGCTGGAGACGGATCGCATCCGCCAGGCGCCCGTGCTAACGCCGGTCCACGCCGAGTTTGTCGAAGGCTTCCCCACGCGCTATCTGCGCACGCGTTCCGGAGACGTGGAAACGCACGTGCGTCTGTATGCCGAAAGCCGGCCCACGGGCGTGGCCGTGCGCCTGGAGCGCATCGAGGGCGCGCACCGCCTCACCGTGATCGCGCGCGACAGGCCGTACCTGTTCGCCTCGCTGGCTGGGGCCATTTCCAGTTTCGGTGTCAACATCCTCAAGGCCGAGGCTTTCTCCAACTCCAGGAACGTGGTGCTCGACACCTTCGTTTTCGCCGACACCAAACGGGCTTTGGAAAGCAACCCGCAGGAAGCCGAACGCCTCCAGGATTTGATTCGCCGCGTGTCTCTGGGCAAGACCGAAACCCGGCGGCTCTTGCGGGAGCCGGAGCGCGCTGAGCGAAAACGCGCCCCGGACTCGCGCGTACGATTCGACGCCGAGGCATGCGAAACCGCCACCCTCGTCGAAATCGAAACCGACGATCGCAACGGACTGCTCTTCAGCCTGGCCACCGCCTTTTCGGCGGCCGGCTGCAATATCGACGTGGTGCTGATCGACACCCAGGCCGGCCGGGCCATCGACGTCTTCTATGTGTCCCGCGATGGCCGCAAGCTGACCGCCGATTTCCAGGCCTGGCTTGAGGAGAAACTGCTCGCGGCCTGTTAGGCTGTGGCAATTCAGCTTCGTCAAGCTCGACTTCGGAACGCGGGAGAAGCCAATCGGGACGCCGGGACGTATGGGCGCTATCATCAGGTTCTAAACACCTCCTGGAGATTCAATGGAACAAGTGAAGACCCCGCCCTCGGGATCCGTGGATTCGCGCCATCTTCCCTTCCTCGTGCTTCTGTTCGCGGGCAGCGGCTGCGCGGCCCTGATTTATGAAATCGTCTGGTTTCAGCTTCTGCAACTGGCCATCGGCTCCACGGCGGTGTCGTTGGGAATTCTGCTGGCCACCTACATGGGCGGCCTGTGCTTGGGCAGCCTGCTGCTGCCGCGCCTCAACCGGCGGGAGCATCCTCTGCGCGTCTACGCCACCCTGGAAGCGGGCATTGGGGCGTGCGGCGTGCTGGCCCTGCTGCTGATTCCGCTGGTGGGGCGGGTATACTTCGCGTGGGCCCCCCACGGCTTGGGAGGGATGCTGGTGCGGGGCGTGGTGGCGGCCATCTGCCTGCTGCCGCCCACCGTGCTGATGGGGGCGTCCCTGCCGGCCATCGCGCGCTGGACCGAAGCCACTCCGCGCGGCGCATCCTGGTGGGGGCTGTTATACGGCGGGAATACCGTGGGCGCCGTGTTCGGCTGCCTGCTGGCCGGCTTCTACCTGCTGCGGATCTACGACACCACCGCCGCCACTTTCGCCGCCGTGGCTATCAATCTGGTGGTGGCCGGGCTGAGCGTCTTACTGGCGCGGAGCGTTCCGGCCCGGGCCGGCGGCGATTCCGCGAAGAGCGCGCCCGAAGAGGCGCCCGTCGATTCCGGCGCGCGCTGGCCGGTCTACGCGGCTATTGCCCTTTCCGGCGCCGGGGCCTTAGGCGCCGAGGTGGTTTGGACGCGGCTGCTGGGCATGATGCTGGGGGCCACGGTCTACGTGTTCTCCATCATCCTGGCGGTGTTTCTGATCGGCCTCGCCATCGGCAGCGCCTGCGGATCGTGGCTGCTGCGGGCGGCCAACCCGCGCGCGGCCCTGGGCTGGTGCCAGCTTTTGCTCGCCGGTGGCATCGCCTGGGCCGCCTGGATGATCTCCGATTCGCTGCCCTACTGGCCCATCAATCCGCTGCTCACCATCAGCCCCTGGCACATCTTCCAGCTCGATATGGTGCGCTGCCTGTGGGCCATTTTGCCGGCCACCATTCTGTGGGGCGCCAGCTTTCCGCTGGCCTGCGCGGCCGCCGCGCGCCGCGGCGAGGATCCCGGGCGCACGGTGGGCGGTGTGTATGCCGCCAACACCCTGGGCGCCATCGTGGGGGCCCTCGGCGCCAGCCTGGCGCTGGTTCCCTGGATCGGCACGGCCAACTCCGAGCGCGTCATCCTGATCGCTTCCGCGGCGGGCGCCCTGTTCGTCCTGGTCCCGCGCTTCAAGCAGCGCCCCTCCATGCTGGGCGCGCCGCTCGCCGCCGCCGCCCTGGCCGGCGCCATCGTGCTCGCCTGGAACGTGCACCCGGTCCCAGGAAAGCTCATCGCCTACGGCCGCAAGATGGCCATTTCGAGCGGCAACGTGGTCTACACCAGGGAAGGCATCAACTCCTCGGTGGCCATCTCGCAATGGCCCGACGGGGCCTGGGAAGTGGACGTCAACGGCCACGTGGAAGCCACCACCGAACCCTACGACATGAAGCTGCAGCGCTCGGTGGGGCACTTGCCGGCCATGCTGCATCCCAACCCGCGCTCGGTGCTGGGAATCGGCTTCGGCGCGGGCGTTTCGGCGGGCACCTTCACCACCTACCCCACCATCCGGAAGATCACCGTCTGCGAGATCGAGCCGGTGATTCCGCCCACCTCGACGCGCTACTTCGCCCAGCAGGATTACGACGTGCTGCACAACCCGCGCACCACCATTGTCTACGACGATGCGCGCCACTACCTGATGACCACCCGGGATACCTTCGACATCATCGCCTCGGACCCCCTGGACGTGTTCGCCAAGGGCACCGCCGCGCTCTATTCGGTGGAGTACTTCGAAGCCGTGAAGCGCCACCTGAACCCGGGAGGCATGTTCTCCCTGTACGTCCCGTTGTATGAGAGCGACGAGAAGACCGTCCGCAGCGAGATCGCCACCTTCTTCGACGCTTTCCCGGAGGGATCGCTGTGGGCCAATACCATCGAGGGACGCGGTTACGACATGGTCTTCCTGGGGCAGATCGGACCGCTTAGAATCGACCTCGACGCCGTCCAGCAGCGGCTGAGCCGGCCCGACTATGCGCCGGTGGCGCAATCGCTTCGCGAGATCGGCGTATATTCCACCCTGGATATGTTCAGCGGCTATTCCGGCCAGAAATCGGACCTGGCGCCGTGGCTCGAAGGGGCCGACCTCAACCGCGATGGCGACCTGCGTCTGCAATACCTGGCGGGCTGGGGGATCAACTCCTCGCTGGAGGATTTCATCTACCGGAGAATGGCCAGCTACCGGCAGTTGCCGCGGAACATCTTCACCGGCTCGCCCGAGGCGGTGCAGAGCATGTTGAACGCCATCGCGGCGGGATCGCGGTAGAGGTAGGGGGAAGGACGCCCGACGCGGTAAGATACGAATGTGAACATGACCGAGCTTCAGCACGCGATCAAGCTGCTTCCGGCGGTACAGCAAGCCAGCCTCGCCGCGTGGCTTTCGGAGCGGGTCCGGAGCCAGTGGGACACCGAGATCGAACGGGACTTCTCGCCTGGCGGGGCGGGAATGGCCCTTCTCGATCGAGTTCGGGCGCAAGTTGGCCGCGGCGAGTCCAAGCCGATCGCCGAGATCCGACAGCGGCGGTGAGTTTCAGATCCTTCGCCTTGCCCGAGTTCTGGAAGCGCTACGATGCCCTTCCGGAGCACACGCGGGAGCTTGCCCATACCAAGTTCGCACTATTCGAGCGGGAACCTTTTAGCCCCTCATTTGGGCTGGAGCAAAAGGGCGGGGTCTGGACGATCGATGTGGGCCCGCGCTATCGCGCCATCGCGTATCGCACTGGCGATGAGTTCCATTGGTTCTGGATCGGTCCTCGCGAGGCCTACAACAAGCTGCTGGGGCGCGTGGAGTGATAGAAGGACAATGGGAGGCGCGACGCTCATGGGTGCATTGGAGCGGACCTGGCGTTTGTATGCCGAGAGCTTTTCGGTATTGAGCGAGGACGGCGAGATTCTGCTGTTTCCGGTGTTGAGCGGCGTTTGCGCCATTCTGCTGGCTGTCGGTTTCTTCGTTCCGCTGTGGCGCGACGGGAGCCTGCGCGCTATCCGCCACGGCCAAGGCACGTGGGCCATGTACGCCGCCATCTTCGCCTGGTATTACCTGAACCACTTCCTCATTGTCTTCTTCAACGGCGCGCTGATCGCCTGCGCCAGCATCCGGCTGTCGGGCGGCGTTCCAACCGTCGCCGACGGCTTCCGCGTGGCGCTCTTCCGCGCGGGACGGATGGCCGCATGGGCTCTGTTCGCTGCCACTGTGGGGATGGTTCTGAGCGCATTCAACGACCGGCGCAATTGGATGCTCCGCGTCGTGGGGGCCACCCTATCCATCAGTTGGACCATGGCGACCTACCTGATCGTGCCAGTCCTGATCCTGGAGGACCGCGGCGTCGACGATGCCCTGTTTCGGTCCGAGGAGCTATTCCGTAAGCAATGGGGCGAGGAGCTGATCGGCAGCTTTGGTTTCGGTCTGCTGAACACCCTCCTGCTCGCGCCCGGGTTCCTGCTGAGCCTGCTGGTCTGGCGCCTGGATCGCGGCGCGGCGGTCATCGTGGGCGTAACATACGCGCTGTTCCTCGCGGTGGTGAGCTCGGCGGTGACCGGCGTGTTCCAGGCGGCCCTATACCGGTTCGCGGCTTCGGGAGAGGTCCCGGCGGGTTTTACCGGAGAGGCGTTGAACCCGGGCCGCGCGATTTGGCGCTAGGAAGGCGACGGCTTCTGAAGTTGAGCGATGCGATGCCGCCTGAAAGCGAAAGGGGGCCCGCTGGCGGACCCCCTTACTGGGATTGGAATGTACCGTGGACCTCAGACCCGCATCACGTTCTCGGCCTGCAGGCCCTTGGGCCCCTGCTTGACCTCGAATTCCACCTCCGCGCCTTCATCCAGGCTGCGATAACCGTTGGCCTGGATCGCGGAAAAATGAACGAACACGTCGTCGCCGCTCTGCCTCTGGATGAATCCATAGCCTTTGGCGGCATTGAACCACTTCACTACGCCTTTTTCCTTCACTACCCATCTCCTAGTTCATTGTTCGTCGTGCTCTTGGGTAACCCTGGCAAGGAAAGCGGAACTTTCGAGGCTTGCAAAGAAACTTTCGAGGCGCGCCCAAACAACCTTAACTACAGCGACTGCGTAGGGTATTCTCTCAGATGGCGGATCTATGGTCAAGCGCAAGCGGGAGAGCGGCGGCGAGGTGGGATGGATCGAGCGTATCCGGAGGCGGGCGGTACCGCCGCCGAAAAGCGGGGTATTCCTGGGGATAGGCGACGATTGCGCCATTTTCCGGGCGCGCGGAGCCGCGGATGACCTGCTCTTCACTACCGACATGCTGATTGAGGACGTGCACTTCCGGCGCGCCACCCACTCCGCCGGCGATGTGGGCTGGAAAGCGCTGGCGCGCGGGCTGAGCGACATCGCCGCCATGGGCGGGCAGCCGCGTTTCTGCCTGCTTTCCCTCGCCGTGCCGCATTGGGCGGACGCGCGCTGGATGGACGCCTTCTACCGCGGGTTTCTGCGCCTGGCCGAGCGCGCGGGAGCGCCGCTCGCGGGCGGCGACCTGGCCCGCGCCGAAAAGGCCATGTGCGACGTCGTGGTCTGCGGCGCGGCCCCACGCAACAAAGCCCTGCGGCGGGATTCCGCCCGCGCCGGCGACGCCATCTACGTGTCGGGAGCGCTGGGCGGCTCGGCGCTGGGCCTGGCCAGGGGCCGTGGGCGCGCCTGGCGGCGTCATTTGCGCCCCTCGCCGCGCCTGGCCCTGGGCCAATATCTGCGCGCGCGCCTGGGGGCCACCTCCGCCATGGATTTGAGCGACGGCCTTTCGCTCGATCTGCGGCGCCTGGCGCTGGCCTCGAGGCTGAGCGCGGAAATCGGGCCGCCGCCAATCTATCCCGGCGCGACCCTTGAGCAGGCCCTACACGGCGGAGAAGATTACGAGCTGCTGTTCACCCTGCCGGCCCGCCGGCGCGCTCCGGCGGATTTCGAGGGTCTGCCGCTCACGCGCATCGGCGTCATGCGAGCGGGCCGGCCGGGCCAAGTGAGGCTCGACGGAGAACCGCTGCCGGCGCTGGGGTACGATCACTTGCGAACCTGAGTGGGACAGACCATCGGTTTTCGTGGTCTGTCGGGGTGGACCTTCGGCCTGCGGAAATCTCATTAAAAGCCCGGGCTGAGAGGGCGGAACAAATTGAACGGAAAATGCGCCGCGGCCCCGCCAACCGGTAAAATAGGTGTTTGATCGTCACACTTACAGTGAATCCGGCCATCGACCGCATCCTCAGCGTGGACCGGCTGGCGTTTGAAGACCGCGCCTACATCAAATCGAGCCGCGAATCCGCGGGCGGCCGGGGCATCAACTCATCCTCGGTGATACACTCCTTCGGCGGGCAGACGCTGGCCGTGCTGACTTCGGGCGGGGGCGCCGGGAAGCGTCTGGAGAGCCATCTGATCCAATGCGGCATTCCCATAGCCGTGGTGACCATCGGCTCCGATATCCGCACCAATCTGACCATTACCGACGCGCACGGGCTCACTGTGAACCTCAATGAGGCCGGCCCCACTTTGACCGCCGACGAAGTGGAACGCGTGGAGCGCACGGTGCGAGACTCGCTGGACCGGGCATCCTGGCTGCTGCTATGCGGCAGCCTGCCGCCCGGCGTGCCGCCTTCGTTTTACGGAAAGCTGATTGAAATCGCCCGGCAGAAGAAGGTGCGGACGCTGCTGCGCGCCAACGGCGAGGCGCTGCGCGAGGGCCTCGAGGCGCGTCCCACGGTGGCCGCCCCCAGCCAGTTGGAAGCCGAGCGCCTGCTGGGGCGAACGCTGCTTACCCGCAGCCACTACATCGAGGCGGCCGAGCGCATTCGCTCGATGGGCCCCGAGTCGGTGGCGCTTTCTCTCGGCAGCCGTGGCGCCGTTGGGGCCTTCGCCGATGGTATGGTGGAGGCGCTTCCTCCGGCCATCGATGCCGTCTGCCCCATCGGCGCCGGAGACGCGCTCACCGCCGCCTATGCCTGGGCCATGCGGCGCAAGCCCAGCCACTCCGACGCCCTGCGCTGGGGCGTAGCCGCGGGCACGGCTTCGGCCCGGCTGCCGGGCATGAGCTTCGCCTCGCTGGCCCAAACCGAAGAGATGTACCGTAAGGTGGAAGTGCGCCGCGTGGAATAGGGCGGGAAGACCATCGGCCGAACCGGCATCCCCCGTATGCGTGTTACACTCCGTTAAGGAATGCTCCCCGACCTGAAGCTGGTGATCCGCCTCCAGGAAATCGACAATCGTCTGGCGGAACTGACCCGCGAGATTTCCTACCTCCCCAAGCACATTGCCGAAATCGAAAAGAAGTTGGTGGCGCACCAGCGCAAGCTGGAAGCCGACCGCGGCGCCTTATCCGCCAATCTGAAAGAGCGGAAAAGGTGTGAGGCGGACATCCAGGCCCAGGACCAGAAGGCCTCGAAGCTCAAGGACCAGATGCTTCAGGCCAAGACCAACGAAGTATACCGGGCCTTTCAGAACGAAATCGAGTTCTGCCAGAAAGAGGTCCGCAAGCTGGAGGACCGCATTCTCGAGCTGATGAGCGAATCCGAGCCGCTGGAACGGAACGTGAAGGCGGCGGAAGCGGCCCTCAAGACCGAAAAGGCCCAAGTGGAAGCGGAGAAGGGTTTGGCGCGCGAGCGCACCGCCGCCGACGAGAGCGCCGCTGCCGCGCTGCGCAAGGAACGCGCGGGGGTGGCGGATTCCACCGCGCCCGGGGTTCGTCAGCTCTACGAGCGCATTCGCAAGGGCCGCCGCGGCCTGGCGGTGGCGGAAGCCGTGGATGGCCGGTGCACCGCGTGCAACCTGACGTTGCGCCCTCAACTCTCCCAGGATCTGAAGAAAGGCGAGGAGATCGTGTCCTGCGAAAGCTGCCAGCGAATCCTCTACTACAACCCGCCGGCGCCGGTGGAAGACCTGACGGGCGAGGCTGCGCCGGCCGCGCGGCAGTAAGCGCCGGTGGGACAGACCGTCGTCTTTCGCGGTCTGTCACGCCCCCGGCCGCCGACAGACGACCAAAACCGATCGTCTGTCCCACCTTTGAGCCCCTACCGGTCGCCGATGGTGTAGCCTAACCAGACCATGCCCTGGATCACGGCGGTGCTGCTAAACTGCTCGGTCAAGTTCGGGACATAATGGAAGTCGAACTGCGGCCGGAGGTACACGTGATCGGTCAGGTAGATCTGCACGCCCACGCCCGCGTGTATCTGGAAGTGATTGGCGCTGGAAGCGTACTGGCTGGTGTTGGTGCCTCCCAGCGGAGAGCCGCTGGCGATATAGCTCTCGTAGAACTTGGTGTTGGCTCCGCCGATTCCGCCAATCAGTTGCAGCGTGGCCCTCTTCGTATTCACCGGCTGGTAGATGCCGTTGAAGTCGGCGAACGTTTCCCGGTCCTGGAGAGTGCTGGCCGTAGTTCCTGCGAGCAGATTCGCCGGCAGCGTCGCAAATGTGGTCTTGCCGGGCTGGAAGGCCACCTCCACTCCAAGGCCAAAGTGCTTCCAGAGCATCATATTCGCCCCAAAGCCCAAAAAGAAGCCGCCCAGACCGGTCGTCGGTGAGCACGTCGTGTCGGTCGATGGCGAGCAGGCGGCATAAGTCGTCTGGTCGATGCCTGTCGCGGACGCCTTGTCGTGAGCGGATCCAAAGCCCACATTCACATCGATAAGACTCTGTGCGGTGGCAAGCTGGATGCTGCAAAGCAGCAAGAGAGTCAGGGGAAGGTAGCGGCAAATTCTCTTCACGTCGGAAGTCTCCTCAATTTTAAAGAAAGTGCGAATCCGATCTTCAATTATCGCCGATGCCGGCGCCTTTGATCTGGTCAATTTCCGGCGACCTAGCAATTCGGACGCGATACAACGCGGCCGGGTTTCAGATTGTGGGCGGGCTAACGCTTCTGGCAGGCCGGGCAGAAATGCGAGGACCTTTGCGATACCAATATGCGGCGGACCGGCGTCCCACAGGTTACGCACGGCTCGCCGGTTCGCTGGTAGACCCGGTGGCTGACCTGGAAAAAGCCCTGGCGGCCCTGCGCGTCCACATAATCCGAGATCGAGGAGCCGCCGGCTGCAATGGCTTCCCGCAGCACGGCGGCCATGGCGTCGTAGAGCCGCCGCGCCCGGCCGCCGCGCACTCCGCTGGCCTTCGCCAGGGGATGAATGCCGGCGCGAAACAGGGTTTCGTCCGCGTAGATGTTGCCCAACCCGCGCAGGAACCGCTGGTCGAGCAGGAGGGCCTTGACGCGGGTCTTGCGGCGCGCCAGCGCGGCCGCGAAATCCGCGAAGGATACTTCCAGCGGCTCAGGCCCCAGCCTCTTCAGCCGCTCGGGGACCTCCTCGCTGAATTGTACGCAACCGAACTGGCGGCTGTCGTCGTAAAGCAGAACGCCGCGGTCCAGAGTGAAGATGGCGTGGGTGTGCTTGCCCGGCCTCGAGCCGAGCAGCAGGCGTCCGGTCATCCCCAGGTGAACCACCAGGTATCCGCCGCCTTCGAGCGAAGCCAGGATGAACTTGCCGTAGCGCTTGACGCCGGCGATGCGGCGGTTCCGGAGGCTGGCCGCCAGGCGTTCCGGATCGGCGCCCCGCAAGACGCGCGCGCCACGGAATTCGGCCGAGAGAATCCGGCGGCCCGCCAGGCGCGCCAGCGACCGCACCACGGTTTCCACTTCGGGAAGTTCGGGCATCAGATCAACGGGGGTCTGCCAGGGAGCGCGCGGCGGCGGGCCGCGGCCGGGGGCATCGCCCCACTCCCACGTAATCGAACCCGGCGGCGACGGCTTCTTCGGGGTAGAAAAGGTTGCGCCCGTCCACCAGAATCGGCTTGGCCATCGCGCGCGCCAGTTCCGCCAAGGGGAGCGAGCGGAACTGTTCCCACTCGGTCACCACCACCAGCGCATCGCAATCGGCCGCCAGATCGAGCGGCGAATCCGAATAGCGGATTCTGAGATCCGGCCGCTGCGCGCGGCACACCGGCATGGCCACCGGGTCGTAGGCCTTCACGCGCGCGTCCATTTGCAGCAAGCGCTCCGCGATGTGCAGGCTGGGAGCATCGCGGATATCGTCGGTGTCGGGCTTGAACGCCAGCCCCAGCAGCCCGACGGTGCGCCCCTTTAGGATGAATAGCTTCTCCTGAAGCTTCTGAATCACCATTTGCCGCTGCGCGGCGTTCACTTCGAGCGAGGCCCGCAGCAGCTTGCCGTCATAGCCGTACTCGCGCGCCGTGTGCAGCAGCGCCCGCACGTCTTTGCCGAAGCAACTCCCGCCCCAGCCCACCCCCGGATTGAGAAACCGGGCCCCGATGCGCGAGTCGAGGCCGATCCCGGCCATGACTTCGGGGGCTTCCGCCCCCACCCGCTCGCAAATGTTGGCCATCTCGTTGGCGAAGCCGATCTTCATGGCCAGGAATGCGTTGGCCGCGTACTTGATCATCTCCGCGCTGGTGAGGGTGGTTATGTGGAGCCTGACCGCGCGCATGGCGGCCGGACGCGGAACGCCGGCGGGCGCGGCGAACTCTTGCGCCACCAGAGGGCGGTACAATTCGCGCATGGTTTCGAGGGTCCGGTCGTCGCCCGCTCCCACCACGATGCGGTCGGGATACAGCGAGTCGGCGACGGCGCAGCCTTCGCGCAGGAACTCGGGGTTGCTGGCCACGCCGAAGCGGATCTCCCGCCCGCCGGGCCCGCGCGCCTCCTCAATGCCCTCGCGCACCAGGGTCTCCACCAGGTTGCCGGATCCCACCGGCACCGTGGATTTGTTCACCACCACCCGGAACCGCGAATTGTCCATCGCGGCCCCGATGCCGCGCGCGGCCGCCTCCAGGTAGCTGAGGTCCGGCTCCCCGTCGGGAAGGGGCGGCGTGCCCACGGCGATGAAAATCACATCGCTTTCCGCGGCGGGTCCCGCCGGGTCGGCGCTGAAATCGATTCCGCCGCGGCCGGCGGCCAGTTGCAGCATCTCAGCCAAGTGCGGCTCGTAAATCGGAGGCTCTCCACGCCGAAGTTTGGCGATCTTCGTCTCATCCGTGTCCACGCACGTGACCTGGGAGCCCAGGTAGGAGAGGCAGACGCCGGTAACCGTTCCCACATATCCCGTCCCGATCACGGTCACTCGCATTAGTAAGTCCCCCGCATCTTCAGTTCTGTTGAGTATAGCAGCGAGGCTAGGCAGGCCGTGTCCGCGGGAGCGTGGCGCAACTTTACGCGCGGCGGCCGGGCATCCTGGTCCCGATTGCGCCGCCCACCATGCTCAGCAGATTCACAAACACGAACAACTGGACCAGGAACATGGCCAGCCCCGAGGCGCTCTGGAGGGTCTCGAACTCCGTTACCACCTTGGGATCGATGCTGTTCTTGAACTGCGCCTGGAGCGCGGCCATTCCGCCCACGGAATTGATCATGAGAACCGTGCCGGTCAACAGCAGGGCCATGATCGAGAACATCAGCAGGCCGGTAATCCAGCCGATTCGCACTCCCGATTCCATGTTCAACGGCTGGCCCGTCCGCCGACGGTACAGAAACACGGAAAAGAACCCGGCCCCCAGCCAGTTCAAGTACGGCAGAAAGAAGAACAGGGTGGCGGCGACCGCCACCTTCAAGCCGATGTTCATGGCCAGGCGGCTTTGGAAAAGCGCCGGCGCCGCGGAAGCCACGGGATGATCCACCAGGGTTGACGGCGGACCCTCCGCCGGCCGCTCATCGGGCGCCGCCAGGATTTCCCTTTGCGGTTTTCCGCATTTGTGGCAGAACAGCGCATCGGGCGGCAAGTGCGCGCCGCAAGTACAAATATCCGGCATCGGCACTATCAGTGTGACGCAGGGCCGCTCGATAAGCAACTGCCGGTGGGGCAGGCCTCCTGGCCTGCCTCGCGCGCGTGCTATCTTTGTCTCCTGATGAGCGATCACACGATTATTGTCATTTCCGATCCCGCCGACTCCCGGCTGGCCATGCTGGAGGCTCTGCCCCCAGAAACCGATATCGCGGTGGGCGAACGCGCCGGGGCATTCGAGACGGCCGCTCCGGAGGCCGATGTCATTCTCAACTGGGCGTTTCAATCGGAGACCCTGCGCGAGATTTTCGGCCGCTGCCCGCGCCTGCGCTGGGTGCACTGGCGCGCGGCCGGTCTGGACAACCTCCTGTTTCCCGAGTTGGTGGAAAGCCCGGTGGAGCTCACCAACGGCAGCGGGCTGTACAGCCAGTCGCTGGGCGAGTTCGTCCTGGGGGCGATCCTCTACTTCGCCAAGGGCTTCCGCGCCATGATTCGCAACCAGGAAGCCGGCCGGTGGGCGCCGTTCGATATCGAGGAAATCTCGCGGCAGACGGTGGGCATCGTGGGTTATGGCGACATCGGCCGCGCGGTGGCGTCCCGCGCGCGAGCCATGGGAATGCAAGTGCTGGCCCTGAAACGTCATGCGCCCCTGGCCGATTCCGCCGATGCTTTCGCGGACCGGGTTTTCGGGCCGGAGAACCGCATGGAAATGCTCGCGCGGTCGGATTACGTGGTGGTGACCGCGCCCTTGACGCCGGAGACGCGCGGCATGATCGGGGAAGCCGAGTTCGAGGCCATGAAGCCGGGAGCCGTCATCGTCAACGCGGGCCGCGGCCCGGTGATCGACGAAGGGGCCATGGTCCGCGCCCTCACCGAGCGCCGCATCAAAGGCGCCGCGCTGGACGTTTTCGACCAGGAGCCGCTGCCCGAGGGCCATCCCTTCTACCAGCTCGACAACGTCCTGCTCTCCCCGCATTGCGCCGACCACACCGACACCTGGATCGACGACGCCATGCGCTTCTTCGTCACCCAGTTCGAGGGGTACCGCAAGGGCGAGCCGCTGCTGAACGTGGTGGATAAGAGGTTGGGGTACTGAGGGGGGGCCATTCTGCGGGGCCAGGATTTCATCCTGCCGTCCGGCGTTCTTCGGGCTTTTGTCGCAGGACGCCGGGCATAAGCCCGGCGGTAGGCTAAAAGCCTGAACCCCACATAGGCCCGCCGGCTATTCCGTTTTCGTATCGCGCCCGATCCAGCCGTCCAGTTCCTCGATCTGGTTCTGAAGCTTGCCGGCCGCATTTAGATTCATTCGGGCTATCAGGAAGAACGCAATCGCTATCGCTAGCGCATATCCCCCCAGAAAGCGCCACACGTGCGGCACATGTCCGGGGTTGGCCACCCCGGCGGCCACCACGATCCAGGCCAGACCCGGGATGAGCGGCCCCAGATACCAGCGCCAGATTCCCTGCAGAAAATCGCGCTGGCGCACCAGTTCGCCGCGGTAGAACTCCATGCAGTTGGCTGGCGCCAGATCGGTCGGCGCGGTTCGCGACCGGGCCCGGCGGTAAATCTGATAGGCCACGTACCAGCCGCCCAGGATGCACAATGAGGCTCCCACGCGCATCCATGCGAGCGGGACCCGGAAGATGGTCGAGCCGAAGAACACGGAGATGGCAACGATGGCCGCGTATTCCCTGGCGTTCCTCCACCGGACCTTCCGTTGGTAGTCGCGTGCTTTCTCACGAATCTGTTCCAAAGACATCGGCGTATGCTCCACGTTCTGGCTCTGCCAGAGATTTCGCAGATTATCCGGAAGCTGTTCCTCAGGCATGGTACTCTCCCGAATGGAATTGGCGGGTCAGGATGTTCTTGATGCGATGGACCTTGGTCGCCACGTGGCCGGGCGAAATGCCCGTGATTTCGGAAACCGAGGCGGCGTCCAGCCCTTCCAGGTAGGAAAGGATCACCTGCCGGTCGAGCGGGTGCAGCCGCCGGATCAGGGCCAGCAGGCGCTCGAGCGCCATGCGCTGGTCCGCCACGCGCTGCTCATCCCGGGGGTCCGGCAGGGCTTCGATTTCTTCCAGGCCCACCAGGATCGCGGTTTTGGCCCGCCGCTGCCGCATTACGTGCGAAGCGGCCGCGTTATGGGCCACGCGGTAGACCCAGGTGCGCAGGGAACAGCGTCCGTCGAATCCCTCGAAACTGCGCCACAGGGCAAGTTGAATGTCCTGCGCCAGGTCGCGGCGCGCGTCCGCATCGGCCTCGTAAGCGCGCGCCAGTCGGTCCATGGCCGCCCCGTAGGCTTCCGCCGCTTCCCGGTAGAGATCGTCCCGCGTCACGCTTCTTCCCACAACTGAGGTAGTCGCCGCCAGGGCGCTTTTCTTACAGGCCCGATCATTTACTCAATCCCAAACCGCTCCCTCACGGTCGCGGCTCGCCACGGTCTTATCCGCGCTCTCATCCACGCTCTTATCGAGCCGCGACCGTCAGGGAGCGGTTAAAGCCGCTTTTTTTACCGGGCTTTACCCCACGTACCGGGCGTACAGGCTGCGGGCCACGCCGGTATCGCTCGCGCCTTTGACAATCGCCCGCCCGTCAGCGAACACCGTCATCTCATAGGGCGGGATCATGAAACGCAGGGCAAACTCGTTGAGTCTCACTTCGCCCAGCGGTTCGAGGCGGGCTTTCAGCTCCTCAAGATCGAGCGGTCCCTGACGCTCGTGGACCTGCACCGCGTTGCGCCCGCACAGGCGCACCGGCGGGCGTGGCGATTCCGCGAGCCAGGGAAACTCGCGGCGGGCGCAGCAGGGGCAGTCCGGGTCCCGCGGCGGCCCTTCGATTTGCCGGATGCCGCCCTCCCACACGTCCAGGGTGGTGATGCGCGGGCGGACCAGGTCGGCGCGCCCGCACAGTATCTTGAGTGCGTCCGCCACTTGCAGCGCGGCCACCGCCGCCACGATGGCGTTGAGCACTCCGGCCGTTTCGCAAGTGGGCTGGATGCCCGCCGGCGGCTCCGGGTAGACGCACCGCAGGCACGCTGTGCGGCCGGGGACCACGGGCATGACTAGGCCGTAGCTGCCCACCGCCGCGCCGTAGATCCATGGCTGGCCCCGGCTCACGGCGAAATCGTTGATCAGGTAACGGGTCTCGAAATTGTCCGTGCCGTCCAGAATGACGCCGGCGTCGCCCAGCAACTCCGCCACATTCGAAGTGGTGAGGTCCGCCACCACCCCCCGCGCCCGCACGCCGGAGTTAATCCGCCCGATGCGCCGCTCGGCGGCAACTGCCTTGGGCAGCGCCTGGGCGGCGTCGGCTTCCTCGAACAGCCACTGCCGCTGCAAGTTGCTCGGCTCGACGTAATCGCGGTCGATGATGGTGATGGTCCCCACGCCCGCGCGCGCCAGCGCGGCGGCATGGAAGCTGCCCAGCGCGCCGCAGCCGGCAACGGCCGCGTGCGCGCTTCTAAGCGCTTCCTGCCCGCGCTCCCCGATCCCCCCGAACAAAATCTGCCGCGAGTAGCGCTCGCGATCGGCCGCGTTCATCATTGCCGATGGTAACAAGGGTGCATTGATGAAAGTGGGGCAGGCCAGGAGGCCCGCCCCACTAACAAAGTTGCTTTGAAGGGCTTACGGTATCATGAACTTGGTGCGCTTCCTGTCCGCCTACGGTCCCTCGTTGTGCCTGCTGCTCACGGCCGCTCAGCCCGCCTCGCTGCTGGCCCAGTACCAGAGATACGAGGGAGCAAACGTAGCGGAGATTCAGTTCGAGCCGGCCGCGCAGCCGCTCGAAGCGGGCGAGATTCGCGAGATCCTGCCGCTGAAAGCCGGGCAACCGCTGCGCATGGCCGAGGTGCGCGCCGCCATCGAGCGCCTCTTCGCCACCGGCCGTTACGCCGATATCCAGGTGGACGCGCGGCCCTCCCCGAACGGCGTCGCCATCGTCTTCGTTACCAAGAACAGTTGGTTCGTAGGGGATGTTTCGGCCACCGGCAGGATTTCCGCCAACCCCAGCCCCGGACAACTGGAGAATACGGCGCGTCTCGACTTGGGCGTTCGCTTCTCCGAAGGCCTCGTCCAGGAAGCCGTGGCCGGCCAGCGGCGGCTGCTCGAAAGCAACGGCCTGTACGCCGCCGAGGTTCGGCCCACCCTCGACTACATGAGCAACCGCGACTTGCAGCAGGTGAATATCCGTTTCGACGTGCGCAGCGGCCCCCGCGCCAGTTTCGGCGAGCCAGTCCTGACCGGCGACTTCAAGATGGATCCCGCGAAAATCCTCACCGCCACGAAATTCCGGCGCTGGCTGTTCCACTCCTGGAAGCCTGTCACGGAGACGCGCGTCCGCCAGGGCCTGGACGGTGTCCGTGCGCTGTACCAGAAGGAAGACCGGCTGGAAGCCAAAGTTTCGCTCGACTCCATGCGCTACGACGCGGCTTCGAATAGCGCCATTCCCAGCATCCGCATCGACGCCGGCCCGCGAATCGCGCTCAACCCGGTGGGCGTCAAGCTCTCCCAGAGGGTGTTGCGGCGCTACGTGCCCGTTTTCGAGGAACACGCCGTGGATCACGACCTGCTGGTGGAGGGCGCGCGCAACCTGCGCGACTATCTCCAGTCGCAGGGCTACTTCGACGCCCAGGTGCAGTTCAAAGAGCAGCGCGTGGTCAACGACCAGGCCTCCATCGATTTTCTGGTCGTTACCGGCCCGCGCCAGAAGCTGGCGTACATCGGAATCGGCGGCAACCATTACTTCCGCACGCCCTCCATCCGCGAGCGCATGCTCCTCGAAACCGCCTCGTTCCTCCTGTCCCCGCATGGCCGGTACAGCGAAGATCTGGTCAGCCGCGACGAAGACGCCATCGTCAGCCTCTACCATGCGAACGGCTTCCGGGAGGCGAAAGTGACGCACCGCCTGGTGGAGGACTACGGCGGCAAGCCCGGCGAAATCGCCGTCTTCCTCGATATCGTGGAAGGCCCGCAGACTCTTATCGCCAGTCTCCGGGTGGATGGCGTCGAGCGCCTGGACAAAGCCGCAATCCTCTCCCGGCTCAGCTCCGCGGCCGGCCAGCCGTTCAGCGACTTCAGCGTCGCCGTGGACCGCGACGCCATCCTGGCCGAGTGCTTCGCCAAGGGCTTTCCGAACGCCACCTTCGAATGGAGCGCCAAGCCGGCCGCGGAGCCGGGCCGCGTGGATGTGCTTTATACCATCCGCGATGGCCAGGTACAGGTGGTCCGCCAGGTGGTGGCCACCGGTTACAAAATCACCCGGCCGAGCCTCATCGACTCCGACCTTACGCTGAAACCGGGCGATCCGCTTTCCCCTATCGCCGTCACCGATATCCAGCGCCGGCTGTATGATCTGGGCGTGTTCTCCAAAGTGGACGCGGCCATTCAGGACCCCGATGGGGATACTACCAGCAAGTACGTGCTCTACAACGTGGACGAGGCGCGGCGTTACTCGCTGGACTTGGGGGTGGGAGCGGGGTTGGGACGCATCGGCGGCTGCAGCGATTGCCTGGAAGCGCCAGTCGGCACGACCGGCTTCTCGCCGCGCGTTTCCCTGGATCTGGCGCGCAACAACCTGTGGGGCGTGGCGCACAGCATCAGCCTGCGCACGCGGTTTTCCACCCTCGACGACCGGATTCTGCTGAACTACTCCTGGCCGCGAGTCGGACTGAACCCGAAGTTCCATATCTCGTTCACCGGCCTGTACGAGGATTCGCGCGACGTCCGCACCGCCGATTTCAAGCGGGCCGAGGGCTCCGCGCAGCTCTCCGAGCGGCTCTCCAAAGCCACTACGCTGTTTTATCGCCTCACCTACCGCCGGGTGAGCGTGAGCAATCTCAAGGTCACCGAGTACGCCATCAGCCAGCTTTTGCAGCCGGTGCGCGTCGGGATGCCGTCGTTGAACCTGGTTCAGGACCGGCGCGACGACCCGGTGGAGCCGCATAAGGGCGTCTATACCACGCTCGACCTGGGACTGGCGTCCCACGTCTTCGGCTCACAGCCGAATTTTGTGCGCTTTCTGGCGCGCAACGCCAGCTATTACTCCCTGGGCGGGAGGCTGGTGCTGGCGCGCAGCACCGAGTTCGGCGTCATACGTCCTTACGATTTCCAGGGCTCCGTGCTCGATGCCATCCCGCTGCCGGAACGGTTCTTCGGCGGCGGCAATACCTCGCAACGCGGGTTTCCGGAGAATCAAGCCGGCCCGCGGGACCTTGGCACCGGCTTTCCCCTGGGCGGCACGGCGTTGCTCTTTAACCAGACGGAGCTGCGGTTCCCCATAATCGGCGACAACATCGGCGGGGCTCTGTTCCATGATTTCGGGAACATCTTCCCCGACTTGAACAGCATCTCGTTCCGCACCGACCAGCGCAACGTGCAGGATTTCGACTACATGGTGCACGCCGTGGGCCTGGGGGTCCGCTACCGCACGCCCGTGGGCCCGCTGCGCCTGGACTTGGCCTACAGCATCAATCCGCCCTACTTTTTTGGCTTCAAAGGCAGCCTCCAGGACCTGCTCAACGCGGGCGTTAACCCCTGCAACCCCAACGCTCCGAACCAATGCCAGGTGCAGAACGTGGGCCATTTCCAGTTTTTCTTCTCGATAGGGCAGACGTTCTGATGGGGAGGATTCACCACTTGGGGTTCACAAGGAAGAGCGCCGGACGGGTTACCGCCATGCTGCTTCTGGCGGTCCCGCTTGCGCCGGCCGAGACCATCGACCGTATCGCCGTCTCCGCGGGCCTGCGGGTCATCACCTCGAGCGATATCGACCGCGAGATTCGCGTGGTCGCGTTCCTGGCCGGCAAACCGGCCGATTTCAGCGTGGCCGCGCGCCGCGCGGCAGCCGGACGAATGGTGGAGCAGCGGCTCATCCAGCGCGAACTGGAGGTCAGCCGCTACCCCGTTCCCTCCGCGTCCGAGGTAGAACCGGTCCTCGAGAAATTCAAACAGGAGCACTTCCCCACCGACGCCGCCTGGCGGAGCGCGCTGGCCGAGAACGGCATATCGGAACAGGAAGTGAAGGACGAGATGCTGTGGGTGCGCACCCTGGTCTTCTTTACCGATTCTCGGTTCCGCTCCGGCGTGCAGGTGAGCGACGAGGAGGCCCGCGACTACTTCGAGAAGACCGTAAAGCCGGCGGCGGAGGCCGCCCATCCGGGCCAGCCCGTGTCGCTTGGAAACTACCGCGACCGGATCGAGGAAACCCTCGCCGGCCAGAGGGTGGATCGGGAACTCGATAAGTGGCTCGCCGAGGCCCGCTCGCGTACGGAGATTGTCTATCACGACGAGGCGTTCCAATGACCGGCCGGCGCTTCGCGCGGCTGGCGGCCTGGTGCGCTTTGGGCGCGTCCGCGCTGCTGGTCGCCGGCGTGATGGTTGTGCGGAGCCCATGGTTCCGCGAACAGGTGCGCCGCCGCATTGTGCGAGAGGTGGAAACCGCTACCGGCGGCCGCGCGGAGGCCGGCGCGTTCACCTTCGATTGGCGCCGTCTGCGCGCGGAGGTGAAGGGTCTCGTGGTCCACGGAACCGAAGCGGCCGGTGAGCCGCCTCTGTTTCGCGCATCCTCGGTAGCGGTGGGCCTCAAGATCGTCTCCCTCCTGCGGCGAAAGTTCGATATCGCATACCTCGATGTAGTCGAGCCGCGGGTCTACCTGATCCTCTATCCGGACGGCCGCACCAACGTCCCCGAGCCCAAGGTTCATGGCAAGCGCTCCACCGTGGACGCCATTCTGGACCTCGCGGTGGGCCGTTTCAGCCTGCAAAATGGCGTGTTCGAAGTGGAATCGGGCCAGCCAACGCCCTTTAGCGCGCGCGGCCGCAACCTGAGCGCGAAGCTGATATACGACCGCGCCGGCCCGCGCTACCGGGCGGAGTTGGCCATCCAGCCGCTCGACCTCGACATTTCCGGCTACGCGCCCACGGCGGTTGCCGTGGCCCTCCAGTTCGCGGCGGAGCGGAACCGGGTTGCCATCGCCTCGGCGAAACTTGCCGCGGGCGATTCCCACGTGGAATTCTCGGGCGTGGTGGAGGACCTGGCATCTCCGCGCGCTACCCTCCGCTACGAGGCTCAGGCCTCCCAGGCCGATGTGGCGCGCTTTCTACGCACCAAGCTTCTGGAAAGCGGCGCCGCGCACGTGTCCGGGAACGCTACCTGGGCCGGCCGCGGGAGCTTCTCCGTCACCGGCAAGCTGAACGCCTATAACCTGGAGTACCGCGACTCTTACGTCCGGCTGCGCGATTTCCAGGCCGACGGCGCGCTCAGGGCGGGGCCGGCGGGACTCGATGTCACCGGACTGCGCCTCTCCGGCTTCTACGTGCGCCCCGACAGCCTCATCCCCATCGACTGCCGCATCGCGCGCGCCGAAGTGCGCGGTCCCGATATCCATTTCATCGGCATGGCAGTGGCCGGGCTGGGCGGCGTTTACGAGGCCGACGGCCTGCTGCAACACCTGGACCTGTTCCATTTTGAAGGCGCCATCGCCGGTTTCCAGGCGCGCCGGGTGGTGGCCGTCTATAGCCCGGCGCCGCTGCCCTGGGATGGCCGCGCATCCGGACCCCTGGATTTGCAGGGCTGGCTGCACGGGGACGCGGAGTTGCATGTAACCGGGCGGCTGGCGATCACCCCCGAACCCGGCGGCGCGCCCGTCCACGGCCAGGTGAACGCGGATTACGACACGAGCAGCGGCGTTCTGGACCTGGGCCGCTCGACCCTCACGCTGCCCTCTTCGCGCGTCGATTTCTCCGGGGCCATCGGCGGCGCGGACGGCCGGATGCGCGCGCATCTCGAAACGCGCGACCTCGACGACCTGCTGCCGGCGGTGGGCGAGACCACCGCTTCGGTGGGCGTGAAACTGGAGAACGGCAGCGCCGTTTTCGATGGCTCGGTGGTGGGAACCCTCGACGATCCGCACATAGCCGGCCATTTGAGTGCCACCCGCTTCTCGGTCTCCGGGAAAACCTTCGATTCGCTGGCGGGCGACGCGGCCGTTTCGCCTGAAAACGCCCGGCTCGATAACGCCACCGTGGTGCGCGGCGGGCTGCGCGCGCAGTTTCAAGCGGCTGTGGCGCTGAGCCAATGGAAATCCTCGCCCGACAGCGAGATCTTCGGTAATGCCACTATTCGCAACGCGCCGCTGGCCGAGCTGGCCACCGCCGCCGAGTGGACCGGGCCGCCGGTCACCGGCTCTCTGAACGCCACCGCTGAGGCGGCCGGCACGCTATCGAATCCCCTGGTAAGGGCCGATATCGAGGCCCTCCGCGGAAGGTTCGCCGAGGAACCCTTCGACCGCTTCACCGCGCAGGTGAACTATTCCGGCCGCACGGTGGAGGTGGCGTCCGCGCAAATCGCCGCCGGGGCCAAGCAGGTGCAGCTAAAGGCTTCCTACGAGCATGCCGGCGACTTCGATACCGGTCTGCTGCGCTTCGAGATAACCACCAGTGCCATGCCGCTGGAGCAGATTGCGACGCTCGCCAAGGCGCGCTCCGGAATCAAGGGAACGGTGCAGGTTAGCGCCGGAGGCAGCGTCGAGATCCAGCCGGCCAGCCGCGTACGCCGCGGTTTCCAAGTCCTCGATCTGCGAGCCGATATCGCCGCCCATGGATTGCAACTGGACGATCAATCGTTCGGAGATGCGCACCTCACGGCCGCCACGGAGGGTCAGACCGTAAAGGCGCACCTGGAGTCGAACATCGCCAGCTCGAGCATTACGGGCGACGGCTCCTGGCGCCTCGAAGGCGATTATCCCGGCAACGCGGACATTTCCTTCTCGCGGCTCGATTACGCCCGCCTGCACGAGTGGCTCGAGCCCTCGAAAGCGGCCGCGGCGGAGACCTTCGAGGGCTTCGCCGAGGGCGGGCTGCGCATCGACGGCCCGGCGCTTCGCCCGCGGGATCTCAAGGCCGAATTGCGAATTCCGAAATTGGAACTCGGCCCCGCGCCGGGCGCAATCCCATTGCGCACCGGCGC
>JBEKPK010000011.1:0-41503 GCA_049520795.1 Bryobacteraceae bacterium
GTGACCTTCTTCCAGAATCTGCTGGGCTGGCAGAGCGTGATGGCGCTGTTCCTGGCGGCCTTCGTGGGCCCCGGGCAGGTATCGCCCGACCTGGCGAACAACGCCCTCTCGCTCTACCTGGCGCGGCCGTTTTCGCGCGTCGAATATGTGCTGGGCAAAATGAGCGTGCTGGCGATCCTGGCTTCGCTGATGACCTGGGTTCCCGGACTGCTGCTCTTCGCGCTCCAAGGCTACATGGAGGGCTGGCAGTGGATGGTGGATAACGCCCGCCTGGCGTGGGCCTTCTTCTTCAGCGCGTGGATCTGGATTGTGCTGGTGTCACTGCTGGCGCTGGCTCTTTCGGCGTGGGTGAAGTGGAAGCCCGCGGCCGGGGCGCTGATGTTCGTGGTGTTCTTCGTTACGGCGGCATTCGGGGCGACGATTAACGCCGTCGAACGCACCAACTGGGGCCATCTGCTGAGCCTCGGCTACCTGGTGGGCTCCACTTGGGAGCAGCTTTTCGAGGGCTCGCAAAGAACCACCACGGGGGCCGTCTTCTTCCGCGTGCCGATAGGCGAAGAGCTGCCCCTGTGGGCCTGCTGGACCGCGCTGGCCCTGGTTTGCCTGGCCTGCCTCTATATGCTGGCGCGCCGGGTGCGCGGCGCGGAGGTGGTGCGGTGAGTCCGAAACAGACCATCGCCTTCGAAAACGTCTCCCGCTTCTATGGCGAGGTGCTGGGCGTAAACCGCGTGAACCTGACGGTGCCTCCGGGAGTGACCAGCCTGGTGGGTCCCAACGGCGCTGGGAAGACCACGCTGATGAACCTGATGACCGGCCTGCTCCATCCCACCGAGGGCGAAATCCGCGTGCTGGGCGTCTCCCCGCAAGACCCCGAGCGGCTTTGCCGGTTGGTGGGATACTGCACCCAGTTCGACGCGTTTCCCAAGGGGCTAACCGGCTATAAGTTTCTGTACGCGTTCCTGCGTATGCACGGAATGAGCCATGCGGAATGCGATCAGCGCGCCAAGCGGTCGCTTGAGTTAGTGGGTTTGTCGGAAGCCGCGAACCGCCTGGTGGGGGCGTACAGCAAGGGCATGCGGCAGCGCGTCAAGCTGGCTCAAGCTATTGCGCACGATCCGCAGGTGGTGATCCTCGACGAGCCGCTGAACGGCTTGGACCCCATGGCGCGGGCTGAGGCCATCGCCCTGTTCCGGCAGTGGGGGGAGCAGGGACGCCACGTGATTGTCTCCAGCCACATACTGCACGAGGTGGACCGCATCTCCGACCAGGTGATCCTGCTCAGCCAGGGCTACGTGGTAGCGGAGGGCGCCATCCAGGGCGTGCGCAGCGAGGTGAAGGACCAGCCCATGCAGATCCTGGTGCGCTGCGACCGCCCCGCCGTGCTGGCCGCGCGCCTGTTCGACCAGAATCACATCGTGGAAGCCCGCATTCATGGCGATGGCAAGAACCTGCTGCTCAGCACCAAGGACGCCGACAGTTTCTATTTGCTGTTGAACCGAGTCATCCTGGATTCGGGGCTTCAGGTGGAATCGGTGGCGCCGGCGGACGACGATGTGAACTCGGTCTACCAATACCTGATCGGGGCCGAAGGGAGCGCGGTATGACGCATCTATGGATTCGCCAGATAGCCGGCGTCCTGCGGCTCGAATTGAAGCGTACGGCTTTCTCCAAGCGCGGCTGGTGGATTTACTGCCTGGCCGCCGCGCCGGTGATCGTCGCGTTGCTGCACTGGCTGCTCCAATCGAACCGCCATTCCGCGCGGCACAGCCTGGGCGAGGACAGCGTGGTCTTCGCGGGAATGTTTCTGGTCTTCTTTCTGCGCGGGTCGATCTTCTTCGGGTGCATGGGCATTTTCACCAGCCTGTTCCGCGGAGAGATGCTGGAAAAGACCCTGCATTACTACTTCATGACTCCGCTGCGCCGGGAGTTACTGGCCGCGGGTAAGTACTTAGCCGGCCTGACAGTGGCGCTGATGCTGTTTCTGCCCAGCGTGGCGGCCACCTTCCTGCTGCTGGGCCGGCATTTCGGAGCGGCCTGGACCGACTACCTGGTGCATGGTCCCGGGCTCGGCCAGCTTGGGTCCTATTTATTAGTGACCGCTCTGGGATGCATAGGATACGGCGCGGTGTTTCTGGTCTGCGGTTTGATTTACAAGAACCCGATGATCCCGGCCGCGGTAGTGTGGGTGTGGGAAGCTCTCAACCCATTTCTGCCAGCGCTGCTCAAGAAGATCAGCGTGATCTTCTATTTGAAGAGCCTGTGTCCGGTGGAGGTGCCCGCGGAGCCGCCTTTCTCGTTGATGGTGATCGAGACCGATCCCGCGTCCGCCTGGGTCGCTATTCCGGGTCTGCTGGCGGTAGCCGCGCTGCTGCTGATTTACGCCGGCATCTCGGCGCGGCAGGCGGAAATCAGTTACGGGGAGTAAGGAGCAGGGCCGCGAGCCGCGATACTTTGAACCCCGGAGGGGGTGAAAGATGGTAGCCCACGGCGCAAGCCGTGGGAACCGGCGTCATTTGTCTAGCCCCGGAGGGGCGTAAGATGGACCGACATGCGAAACGGGACCAGCGTCTTCTGACCGGATCTTACGCCCCTCCGGGGCTTGCGTAGTTTTTACCCCACCCCACGGCTTGCGCCGTGGGCTACTATCTTTCACCCCTTCGGGGTTCATCGGACCGCCTGAGTTTGCGGCTGGCCGCAATGTCATATACGCAACTTCTTCAATCCAGGAGTATGGCGGCTCATGTAACCCATGATGTGCTGATAGCGGTCGCCCCGGCATTGGAATGAGTAGTCAGAATCATTCGCCATCTTGACAGCGAAGGCAAAAAGCTGGCTCTCGGTCTGCCGTTCCGATTCCGGGAGGCTTCGCCATTCGCTGAGAATACTGCGAAGAGCATCTTCTTTTTTCATCCTTCTCAGAATGCAGCAGTCTCGGGCTGGCGGATATCCCTGCGGAGAAGCGAGCAGCGTCATGATCGCGGAAAGAGCTTATAAGCCAGAGAAGCCGACCTAAGAGTCAGCTTCTCCAACGTGTGCCCGTTGTGCGAGCCAGATGGTTGCCCACCAGGTTGAAGACCACCAACCCCATCGACAAGGCGCCCTCGACATAGCATCCTTGGATGGCGAAAGCGACGGCGGCCAGTGCGGCGATCCACATGCCCGCAGGACCAGCGAAAGGCACGCCGAAGCACATCACCGCCAAGAGAAGCTGTCGCCGCGCAAGAGCATCCAGGCAGAGCGCCCAGTACACGACAAATCGCAGGAGCATTTCACCTGCACTCGCCGTCAATCGGCTGCACTCTGCCGCTTTCCATCTCGTCAAAGCGCCGGTCGAGCATTTCCCGCGTGTGGGCCAGTTCGTCAACGTAGCCGATCACCGCGTCTTCAACCAGCTCGTCGCTCGGGCGTCCGCTTTCCAGCGCCATCCGATCGAGCTTCGCTTGCACGTCGGGTCTAAAATGCACTTCCATTGCCGCTGGCTCCTACTCTGAGAATACCCTGTTACGCCGCCGCGCCGGGGCGGGCGGCTGGCTCTCCATCACCACGCGCAGAATATGGTTGATACGCGTCTGGTAGCCTCTGCCGTGGCCCTTGAGCCAATCGAGCACATCGGCATCGAGGCGGATGGTCAACTGCTTCTTCACGGGCGGCCAGGGCACGGTGGCCTTCTTGAGAAACGCCTTGTCGAGAGGCGGAATGTCCGAGTAGTCAATATCGGCATCGCGCATGCGGTCAATGCGGGCCAAGTCGCTCTTGATAGGTTTCCTGTTCACGTCGGTTCCCCTTCCTCATCGAAATGATGCGCGCTCCCTCATTACGCGGCGAATGGGCTTTGAATTCCAGTTTCCATTGTAGCTCTTTTTGTAGTTACGAGCAAACCTGCCCGTTTCCCGCTCCAGAGATGGGCTGGGGCGTTGCTGGCATTCCGGGCAAAAACATGAAATCATATTGGCGGGGAGGTCCGCCAATGGGTACGCCAGAAGAAATCGACTGGTCGGCATGCCCGCTCGTCGAAGTCAAGCCCGGAGTGCAAAGCGGCGCCCCCGTGCTGCTCGGCACGCGGCTGCCGGTCAACGCGATTGTCGACAACTTCGACTATGGCGTGAGCGTCGCCGAAATCGTGGAGCAGTTTGAGGTTCCGCCGGATCATATCGAGGCGATATTGAGTTACGCCAAGAGTCACCGCGTTGCGAATCGTATTTGACAAGAACGTCCCGGTCGGCGTGCGGCGCTTCTTGACCAAACATGAGGTGCGCACCTTCGTCGAGATGGGGTGGCATCCGCAGCTTGAAAACGGCGAACTTCTCATGGCGGCGGGAGCGGCGGGGTTCGACGTGATGGTTACGTCCGATCAGAACATCAGGTTCCAGCAGAACCTGACGGGGCGGAAACTCGCCTTGGTTGTGCTTGGGTCCAATATCTGGCCCGTAGTGCGCGGCCACGAGGCGGCGATAGCGGCCGCGGTCGATTCGGCCACGCCCGGCAGCTATGAGTTCATCGAGATGCCGTTGCCACCGAGGCGCCGTACGAACAGCGGCTGAACGGTGGAGCTAGTTACATGCAAGGAACCGCCGCCCAAACTTACCGCCTCGGGGGCAGGGGAACGGAGAGCGAACCCGCGTTCCCGCCGCGCTGGTCGACTACTCCGATTCTTACTGCCACGGCCGTGGGCTGGCGTTTGAACTTCATGTGGAAATCCAGGCCTTGCGCCAGGGCGCGCCGATAAGTGGCCGGCTGCAGGTTGATCGCGGCGGATTGGGTGACGCCGCCGAGCCGCTCGCCGATGGCGCTGGTTTGAACGGCCTCGAGACGAAGCGCTCCGGTCCATGTCGCGCCGATGGGGGTCAATTCGAGGTCCGCGGGATCGATATGCAGGACCGCGCTCACGTCATTGCCGCCCGGGGCTTGGTCGACGGTCGCCCGAATGCCGATCGAGGAGACGTCCAGGGGAGAGGAGACCACGCTCGCCAGACGATCCGTCACCTCCGCGCCGGCGGGTTCTTCGCGGCCCGGGGCATTATAGCCGCGGCGATAGCGAAGCTCGACGCCGGGCCGGGTAGTCTGGACGCGAATGGCGTGATAGGCGCCATCCTGGGCGATGGTTTTGGGAGAGTAGGTCAGCAGGTATGTCTCGCGGGTGTCGTCCAGCGCCAGGCGCACGCCGCGGTCCAGATCGTTGCGGTCGTAATAGGCTTTCCCGCCCGTGGCGCCCGCGATTTCCTTCATGGTGTTGACGTTCGGTGAGGAAGCTGCCCCGAGGCCGCTCGGGTCGACAGGATAGACCGAGACGTTGGCGTTGTTGAGGGCCGTCATCGCCTCGTTCATCGGACTGCTGGCAAAGTGAGCGGCGGCCCTAAGCGAAAAGGCCACCGACAGCCAAATCAGGTTCTTCCGTCCGGGCACGCCTTTCACATAGTCGGCCAGGGCTTTCAGCGCGTCCAGCGTATAGCGCATGTCGCCGCCGCTGCGGTGGTAGCCCTTAGCTTCGATGGGCATGAACAACTGCGGATCGACATGGTATGCCTTGATCTCGTTGAGGAGCGATTGCCGGTCGGAGGAGAAATCGTGGATTACGCGAAAGTCGCGGCCGATGGCATAGATCGCCACGCGTTCTCCCGGCTCAATCTGGCCGAGGATGGTCTCCACGGCCCATCGCGCGAAGTTCTGGTTTATCCAATCCGTGTGATTGGCGTCCAGGAGGATCATCGAAAGCACTTGAGGCTGCCCCTGATTGCCTATGCGGTTCGAGTAGGTGTTGGGCGGCAGGCCGGCTGGCGCCAGATTCGTCTGCGAGTCGAGTTTCTCGAAGCTGGCGATGGTCTGCTCTTTCCCGTCGTCCCACACACGAAAGTCGGCGGCGGTGAGGCCTTCGGCGCGCGCGCCCTTGGCGTCGGTCGCCACGATGCTGACCTCGACCACGTGGACATTCGAACGGATGACCAGCTCCGGCTGCCGGGCGGCGGGTTGGCCGAGCAGCGGCGCGCAAGCTAACAACAACGGGGCAACCCGGCGTTGCGTCCAAACGGTGCATTTGCGCATGGAATCTCCTAAATACACTTAAACGCCGCCATTCCCAACCTGGTTTCAGCCATCCCGCACTCCCCACGGTTCGCGCACCACGTAGTACCGGCCGAACCAACGAGGGCGCTCCAATGGCCTTTGGAATTCCGCCGGCGGCGGATTCCGCTCTTGAACCCAAGCCATCCAACAATGCATCAGATCCCGGTGGCTGGGGCATCAAGGCGAACTCAAGTAGACGGTGCTCCAGTCCAAAAGGAGCTAGAAACGTGAAACGCTTAGTAGCGATTTCCTTAGCGGGCGCCATGTTTGCCGCCGCTGGTCTGGCGCAGTCGAGCAACCCCTGGGTGGAGCAATGGCTCAAGAGTAAGACTGGCCGTTACTCCCCGATGGAAGAAGCTCGCCTGAAGGCCGAGCACGAGAGAGCCGAACAAACCAAAGCGGCCGTCCGTGAGGACATGCCACAGGTCACGCCGCGGACTGAATCCGCGACGGGCGGCAGCCCCTGGGTGGAGCAATGGCTCAAGACTAAGACCGGCCGCTACTCCCCGGCGGAAGAAGCCCGCCTGAGGGCCGCGAAGGCGAACAAGTCCAAGCAAGAGCATTCCGGCTCCGGAGATCTTCTAGGCTCGTGGTAAGACCGAACCGGGCGCCGGAATCCTCCTCCGAGGATCTCCGGCGTGTCCGGTGCTCGCGCCGGAGCGGGCCCGGACCCGCAAGGAGCGTCGCCGCGGGAACGCCTCACGGGCTCCGGAGCGGGGCCCGCACCCGCGAGTCCCGGAGCCCGAGACAGGGGAGAAGGAAATTCTTCTGGACACCTGTCATCAGGATGCGGCGCGCGTTCGGTTATAGCCAGTATTGCCACTGGCCGGCGTAGAGCACATACGCCGAGAGCAGGCCGTTGGTGACGGCGTGCGCCAGAATGCAGTCCGCCAGGTTCTTCGTCCGCACGCACCACCAGTTGTAAGCCACGCCTGCGATCAGGCCCACTTCCCAGTACGGGCCATGTTCGGAAGCGAACAGCAGGGCCACGGCCCAGAAGGCGAACGGGGCGTAGGTTCCGATGCGGACCGTCTGAAAGTCGCGCTCGATGAGCCATCGCATGAGCCAGCCACGCCAGAACAGCTCCTCCAGGATGGGTACCAGCGCCGTGCATCCCAGGGTGCGCACGATAAGGAAGGCGATGTTGCGCTTGAGCCCAACCGGCGCGGAGCTGGCCGCGAAGCCGGACACCGGGTTCTCGAAAATCGGCGAATGGCGGTAGCCGGGGCCGAAGAGCAGATCCGGCGCGATCCAGATTGCAAACGCGGCGATCCCCATGGCGAGGCTTCCCCATGGCGCCGAAGGCCGCAGGACCAGGACGCCGCGGGAAGCCCCCAGGATCACTCCCAGGACGGCGGCGAAGCGCAGGAAATAGAACCAGCCGGCCGGCGCCTCGAAAAACCGCTCGGCCACCATCAGGACGACGAAAGCAACGAACGGGGCGATGTACGCCCAGGCCGATGCGCGAGGTTTTTCACGCGGCGGAGACATTGAGGAAAGCGGAGACGCGGGATGCGCCAAGTGTAACTTCCGGCCTCACCCAGGCCAGGAATCTCACTATAGCTTACTTCGACCGGCGACTGGCGGCAGGCGCGGGCGCCGCGGCGCGCGCGTTCACCACCGGGATCAGAAAGTTGCGCTCGGGCTCCGGCCGGGGCGCCGTTCGCGCCGCCAGCTCGCGGTTGAGGGTGGCGATGAACTCCTGGATCTGCGACTGCATCTCGCCCATCTTCTGGCGCATGTTCAGGATGATATCCACCCCGGCAAGGTTCACGCCGAGGTCGCGGGTGAGGTGCAGAATCACTTCCAGCCGCTCCAGGTCCTCGTCGGTGAACAGACGCGTATTGCCCTCGCTGCGAGACGGCTTGAGCAGGCCTTCGCGCTCGTACAGGCGCAGCGTCTGGGGATGGATGGCGTATTGCTCCGCCACGGCGGAGATCATGTAGGCCCCTCGGGATTTGGCTCTTGGCATGGGTGGCGGCTCCTCAAATCTGGGTCCACACTTCGGCCCGCGGGTCTTCCGGGTGCAGTTTGGACATCTCGCGCAACAATTCCCGGGTCCTCTCATCGCGAGGCTCGGGGGCGGTAATGGCGACTTCCACAATCTGGTCGCCCCGCAGGTTGGTGCGCGAGTTGAGTACGCCCTTCTCGCGGAGGCGGAAACGCTGCCCGTTTTGGGTCCCCTGCGGGATTTTCAGCAGGGTACGGCCGTCGATGGTGGGTACCTCGATCTTGGAACCGAGGGCGGCTTCCCAGACGGCCACGGGAATCTTGATTTCGATATTATCGCCCTCGCGATGAAAGAAGGCGTGCTCTGCCACCTTGGTGGTGATGTACAGGTCGCCCGGAGGAGCGCCCTGCGTCCCGGCATTGCCCTTACCGGGGACGCGCAAGCGCGATCCGTTGCGCGCGCCCGGCGGGATGCGGACCTCGACCGATTCGGTGCGCGCGACGCGCCCCTCGCCGCCGCACGTGGGGCAGGCGTTGCGGAGTTTGCCGGAGCCCCCGCAGCGCGGGCACGCCAGGTTGAACTTCATGGCCCCGGCCATCTGCGAGACTTGGCCGGTCCCCTTGCATTGCGCACAGGGCGCTTCCCCGGCCGAGCTGCCCCCGGCGCCGCGGCAGGTTTCGCACACCTCGTAGCGGGTGATGTTGAGGCGGGCCTGCATACCCTTGATGGCCTGCCAGAAATCGATATCCATCACGTATTCGAGGTCGCCGCCCTTCTCGGGCTCCGGGCGCTCGGCCGCTCCACGCCCGCCGAAGAACTGGGAGAAGATGTCCCGAAAGCCGCCGCCTGTTTCGGTTGCCCGTCCGCCGGGCGGGCCACCGGGGGCTCCGGCGCCTTGAAAATAGTCGGAGAAATCGAACCCGTTGAAGTCCATCCCGGGCTGGGCGCCCTGGCCGGGCGGGGCCCCCGCTCCGGCCCCGGGATACCCGCTATCGGAATAGAAGCCGTACTGGTCATACATGGCGCGCTTCTTGGCGTCGCTCAGCACGTCATAGGCTTCCTGAACGTTCTTGAAGCGCTCCTCGGAGGACTTATCCCCGGGGTTGAGGTCGGGGTGGTGTTTGCGAGCCAGCTTCCGGTAAGCTTTGCGAACCTCGTCCGCGGAGGCCTTCCGCGCCACCCCGAGGGTTTCGTAGTAGTCGTGTTTGGGAGCCGCCATAAGAGCACCAGCTATCAGCCATCAGCTTTCAGCCACGGTCCCGCCGGTAGCTTAAAGCCGACGGCTGACAGCTTCCACTTATTTCTTGTCGTCCATATCCACGAATTCGGCGTCGACGACGTTGTCTTTGTCTTTCTTATCTTTGCCCTGATCTCCCGCGCCCGGCGCGGCTCCATCCCCGCCGGGAGCGCTCGCGCCGCCGGGCTGCTGGGCCGAGGCTTTGTACATGGCTTCGGCCAGCTTGTGGCTGGCGCTGGTCAGCCGGTCCACGGCCGCATTGATGCGGGCCGCGTCATTCTCGTTGATGGCCTTGCGAGTCTCCTCGAGGGCTCCCTCAATCTCCTTGGCTTCGGTCTCGCCTACTTTGGAGCGGTGCTCCTTGAGGGTCTTCTCGACGTTGTAGACCATGGCGTCGGCCCGGTTGCGGGCCTCGATGGTATCGCGCTGCTTGCGGTCGTCGGCCGCGTGCGATTCGGCGTCCTTGGCCATCTTGTCCACCTCGTCCTTGGAAAGGCCGGAAGACGAAGTGATGGTGATCTTCTGCTCGTTGTTGGTGGCCCGGTCCTTGGCCGTCACGTTCAGGATGCCGTTGGCGTCGATATCGAAAGTGACCTCGATCTGCGGAATCCCGCGCGCAGCCGGCGGGATATTGCCCAACTGGAAAACGCCCAACATACGATTGTCGTGGGCCATGGCCCGCTCGCCCTGGTAGACCTTGATTTCCACCGAGGGCTGGCTGTCGGAGGCAGTGGAAAAAACCTCGCTCTTGCGGGTTGGTATGGTGGTGTTGCGTTCGATCAGCTTGGTGAAAACGCCGCCCAGAGTCTCGATGCCGAGCGAGAGCGGGGTGACGTCGAGCAGCAGCACGTCCTTCACTTCGCCGCCCAGCACGCCGCCCTGCACGGCCGCGCCCACGGCGACCACTTCATCCGGGTTCACGCCGCGGTGAGGCTCCTTGGCAAACAGATCGCGCACCAGTTGCTGGATGCGCGGCATGCGCGTCTGCCCGCCCACCATCACCACCTCGTCGATCTGCTGCGGGGTCACGCCGGCGTCCGCCATGGCCTGTTTACAGGGAGCCATGGAGCGGCTCACGATGTCCTCCACCATTTGCTCGAAACGCGCGCGGGTGAGTTTCATCTGCAGATGCTTGGGGCCGGTGGCGTCGGCCGTGACGAACGGCAGGTTGATGTCGCTCTCGAGCAGCGTGGAAAGCTCGATTTTGGCCTTTTCGGCGGCTTCCTTCAGGCGTTGGAGAGCCATCTGGTCGTGCGAAAGATCGATCCCATTCTCGCGCTTGAATTCACTTACGATCCAGTCGATCACGCGCTGGTCGATGTTGTCGCCGCCCAGGTGGGTGTCGCCATTGGTGGATTTGACCTCGACCACGCCCTCGCCCACCTCCAGAATCGAGATATCGAAGGTGCCGCCTCCGAAATCGTACACCGCGATGGTCTCGTTCTTCTTCTTATCGAGACCATAGGCCAGCGCCGCCGCCGTGGGCTCGTTGATGATGCGCATCACTTCCAGGCCGGCGATCTTGCCGGCGTCCTTGGTGGCCTGCCGCTGCGCGTCGTTGAAATACGCGGGCACCGTAATCACCGCCTGGGTCACCTTGCCGCCCAGATAAGCCTCGGCGGCCTCCTTCAGCTTGGTCAGGATCATGGCCGAGATCTCGGGCGGCGAGTACTTCTTGCCCATAATGTCGACGCGGGCGTCGTTATTGTCGCCGCGCGTGACCTTATAGGGGACCATCTTCATTTCTTCGCTGACTTCGTCGTAGCGCCGCCCCATGAACCGCTTGATGGAGAAAACCGTGTTCTCCGGGTTGGTGATGGCTTGGCGCTTGGCCACCTGGCCGACCAGCCGCTCTCCGCTCTTGGTGAACGCCACCACCGATGGCGTAGTGCGCGACCCTTCCTGGTTGGCGATGACTGTGGGCTGTCCAGCTTCCATAACGGCGACCACGGAATTGGTGGTACCCAGATCGATGCCGATTATCTTGCTCATCTCTACGAAATCTCCCTCAAAAGATTGGAATCCGTCCGGCGCGCCGCAATCCGCGGCAGGCTATTAGCACAACCCCATTATCAAACTTTAGTGTGTTTCTGTCAAGCTTCCAGCGAGAAAGTGTGATAAATTCCGAACAGTCCTGGGGTTGCGATCAAATGACGCCTACTGGCTAAAGCGGAAGATTGCCGAGGCGAGCCGGGCGTGCCCGGCCTCTGCCCCGGGCCGACGGGGCTGCGCGGTAGATGCCAGGGAAAGGAATTGGAGCGTCGGCGGAAAACCCGACTCCAAGACAAAAAAAGGTTCCAAGTGACCTGATTCCCAGCCTTGCTCACCGCCGACATGCTCGGCCCTGAGCATCGCAATAAAGAGCGCCGGGCGTTTCGCCTCTCGACTCCCCTACAGCCGTTTTCACCAGCCGCCGGTTCAAAGCCTCAAGACTCGCCGCAAACTGCCTCTTTATCGGAGCCAGTCGCTCGTGACGGCCTTTCTCTCGCCTACAACGGCTGCCCCTTTCGGAGCCTCCATTCCAGGGTCAACGGTCCTGGCCTACCACTTCGCGCCGACGTCCGCCAAATCCACCACCCGTTCGGCTTAAAGCTCCACGACCTCTTCCGGTTCGCCCCGGACAAGGCCGCTTCGCTGCTTCAAGCCCGTTGCGGCTGCATTAGCCGACGTCTACGACCGCTCTTCCAGCCTCCACTCCCCTCCGGGACTGTTACCTCCCTCGGGATCAACGCGTTCGGCTGGACCGGCTGCCGTTTGGCTCGCCTTCCGACCCGCCCGATCTCCGTTCGCTCCCCGCCGCCGATTCTATTACTAGGTCCGGCTTCGGATCATCGTTCCCGGTCCGCTACGTTCCGGAGGCTCGCTGTTCCTCAAACCTCTTGGAACCGTTCCTAATATGCGCCTCGATCCTTTTCCGGTCAATGCTTTTTGCGTGCTCAGCGGCAGTTTTCCTCAGGTTTTTTACATCTGTATTATCAATTGGTTACAGCCGTGTTTCCGTGCATGTTTTGTGGATAAAACGTTGCTACAGGTTCCTGTTTTGGCATACTGAGAACGGAATGCGGCGGCTGGTCATCCGGCCCGGCGCCATCGGCGATTTCATTGTGTCGCTGCCAGCGCTGGAGTGTCTGAAAACAGACTACTTGGAGGTTTGGACAAGCGCGGCGAACGCGCCCCTGGTGTGCTTTGCGGAGCGGGTTTGCGCCCTTTCCAACACCGGGCTCGACCTGCTGGGAATCGAGGATGCTCCCGCAGGCCTCCTGGATCGCCTTGGCAGGTTCGACTCGATCATTTCGTGGTACGGCGCCAACCGCCCGGAGTTTCGCGGCCTAGTGGCCGGGCTGGGCCTGCCATTCACCTTTTTGACGGCGCTACCGCCCGATGGGGCCGGAGTGCATGCCACGGATTTCTATCTGGCCCAGGTGCGGGATCTGGCTTGCTGCGAGAGCGATGGAGCGCCGCGCATCCGCTGCGAGGTGAAACGCGGGAACTACGCTGTCATCCACCCGTTTTCCGGAAGTCTCCGAAAGAACTGGCCGCTCGAAAGATTTCGTGCACTGGCCCGCCAGTTGGAACGGGCCATGCCGGTGCGCTGGTGCGCCGGACGGGAAGACCCGCCGCTCGACGAGCCGGTGACGCGGATCGACGACCTTTACGAGCTGGCGCAATGGCTGGCCGGCGCGCGGCTGTACATCGGCAACGACTCGGGCATCACCCACCTGGCGGCGGCCGTGGGGACGCCGGTGCTGGCATTGTTCGGGCCCACCGACCCAGCCGTGTGGGCTCCGCGAGGGGCGCACGTGCGGGTGGCGCGGTGGACGGCGGGATAGGGCTAGAGTGGGCGATGATGTGGGGTCAAGCCTTCGGGCTTGCCGCCGGCCTCCTGACCGGCGTTCCTCGCTGCAAGCGCAAGACGCCGGGCCGAAGCCCGGCGGCAGGCCGGAAGGCCTGGCCCCACATGCCTTGCGGGCGAATCCCCGCGGCGGCCATGCTACAATTTCGGCAGATGTTCCCGCTTGCCCGAATGCCGGGATGGCGGAACTAGGCAGACGCAACGGACTCAAAATCCGTCGGGGTTCACTCCCCATGAGGGTTCGATTCCCTCTCCCGGCACCAGCCGCTACCGCGCCTCCGCGAACGGTTCCGCTGCGCATCCGTAGCGGCCGAGGGCGCGGTCCCTCAGGAAGCGGGCCGCTTCCGGGCGCCGCCCTTCCATGTAGGCGTGCGACAGGTCCGCCCAGGCGGAACACAGGTCGGTCCGCATGAGGGGGCACTCCGGATTGAGCTTCCACTCGGCGCCCTGGCTCTCGACGGTGCAGCCGCCGCCGGGGATGCGGGCGTAGAGCTGCCCGATGGCCGCGATGGTGGCCGGCTTGTAGCCGTCCACCTGGGTCTTCTCGATTAGCAGGACCGCGGCCCGTTCCAGATTTCCTTCGGCCGCATACGATTGCGCCAGCGAATCGTAGACCTCGGCGTCCGAGGGGTCCAGGAACCTGGCCTGCTGGTAGGCGCCGAACATTTCCGGGATTTGCCCCCGGGCCGCGTGGATCACGGCCATGTTCATGTAGATATCGGGCAGTCCGATGCGGCCGGCAATGGGTTTGCCGTGCGCCAGTTGTGCTTCGTCGAACAGTTTCTGGGTGGCCAACATGGCATCGCGCCCGAGCGACAGCATGGCCATAGCCTTGTCATACCAGGCGCGGCCTTCGGGTGTGGCCGCGGCCCCCGCGGCTTCCCCTTTCAGGGCATAGTACGTGCCCAGGTAGGCGGGGGTCTCAAAGAAGATGCGCTCGGGAGGAAGGTCGCGAAGGATGGTCCAGGCCTTCTCCGATTCGGCAATGGCCCTGTCCAGGTTCCGCCGGCGGTCGTCCAGGAACAGCGCGCGGGCCAGCATTTCGTGCAGGCGGAAGCTATGTGGGGCGACCTTCAGATCGGCGGTGGCCAGCGCAATTTCGTTATCCCAGTCGAGGTTGCGCGCCATGGCGCGCCCGGCGTACAGCGCAACCACAACAGAGAGCGCGATAGGGGTGAGCTTGGGCCAATTCAACCGGTATGCCAAAGCGGCCAGCGCCACCGCGAATCCGGCCGCGGGTAAGTACAGGAAACGCTCACCCGAAATCGCGCCGATGAGAAAAATCAGGTTGGAGACCGGCAGCATCGTAATGCCCACGAACCCGGCGGCCCAGAACAGCGCCGGGTCCTTCTTGCGCCTGAAGATAACCACCGCCGATATCGTCACGATGGTCAGCAATGCGAGCCACGCCCCGGCATCCGAAAAGCCGGCCAGGGGAATCTGGTTGTAGGAACGGTCCGAAGAGAGGCGGAGCGGCCAGACCAGCAGCCAGAGCTCGATGCCGAGCGCCTTCAGCGCCGTCAGCCGGGCGGGCCAAAACCCGGCCCAGGCGGCCGGGTTATCGACGAACGGCTTTTGCGGCCAAGGCAAGGAACGGAACACCAACAGACGCGCAGCCCACAGCAAGGCAAGTGCGGCGGCGGCCGCGGCGTATGCCGGCAGCCGGCGGATAAGGCTGGCACGCCAGGGGCCCTCGGTAAATGCCAGGTCCCAAAGCAGCATCAGCCCCAGCAGGGTGGCCGCGGTTTCCTTGGAAAAGACGCCGGCCGTGGCGATAGCGAAGAACGCCGCCAGGCGGCGCCAGTCCGGCCGTCCTCCGCCATGCTTTATGCGGGCGTAGAGCAGCAGGCCGCCGAAAACAGCCATGGTGGCGAGCAGGTCCGCCCGGCCAGCTACATTGGCTACGCACTCGGTTCCGATGGGATGGGCAGCCCACAGGGCCGCCGCGAAAAAGGCCGGTCCGGCGCGCGCGAACAGCCGGAGCGCCAGGCCGTATAGCAGAAGGGCGTTGCAAATGTGCAGCAGGAGGTTGAAGAAATGATAGCCGGCTGGGTTCTCGCCGTTCCCGAGGATCGCGTAGTTGAACAGGAACGAGAGCGTCGTCAACGGGCGGTAGAGCCGGTCGACGGCTTTGGGCCACCAGTAATCCTTAGTGAGGATCAACCCGAGGTTCTGGGCGCTGGCGTCGCGGATGCGGGAGTCGCCGAGGACAATCACCCGGGCATCGAGGGCCAGCCCCAAGCCCAGAGAATCGGCGTAAGCGATCAACGCGATGGCGCACAGCCCGGCGGCCAGCCACCGTTTGGTTCGGACCGCCCGCAAGCCGGAGGTGGCATCGGGCCGGGCCGGTCTGGCGGCCTGGGGTGGGGGTACGCGCGGTTTCAAGGCGACGCAGCCAGTATAGCAGCCGGCCCCATACGGCGGCCCGTCGAGGGCTCAATGGCCTTTTGACGCGGAGAGACTCAAGAGAAGATTGGAGATTAAGACTAAGAACAACGAGGCGCTTTCTGTCCTTTTGTTCTTTTCTCCTGGTTTTCTTCGCGCCTCCGCGTCTTCGCGTCAAAGTTGTCCGGATAGCCGGTTGCGCCGGGCGGTTCGGGTGTTGTGGTATCCTGTACTCGTACCCAAACGAGATTAAGAGAAGACAAGGAGCACTACCCGTAGAATGGCACTGGCGATTGAAGCAAAGCAGCAGATCCTCTCCAGCAATCAGCGTCACAAATCCGACACCGGGTCGCCAGAAGTACAGATTGCTCTGTTAAGCCAGCGTATTTCGATGCTGACGGAGCACTTCAAGACGCATCACAAGGATCACGGCTCCCGCAAAGGGCTGTTGAACCTGGTGGCCAAGCGTCGCCGGCTTCTGACCTATTTGCGCGATACGGATCCGGAATGCTACAAGGCGGTTTTGCTGCGACTGGGAATTCGCCGATAGTCCATTCTTCGGAAGCGCCACTCCGGATGTAGGGATGGCGGCTTTCGATCATGCCAATCCGGCTCGGGAACGGTTGATACGCGTAACCTCGAATTCCCGGTCCGCATTTCCTGTCAACTCCAGTCTCAAACGGCTTCCTTAGGGAAGCCAGTTTTTGACGGTTGGGGGCCCAGGTGGGCAGCCCCAGCCGAGGTTGGAGGTTTAACGAAACTAAATGGTTCATACAGTTGAAGTCGATCTGGGCGGTCGAATTGTCACCTTTGAAACGGGCAGGATGGCCAAACAAGCGAATGGCGCCGTGGTCGTCCGTTCCGGCGATTCCGCCGTGCTCGTCACCGCCTGCATGTCCGAAGAGCCGAAACCGGGAGCGGGCTTCTTTCCGCTCACTGTAGACTACCGGGAATACACTTACGCCGCCGGCAGGATTCCGGGCGGCTTTATCAAGCGCGAGGGGCGACCCTCGGAGAAGGAAATCCTGACCAGCCGGCTGATCGATCGTCCGATCCGCCCGCTGTTCCCGGAGGGTTTCCTGCATGAAACGCAGATCATCGCCATGGTGCTTTCCGCGGACCCGGAACAGGATCCGAATTCGCTGGCGGTGGCCGGCGCGGCCGCCGCTCTGGCCATTTCCGATCTTCCGTTCCCCTATGTTCTGGGAGGCGTACGGGTAGGGTTGAAGGACGGCGTTTACATCGCCAATCCCACCTACGCGGAGGGCCGCGAATCCACCTTGAACATCGTGGTGGCCGGGACCGAAGAAGGCATCGTGATGGTGGAAGCGGGGGCCAAACAGGTCTCCGAGGAAGAAGTGCTCGGGGCCATCGAATTCGGCCACGATTGCTGCAAGAAGATCGCGGCCGCCATCCGAAAGCTGGTAGCGCTGGCGGGCAAGCCCAAACGCGCGTTCACGGGGCCGTCGCTCGACGCGGAGCTGTACGAGCGAATTGCGAAGGAAGCGCGGGAAGAACTGACCGACGCGCTGAACACCGGGAAATACGAGAAGCTGGAAAGCCATGCGCGGGTGGCCGCGGTGCGCAAGCGGGTGGTGGAGGCGCAGCCCGAAGAAAAGCGCGCCGAAGCCGCCAAGTGTCTGGAAGTCCTCAAGGAGCGCATTTTCCGCGACGAGATGCTGCTGAGCCGGCGCCGTCCGGACGGCCGCGCGTTCGACCAGGTCCGGCCCATCACCATTGAGACCGGGTTGCTGCCGCGGACGCACGGCTCGGCGCTGTTCACGCGCGGCGAAACGCAGGCGCTGGTAACGGTGACCCTGGGCACCAAGGAAGACGAACAGCGCATCGAGTTGCTGGAGCCCGGCGAGGCCTCCAAGCGCTTCATGCTGCACTACAATTTCCCGCCGTTCAGCGTGGGCGAGGTCGGTTTCATGCGCGGCGCGGGCCGCCGCGAAATCGGCCATGGCGCGCTGGCCGAGCGGGCGCTCTCGGCGCTGATCCCGGATGAGGAGAAGTTCCCTTACACCCTGCGCGTGGTCAGCGACATTCTGGAATCCAACGGCTCCAGCTCGCAAGCCACGGTATGCGGCGCCTCGCTGGCCCTCATGGATGCGGGCGCGCCGCTTTCCGATCACGTGGGCGGGGTGGCCATGGGCCTGGTGCTCGAAGGCGACAAGTACGCCGTCCTGACCGATATCGCGGGGGCCGAAGACCATTACGGCGATATGGACTTCAAGGTGGCGGGCACGCGCGCGGGCATCACCGCCTTGCAAATGGACATCAAGGTTCCCAACGTCACGACGGCGATTATGAAGGAAGCGTTGGAGCAGGCCCGCCATGGGCGTCTGCACATTCTGGACAAGATGTACGAGGCGCTGCCGCAAGCCCGAACGGCGATGTCGCAATACGCGCCGCGCATTTACACGCTGCATATTCCCACCGATAAGATCCGCGACGTGATTGGACCGGGCGGCAAGGTGATCCGCGGGATCATCGAGCAGACCGGCGTGAAGATCGATGTGGAGGACGATGGTACGATCCATGTAGCCTCGGCCGACGAGGCATCGGCCAACAAAGCGATCCAGATCATCTCCGACATCACGGCTACGGCCGAAGTGGGCAAGACATACCTGGGCAAGGTGGTACGGCTGGTGGATTTCGGCGCGTTCGTCGAGATCTTCCCGGGAACCGACGGCCTGCTGCACATCAGCGAAATCGCCGAGAACCGCATCCGCGACGTTCGCGACGAATTGAAGGAAGGCGACCAGATTCTGGTCAAGGTTCTGGCCCTGGAAGGCAACAAGATCAAGCTCAGCCGCAAGGCTGTGCTCCGCGAGCAGCGGGAAAAGCTGAAGCAGGGTAAGAACTGATTCGGAGCCGCGACCGGGTGTGAAAAAAACGGTTGGCAGGCGAAAGCGCCTGCCCCACAAGGCGCGGTAGCTTGCGGCCGGGGGACAGACGACAAGAACCGATCGTCTGTCCCACCTCGGCTGCCGAAGGCCAATAGCTTGAAGATCTCAGTCCGCAATCAGACCCGCCAGACAGTGCTGGCCGACCGGGCCGAAAAGGCCGACACCAGCGCTAAACGGCGGGTCGGGTTGCTGCGCCACAAGAGCCTGGCCCCAGGCGAAGGGTTGTGGATCGTTCCATGTGAATCGGTCCACACCTTCTTCATGAAATTCCCCATCGATCTCGTCTACCTCGACAAGCGGCTCAGGGTCCGCAAGGTGCGGCGCGCCGTGCCGGCCTGGCGGCTCTCGGCCTGTCTCACCGCGCACTCGGTGCTGGAGCTTCCGGCCGGCTCGGCCGCCGAAACCGGGACAGTGGCGGGAGACGAACTCAGCATCGAGAAGCTGGAGTAGGAGCCGGGTAGCTTGCCCATCCGGAAAGGAGTACATTTGTTGCATGGCAGCTCTGCCAAACCCGCCGTTGGTTCCCGTGGAGGAGTACCTGAGCGCGAGTTATCCGGATGGAGATCGCGAATACCTGGACGGCGTAATTGTGGAGAGGAATGTGGGCACTCCGGATCATAGCGCCCTGCAGAAGATCCTGGTGGTGTACCTGGCCGGCTTCGAGAAGCGGCTCAACATCGCGGTGCGGCCGGAGTGCCGTACGCGGATCGAGGAGACCCGGTATCGAGTCCCCGACGTCCTGGTGATGGGACGGCCGTTTCGCCAGACCGACCGCGTGGTGCTCGATCCGCCGCTGTTGATCATCGAGATTGTCTCGCCCGACGACAGGTTGCGCGAGACGCTGCAGCGCTTCCGGGAATACGAGAAGCTGGGGGTTCGCCATATCGTTCAGATGGACCCGGCCGACCGCACCAGTTTCGGTTTTGTTAACGGCGACCTGGTGCGCCGGGAGTTTTCGGGGTTTGAGCTTCCCGGCGGCCATCTTCCGTTCGACAGCCGGGAGCTTCTGGCGCTTCTGGACGAAGAGTAGCTTCCTACCCCATCCTCCGGTGTTCCTTCAAAATGCAGCGGTCCATGACCACTGCCAGTCCGGCGGCTTCGGCTCGGCGGGCGGCATCCTCGTGGACCACGCCTTCCTGCATCCAGACTGCCCGGGCGCCTTTGCGCAGGGCCGCCTCGACAATGGCGGGGACGTGCTCGGACCGCCGGAAGATATCCACGATGTCGATTGGTTCGGGCACCGCGTCCAGGTCGGGGTAGGACTTCTCGCCGAGGACCTCGGTTTCCCTGGGATTGACCGGAATGATGCGGTAACCGGCGCGCTGCAAGTACTCCGCTACGCCAAAGCTGGGGCGGAAGCGTTTGCCCGAGAGGCCTACTACGGCGATGGTATGGGCCGAGCGCAGGATGTCTGTAATGCGTCTCATGCGGTTCCCTGCCGGGGCGGCGCCACCTGGGTCCGGCTGACGGCTCGTTTCAGCTTGCGGACCTCTTCCTCGCTCAGGTAGCGGAATTGGCCGGGTTTGAGCGGGCCCAGATCAAGCGGCCCTATACGCACTCGCTTGAGCTTTTCCACCAGCAAGCCTAAGTGCTTGAACATGAGCCGAATCTGGTTGTTGCGACCCTCGAACAGGCGCACTTCATACCACGGATTCACAGCCCGGTGAACCAGTTTCAGGCCCGCCGGAAGGGTGCGTTGCCCGGAAATCGGGAGCCCCTCCCGGAACTGCTGCTCCTGCTCCGGGGTGAGCGATCCATTGGCCTTAATCAAGTAGGTTTTGGGAAGGTGGGTGGAGGCGGACAGGATGGCGTTGGCCAGTTCGCCGTCGTTGGTCAGCAGCAGCAGGCCTTCGCTGTGATAATCCAGGCGCCCCACGGGGTACACCCGCTCTTTCACCCCGCGCAGCAAATCCATTACCGTCGCGCGGCCCTGCGGGTCGCTGACCGTGGTCACCGTGTCGTCCGGCTTGTGGAGCGCGATATAGAGCAGCCGCTTGGGGGCGTGGATCAGCCGCCCATCCACCTTAATATGGTCGCGTTCCAGATCGGCCTTGGAACCCAGCTCCGTGACCACCGCCCCGTTCACCGCCACGCGGCCCTCCTGGATGATCCGTTCGGCCTGCCGACGCGAAGCCACGCCCACCTGCGAAAGGATTTTCTGCAGCCGTTCCTGCGCCATCATATCTCCTGCTTTTCTTCGGCAAGGCCGCCGGCATTACCAGGTTCCTCCGCCACCTCCGGCTCGGCTTCGAGCGGTTCGAACAGAGGTTCAATGGTTTCGGGAGGCGTTTCGGGCGCCGGTTCGGGAGGCGAATCGGCGTCGCCAAACGCCATGCGCCGGATCTCCTCGAATTCTTTGAGCGAAGGAAGCTCAGACAAGTCCTTCAACCCGAATTGGATCATGAACTCTTTGGTGGTTCTATACAAAATCGGCTTGCCGATGACGTTCTTGCGCCCGGCGGTGGCGATGAGCTTCCGGTCCAGCAGGGTCTTCAGCACGCCGGCTCCTTGGACGCCACGTATCTCCATGATCTCCGGGGCTGTCACGGGCTGCTTGTAGGCGATCACGGCGAGCGTTTCGAGGGCCGGGAGCGAGAGCTTGAGGGGCGGCTTCAGGCTCTTGACGAAGTTGCGAACGGCGTCGTGATGTTCCGCTTTGGTGGCCATCTTGAAGCCGCCGGCCACCTCCCTGACGCACAAGCCGTGCTCGGGCTTGTCGAACTCGGCGACGAGCTGGTCCAACAGCTCGCGGACGCGCTCGGCAGGCTGCGCCAGCGCTGCTGCCGCCTGGACCACTGTGAGCGGCTCCTCGGTGACGTAGATAATGGCTTCCAGGACAGCCTTGAGATAGGAGTCCTCCGCCGAAGCCGGTACGGGGGCGGCTTCGGGGCCCATACCGGCGCCGAGCCATTCCTCCATGGAAATGGCCGGCGGGGCGGCTTCAGGCTCCGTTTCTTCTGTTTCCGGGCTGGCCGGTCGCGGGGGGATTTCCAGTTCTTCCATGCTCTATATGTAATCTTTTTCAATTGCGGCGATCGGCTCGCCGGCGGCGAACACGGCGTCGAAGTTGGTGTGCCGCTGGAGGGCTATTTCGCCGAACAAGTCCTTTTGCGCCATCACCACGGCCTGCATCCGAACCATTTCGAGAACAGCCAGGAAGAGGGCAATCATGGCCCGCCGGTTGCCCTGCTGTTCGAAGATCCGGAGGATAAAGACGGGCTGATCCGGGCCGGCCTCGAGGAACCGTTCCCGAAGGTAATGGACCATGTCGGCCACAGTCACATCGGCCGATTCCACCTCATAGGTTGGCCGGGTCTTAGCGCGTTCCAGCAACTCGCCAAAGGCCTTGACCAAGTCGAACAGGGTGGTTACCAGCCCCGGATCGTCGTCTTGCGCGGCGAAGGCCCCAATTTGGGGGTTCGACCAGACGTTCTCCTCGATCATACGCTTCTGCTGGAGCATTTCGGCGGCGTTCTTAAAGCGCTCGTGCTCGAGGAGGCGGTCGACCAACTCTTGTCTAGGATCTTCCCGATTATCTTTGTCCGATTCGAGCGCCGGATCCCGTGGCAGCAGCATCTTCGATTTGATGTGAATGAGGGTCGCCGCCATATACACGAATTCGGCTCCCAAATCGATATCCGTTTCGCGGGCCTTTTGCATGTACTCCAGGTATTGGGCGGTGATGGTGGCGATAGGAATATCCTTGATGTCAATCTGCTGTTTGCGGATGAGATCGAGCAGCAAATCGAGGGGCCCTTCGTACTGCTCCAAGCGGATATCGAGCGGCGAGGGCACTGTAATTCACGATAGCACGGCCCACGGCGGCCTCTTCTATCAGGGAACGGCCGCCAAGACCGCCGAATTCCGGTCCGCGGTCCACTCCGGGGCGACATGCAAAATCGCGGAAAAAAATGGGAACTTTTTCCGCGCCGCATAACCTTTCGGACGTGCTTATCGTCTTCCTGTTGAAACAACCATTCCGTGGTAACGGGGCCATCTGGCCCGGAAGGTATAAATGCCAGCCTTTTCGAGCGGCGCGCCGGCGCCAAGTCCCGGCGAGCCTAGCACCCAACCGTACGTACCCATTCCAGGTCCCATCATTGTCCCGACGCAGCAACCCGGCAAGCGCCGGAGGAAGCTATGGGGTATTTCCCTGATGGTGCTGGCCATTCTCGGCGCCGCGGGCTACTACTGGGCGAGCCAGAACGCGAAGCTCACGGGCGGCCCCGTGATTTCGGTTCCGACCGTGGCCGCGGATAGCGGCACGGTGGTGGCGACGATCCGGATCAACGGGACCATCGCGGCCAAGAACCAATCCAACATCCTGGCGCCCCGCCTTTTGGGCAGCCGCACCGACGTGAATCGCGGCGGCGCGATTGGGGCCGGCGGCGGCGGCCGCGGATATGGCGGCGGCGGCGGCGGCGGCAACGCGGTCCAGATGATGGGCGGCGGCGGCGGTCCGCAGAACGACTTTTCTCTCATCCTGGTGAAACTGGCAGTCCCTGGCAGCCGCGTGAAGAAGGGCGATACGGTGGCCGAGTTCGACCCGCAGATGCAGGTCCAGCGGCTGGACGATTACAAAGACACCCTGATTCAGTCTGAAGCGACGATCAAGAGCTCGCTGGCCAGCATGGCGTCGCAGAGAGAGTCGCACACGCAGCAAGTCCGGCAGGCCCGGGCCTCTTTGGACTCCGCCCTTCAAGAGCAGAAAAAGAAGCCGGTGCTGGCCGCTATCGACCAACAACTGTACGATCTGTCGGTGGAGCAGGCGGAAGCCAGCTACAAGCAGCTTGTTTATGAAGACGACTTGGTGGACCAGGAGCAGCAGTCCAAGATCCGCAGCACGGCGTTGAACCTGGCGCAGTCCCAGATCGAATTTGCGCGCACCCAGGCGAACGTGGGCAAGATGGTCATCAAGGCCCCCATGGATGGCATCGTGGTGCTGGCGAGCGTGGTCCGCAACAACGAGCTCGGCCAGGTGCGCGAGGGCGACGAGGTTCGCGCGGGGCAGCCCTTCATGTATATTGTCGACCCCAATTCGATGGTGTTGATGGCTTCGGTTAACCAGGTGGACACCGAGAAACTGCGCATGGGCATGAAAGCGAAGATTCGGCTGGACGCTTATGCCGACATCGAAGTGCCTGGAACCCTGGAAGGCATAGGAGCTATGTCCAAGACGAGCACCTTCCGCGCCGGATACGTAGGGGAAATCCCGGTGCGGGTGAGGCTCGATAAGATGGACACCCGCATCATTCCCGACCTTACGGCCAGCGCAGAGGTCTTTCTGAGCACCGAGGAGAACACCCTGGTGCTGCCGCGGTCGGCGGTGTTCGACGAGAACGGCGGCAAGTACGTGTTCCTGCAGAGCCCGGAGGGATGGCTCCGCAAGCCCGTCGAGACCGGTGTGGCCAGTTACACCGAGGTGGCCGTGCATACTGGTTTGAAGAAAGGGGACGTAGTAGCGCTTCAGCGTCCCATGTAGTCCGCGGCGCCGGGCCGGCCATCCGGTTGAAGCCCGGCGGGCCCAGGTTGTTCCACCCGGGAGCGATCAAAGCAGGAGCGGTCTGACAGGAAAGCACTATGGCATCGAAAGATCTGAGACCAGAACAGCGTCTTGGCAAGGGCAATCCGAAGAGGATCAAGATGATCTTCTGGGCGGTTGGCCTGTTGGCATGCGGCAGCGGTCTGTACGCGGCCTACCATTACGCCTCGGCCACCGAGCTGGAAATTCCGGTAGCTCGCGCCAGGATAGGTGACTTCATCATCAGCGTGCGGACGCGCGGCGACATCAAGAGCGCGCGTTCCACGATTATCACCGCTCCCCAGGTGCCCGGCCTGCGAATTGTCCGCCTGGCGCACAACGGGCAGGAGGTCCACAAGGGCGATGTGGTGGTGGAGTTCGACGCCGAGCCGACGAAGCAGAACATCATTACGCGCGGCAACAGCGTGGATTCGGCTCAAGGCAGCATCGACCAGACCAAGGCCACCCAGGCGATGACCAACGAAAGTTATGCCTTCAGCAAGATACAATCCGAGTTCTCCCTGGAGCAGAGCAAGCTGGAAGCCGGGAAGGCGGCGGTGCTTTCGGTGATCGACGGTGAAGTCGCTCGCATCAATGTGAACGTCGCGGACGGTTCGCTGCAGGCGGTGAGGTCTCAAATCGACGCCAACAACGTCTCCAACGACGCCGTCATGGTCCAGCTAAACCAGGCGTACGACAAGGCGGTGCGCGACCTGAAGCTTTCCCAGAGCTACCTGGACACGATGCAGCTGAAGGCTCCGGTTAACGGCGTGGTCAACGTGCTGACGAACTTCCGCTCGGTGGGGACCTTCGGCCGCGCCGGAGCGCCTCCATTCAAAGAGGGCGATAACGCGTGGACCGGCGCGCAAATCCTCGAGATCCCGGATCTGTCCAGCATGTACGTCGACCTCAAGCTGGACGAAGTGGACCGCGGCAAGATCGCGCTGGGGCAAAACGTGAGGGTGAGGGTGGATGCGATTCCGGACAAGGAGTTCACTGCCGAGTTGGATTTCATATCCCCCGCCGCCGCGCTGGTATTCAGCGGGGTTGGGGCCAACGCTCAGGCCAGCACGGAAAAGAACTTTCCCGCGCGCGCCACGCTGAAGGGCGCGGATGACCGGTTGCGTCCGGGCACCAGCGCTTCGGCGGAAATCATCGTGGAGCGGCAGCCGAACACGCTGCTGATTCCCCTGCGGGCCAGCTTCGACAAGGGCGGCAAACCGGCGGTGTATGTTCAGAAAGCCGACAAGACGTTCGCCGTGCGCCAGATCCAGATCGGCAAACATAACGACGACGACTTAGTGGTGAAAGGCGGGCTGCGGGAGGGCGAGACGGTGGCGCTCGAGGACCCGGTGAAACTGGCCAAGCAGGCCAAGAAGAAGATCTAAGGGGCCGGGAGAACCTTCATGAAAAAAGTAATCTTTCGTTTGGCTATCCTGGCGATTCTGGCCGGCGGCGCGTGGTACGGCTACCGCACGTTTACGCAGTCGCAGACGCGCCAGGAGAAGATCGCTACCGCCAAGGTGCAGCGTGGCGACGTGGTAATCCGGGCGTTCACGCGCGGCGAGCTGAAAGCGGTCCGGGTGTATCCGCTGTATTCTCCCAACCTGAATGGAGCCATCCAGGTGACCACGCTGGCCCCGAATGGGTCGCTGGCGCGGGAGAAGAACCTGGTGGTGGAGTACGACGACTCCGAGCTGCTGGGAACCATCGAGACGGACAAACTGGCCCTGGATACCACGGATGAGAACATCAAGTATCAGACCCTGGTCATGGATGTTCAGACCAGCAGGAACGAGGTAAACAAGCTGATCGCGGAGTTCGCCGTGAAGCGCGCCCAGTTGACCGTCCAGAAGAACCCCGTGCTCGACCCGATTACGCAGAAAGAGAACATCCTGGCGCTGACCCAGGCTACGCGGGCGCTGGCGCAGACGATAACCAACATCGCGATGCTCAAGGCGCAGCAGGATTCGCAAATGGCGGTCTACAACAGCAACCGCCGGCGCAGCCTGCAGGCGCTCCAATTGGATCAGGCCCGCCTGCTGCAAACCAAGACGCTGGCCCCCATGACGGGGCTGGTCGCGATCAAGCAGAACCGCGCGGGCAACTTCAATTTCGGCCAGCAGATGCCCGACATTCGCCCCGGCGACCAACTCGGGGCCGGTATGAACGTGGCGGACCTGATGGATCTTTCCGAAATGGAACTTACCGCCAAGGTGGGCGAACTGGACCGCGCCAACCTGAAGGAAGGGCAGGACGTCATGATCCAGCTCGATGCCATCCCGGATAAACGTTTCCCCGGCAAGATCAAGACTCTCAGCGGCACGGCGACATCGGATGTATTCTCGGGCGATCCTTCGAAGAAATTCGATATTTCCTTCTCGGTGGACATGCGCGCGCTGCTTTCCGGCGTGGGTATGAAGAAGGAAGATATCGATCAGATCATGACTACGGCCACCGCAAACGCCAAAAAGAACCTGGTCAGCTTCGCGCCCACGGTGGGTGGAGGACGGGGCTTTGGCGGGCCGCCTGGAGCGGACTTTGGCGGCGGCGCGCCCGGCGGAGCGCCGGCGGATTTGGCGGCTCTTGCCGCGATGGCCGGCCAGGGCGGCGGCCGGGGACAGGGCGGTTTTGGCGGGCGCGGTCAAGGCGGTGAAGCGCAGGGCGGGCAGGGCGGCGGCGGCCGCGGCCAAGGCGGTGGCATGAGCAATATCTCCGATGCGGACCGCCAGATGCTGGCCGAGCTCAGGCAGAAGATCGGCGACGCCACTTCCGACGCCGAGCGCGAGAAACTGCAACAACAGCGGCAGGACATGATGCAGAAGCTGGGCATCCAGGGCGGCCGCGGAGGCCGCGGGGGCGGCCCGAGCGGCCCGAACGGACAGGGCGGACAGGGCGGACAGGGCGGCGCCGGCAGCCAGCCGGTCTTCACGGACGAAGACCGCGCCAACGCCGAACTGCCTCCTCCTCCCGAGCAGGACTCCGGGATCGCCAAACTGGTTCGGCCGGGTTTGCTGGCGGACGTGGAAATTCTTGTTGAGAACATCCCCAACGCGCTGCACGTACCCTCGCAGGCGATTTACCGCCAGAACGGCAAGCCGATCGTTTACGTGCAGGGGAAAGACGGCAAGTTCTCGCCGCGCGAAGTCGCGCTGGTCAAACAGAGCGAATCGTCCATGGTATTGGGGTCCGGGGTCCAGGAAGGCGAAGTGGTAGCGCTTTCCGATCCGACCCTCAGCAAGTCCGACAAGATGTCCAAGACCGAGGAAAAGAAGGGTTCCGGGACCGGAATGCCTATGCCTGGAGCGAATTAGCCATGTTCGGTATCTCTCACATACTTCCCGAATTGAAGATGGGGGTGGCGAGCCTCTTTGCGCACAAACTACGGAGCCTGCTGACCATGCTGGGCATGATCTTCGGGGTGGGCGCGGTAGTGGCCATGCTCTCCATCACCGCGGGCGCGCAGAAACAGATGATGGCGTTCATCGACCAGTTGGGCGTGAACAATATCATCGTGGAAGCCCGCGAGGCCACCGACCGCGACACGCTCCAGGTGGTTCGGACCATTTCCCCCGGGCTGACTTTCCGCGACTTTCGGGCCATCTCCGAGAATGTACCGGGTCTCGAAGCCATCACGCCCCGCAAGAGGTTCAAGCCTTCCAAGGTGCTGCCCAAGACCGCGGCGGAAATCCCGGGGCTCATCGGCGTGCTTCCCAACTATGAGCAGATCAACAGCCTCAAGCTGGACGAGGGGCGCTTCTTCTCGGAAGAGGAAAACAACGCTTCGGCCCCGGTCTGCGTGCTGGGGGAAACCGCCAAGGTAAACCTGCTGGGCTACGACCCCGCGGTGGGCAAGTCCATAAAGGTCAACGACACCTGGCTCGAGGTGATCGGGGTTATGAAGCCCCAGGCGGAGAGCGACTCCGACATGGAAGGGGTGCAGGCCATGAGCCGCAACAACCTGGTGGTCGCTCCCTTGAACACGGTGATGCGGCGCTTCGAGGACGCCACCAGCTATCTGCGGGACGAGATCGACGGCATGTACATGAAGGTGCAGAACGGGGTGGATTCCATCCAGACGTCGGCCGTGGTGAACGCGCTTCTCTCGGTGAATCACAAGGACGCCGGCGATTTCTCCATCACCGTGCCGGCCGGCCTGCTGGAGCAGAAGAAGCAGACCCAGTTCATTTTCAACATCGTCATGATCTGCATCGCCGGCATTTCGCTTTTGGTGGGCGGTATCGGCATTATGAACATCATGCTGGCGACGGTGCTCGAGCGCACGCGCGAAATCGGCATTCGGCGCGCCATCGGCGCCCGTCAGTCGGATATTATCCGGCAGTTTCTTTCCGAGGCGGTTTTGATTTCCATCGCGGGCGGCCTGATCGGCATCGTTTTCGGGTATGCCCTGTCCCAGATCATTGCGTCGGCCGCGGGCTGGTCGACGGTGGTAACCTGGCAGTCGATCGCGGTGGCGTTCGGCGTCTCCGTGTTCATCGGACTGTTATTTGGAATATACCCGGCCGTGCAGGCGGCCAAGTTGGATCCCATCGAAGCGATCCGTTATGAGTAACCTTATGGTCTCAAGAACTTTACTAGCAGGCATTCTGACGGCGGCCGGCGCGTTTGCGCAGATGACAGTTTTTCCCAAGCCGTCCTTCTTCCGCGAGGAGTTCCGGAAGCCCGATACGAACGTCGAGATCGAGGCCCCGGCGCGGTTGAAGGATTTCGTCAAGGAAGGCGAAGCGTGCCAGGCGGCGGTTGTCAGGGCAGCCAGCGTGAATATGTCGATGGACAACGCCATCGATACATCGCAGGCGGTGGCCCCTCCGGCGCCCAGCCAGTATCCCGACAAGGCCCCCAGCCAGTGCCTGGTGCTTTCGCTCAAGGACTACCTGGGACTGGCGATGAGCAACCACACCAACGTCCAGACGTACTACCTGACGGTCGAGAGATCGCGAAACAATGTGACGTCGGTGCTGGGGACCTGGGATCCGGTGGCAAGAGCGAGCCTCACGCCCTCGTGGAACCGGTCCGACCCGGCGCTCAACGTTCCCAATGGCTCCTCCACGAGGTCCGGCAGTTGGCCTCTCAGCCTGGGTTACAGCCAGACCCTGCAAACCGGCCAGACGCTATCGTTCGGCGGCGGCGGTTACAAGAACACGGCCTGGGGCCAGAATACTTCTTACGGTTCGAACATGAGTTTCAGCTTCACCCAGCCGCTGATCAAGAACCGCGGCGGCTACATTACGCGGCTCCCGCTCATCGAAGCGCAGAGCACCCTCAAAATCTCCCAATTCCAGCTTCGGCAGAGCCTTCTGGGCTTTATCAACACCGCCGAAGGAGCTTATTGGGGTTTCATCAGCGCGCGAGAACAACTGAAGGTCACCCTGACGGCCCAGGACGTGTCCAAGGCGAACCTGGACTATATCCAGCACGAACTCCAACTGGGCGCGGTCAACGAGATCTCGATGTACCGGCCCGAGCAGAGCTACGCGGCCGCCCAGGTAACCACGTTGCAGAACGAGTTCGGACTGAAGAACCAGGAAGATGCGCTGCGCCGCCAGATCGGCGCCGATATCGACCCCAACGTCCGGGACTTGCCCGTCGTTCTCACCGACGCCCCCGACCTTTCGCCCTCCGAGGCGATCACCCCGGATCGGGAGCTGACCGTGCAGAAAGCGTTGAACCTGAACCCTTCGATCAAGATCTCAATGGAGACTCTGAGCGCCGATGACTACGGCGTGTCGGCCGCGCGGAACGGGCTGCTGCCGGAACTCGATCTGAAGGCCGGATACGGCGGCGCCGGTTACGGAAGCACCTACGTACCCTTCGGCGGCGGCCCGGTGATTGCCGGCGGCCTGGGAGAGGCGCTGCAACAGTTGTTCGAATGGGGGAACCCCGGCTACAACATCGGGCTCTCGCTCACCCTGCCTATCAGGAACCGGACGGCGTCCATGGCCATGGCCAACGCCATCGTTCAGAAGAAAACGGACGCCCTTTCGCTGCGTAGCACGCAGCAAAGCCTCCGGCTCTCGGTCCTGCAGGGGGTGAATTCCTTCATAGGGTCCATCGCAGCGGCGAAAATGGCGGTCCTGTCCAGAGAATACGCGCAGAAGGACTACGAGGCTCAGATGCTGGAATTCAAACTCGGCATGAACACGCAGCTCGATTTGGTCACCGCCGCGCAGGAACTGGCCACTGCGGATTCCGCTATGGTGACCGCCCAGATCGCGGTGCGCACCAGCCTGCTGAACCTGTGGCTGCAAACCGGCGAGCTGCTGGACCAGCGCGGGATCGTGGTCCGGTAGTTGCGCTTCGGGGCAGGGCGTCTCAAGGTTCGCACACGAGCGCTTCGCGGCACGCCTTCAGGATGGCCGCCGCGCCGGGCGTGTCGCCGTGGACGCAGATGGTTTGGACATGGCCTTCCCGGGCGAAGCGAACGGCCTGCGCGGCAGCCGCTCGAGGGTCGGTGATGAGGGCATCGGCGAAGGTGCGGGCGCGCAGGGAGCCGTCCGCCTCGTAGCGCCGGTCGGCAAAGGCCTCGGCCGCCGCCGGAAGCCCCATTTCCCTCCATACATCGAGGGCCGCGGAACCGGCCAGCCCGAACAGAATCGCCCGAGGGTTCCAGGCTTCGACGGCCCGGCCGATGGCGCCGGCGGTTTGGCGGTCGTGCGCCGCCAGGTTGTATAGCGCTCCGTGCGGCTTGACGTGGGCGATGCGTGCGCCCAGGGGCTCCGCCACGGCGGCCAGCCTGTCGATCTGCGCGCGGACCGACCTCTCGATTTCGGCCAGGCTCATGGGCATCCGGATGCGGCCGAAGTTCTCGCGGTCCGGGTAGCCCGGGTGGGCGCCGATGCGAACGCCGCGGCCGAGCGCCAGGCGGATGGTCCGCGCCATGGCGCTCTCGTCGCCCGCGTGGGCTCCGCACGCGATGTTGGCCGAGGTGACGAAATCCATTAGCGCCGCTTCCTGGGCGGCGTCTTCCAGTTCGCCCATGTCGCAGTTGAGGTCCAGGATCACGGGGCTTGCCTCCAGATGTAATGCACTCCCCGGAAGAACGCCGGCAAGGACGCCGGAGTGGCAGGCCGGAGGCCCGCTCCACGGGGGGTGTTATTACCTTTGTTATACTCCCCGGCTGGGCCGGTACCCGGGGCGCGTGTGCACGCGATATTTCTTGCCCGGGTCGGTGACAATCTCCACCGCTATGCCGCGGAAACCCTCGTTGGGGTTCGCGGCGGGGTAGTAGGTGACGGTGTAGGAGTTGCCCAGGTCCTCGCGGATATCCTCGAACGCCTCCACCTGCTTTTGCCATGTGCGCGCCCAATAGGCTTTGCCGCCGGTACGCTGCGCGATGCGGCGGAAAACGCTGCTGGAGACGGGGTCGCTGTTCACTTCGTTGGTGGAGATGACGTAGATGGGTATGCCTTCGTCCTCGGCCACGGCGCGAACGTCGTCGGGGGCCACCATGCTGGCGTTGTCCGGTCCGTTGGAGAAGACGATGACCACCTTGCGCCCGGGGATTTTGGCGGCGTCGCGGAGGGTCAGCAGGAGGCCATTGTAGAGGGCCGTATCGTCTCCCGCGACGGATTTCCGCAGGCCGGCGATGGCGTCGTAGTGATCGCGGGTGAGGGACGCGGCGCGCGAGAGGTTGCGGCTGAAGGTATACACGGCCACCGAGTCCGCGCGGTCCAGGCCGCGGACGAAATCGGCGATGGCGTCCTCGGCGTACACGAAGCTGCGATACATGAAGTTGCTGGTATCGAACAGGACGAAGACGTTGGTACCGGTGAACGCGTCGGGCATGTCCGGACCGGGCAGTTGCCGGGCGCCCTCCAGCAGCGGCAGCATGGAGCCGTCCGGAGCCACCGTAACGGGCGGTTTGGCGCCCTCGGCGAAGGTCGCGATTTTCTGAGTGATGCCGTCTTCCTTGATGCGGAAATCCGACGGCTTGAGGCCGTTGATGTAGTGGTTCTTGCTATCGGTGACCGTGAAAGCCAGCACCACCATGTCCACCTTCACGCGGAACACGGGTCTTTGGCCGGCATCCTGGGCGCGCAGCAGGGGCGCGCCGGCCGCCATTCCGATAAATCCTCGTCGGGAAATATGCATGGTCGTTTACCGGTTGGAGAATCCTTCCAGGGAAGCCTTTTGTTCGGCGGCGGCCGCGGCGGCGCCGCGGGAGCGCTCCTCGTCGCCCACCTGGCGCAGGGAGCGCAGCACGGCCGGCCAGTCGTCCAGGTTGGAGGCGAAAATTCTTTCCACGACCTTCTCGGTCCATTCGGGAATGCGGACGTTGAGCTGCGCGGGAGGGAGGCCGAGTTCGTCGGCCAGGGCCGCCCAATAGATATTGCTCGATTCCCAGCTTTCCGCCAGGATACGGCTGGAGTAGCCCATGAGCGTGGGAAAAGTCCGCAGGTTGAGCAGCTCCGGCCGATAGGAATTGGCCAGGATGGGCTTGGGGGTGCCGAAAGCGCGGGAAATGGCGGCGCTGCTCACCTCGGTGGGCACGGTTGCGGCGAGGCTGCGGATTTCCGCCAGCAAGGGTGAATCGTCCGCAGTCTGTTGGGAAGCGAAGTCGCCCGCCAGCAGGAGCAGCTCGGAAGGGGCGACCAGCTCGATGGCGCGCTGAACATCGCCCTCCGCGAGCAGTTGTTCGACCTGGCGCGAACGGCCCGGAGCAACCAGGGGCGCCAGGGCTTCGATTACAGGGGCGCGCTTCTCGGGGTCGAGGGCCGCTTGCGCCAGCAACTCGCGGCCATAGCGATCCTGGAGCCCTACCCAGTGCAGTTGCGAGGGCGTCACGGTCCACCAGCGCGCGACCTTGGCGCTGAGAAGCAGTTGGGGCGCCAAGTCTCCCCAGATCAGGGCCTGGGTCTGCGCCGGCACCAGGAAGTTCTGCTCGGCGGAGGCCAATGCGTAAGGTAGACCCGCCAGAGAGCCTGTTAGCCGGCCGCCGCCGTTGGACGGCCAGCCCGCGCCGAAGAACTCAGTGGGCCGCCAGGTGAGATCCGCCGACGGCCCACGGAAATCGTGGCTACGCACGAAAAGCGGATTGGTGAACAGCATCTGCGCGCCGGGCGGAGCGTAGTAGGCGTAGGCGAACGCCACCAGGGTATCCCGCAGGAGGGGGGCCAGCAGCCCGCGCAGATCCCTGATTTTTTCCGGATCGCCGGCGGCCTTTTCAAGGGCCGCACGCAGGTTAAGCCCGCGCTGCGCCTCGATGTGCCGTTCCGGCCAGAAGCCGAAACTGAGCATGTTTCTTTCGACGGTCGTGAGCGGGGGTCGCGGAAGCTGGATTTCGTTGATGCTGGAGGCCAGCTTGTTCACCGCCGCGGCAGGCGGCTTTTCGCCGCTGGCGGCGGCGGAGAAATAATCCGCCAGTTGGAACAGCGCATCGATGGAAACCACGCGCTGCGCCTCGAGGATGCGATCGATCTCGAGGGCGGCATGCTCGCGGGCATCGGCGTCGGCCGTTTCGGAAGCGCCCGCCAGCAGGTCCACAATCCGCTTCTCCATGCCGGCCGCGCTCCCGGCGGGCCCGCCCGAAGCGGATGACGCCAGAGTCTCGGCGCCTTTGCGCCCCGCGTCGAAAAGCTCGCGGTCGTTGTGGATCTGGGCGAATCCGGCCGCGAGATCGGCCAACACAGCGTCGGCCCGGGCCGACGGGATGCTCTGCTGGCGGACCAGGATCTGCCACAACTCCACCAAGCCCTGGTACGCGCCGGCCGTGTCGCTATGCAGCAAGGGATCGCGAATCCTGGCGATGGCCTCGGCCGTGTCCAAATACGCGACCATAGTCTGGCCGGTGAGACTCGGCGACTCGCTAAAGATGGGGAACTGGCTAGCGTAATCGCGGTAGGCGCGGGCCAGCCTCTCGACGCTGGCGGGATCGAGGGGAACGGCCCGGCCCCGGTCGATATCGCTGATCGCCAAGAAGATCTTCAAAGGCTGGTTTTCCACCGCTTTCCGGCACAGCGCGAACAGACCCTCCAGTACGTCGTCGGGCTCCTTCCAGGTGGCGGCCAGATGCGTCAGCTTGACGTCGTACTTGCCCTGAGGGTGTTCCACGAACAGCGTTCGCCAGACTCCCAGGCCGCCCGGCAAGTGGGGCTTGCCATCCGCGTCGAACTGCAGGCGGGTGGTGAGCAGCATCATGTCGGCGTTGGCCCGGAAGACCGGGCGCGCGGGGCCGGGGCTGGTGACGGCGCCGCGCACCGCGGCATAGAATCGCTTCAGGCGCGCGGGTTCGGTCAGATAGTCGTAAACCGGTCCGCGAATGCGCGCCAAAGCGTCAAAGAAGCTGGCCATCCAGCCATCGTCTTTGCCCACCAGCCTGTCTAGGAACTGGGGCCCCTGATCGGGCGAAACGCCGACCATTTCGGTCCAGGCCGCAGCGGACCGCGGGCCTCCGGGCGTGATGGCCTTTCCACCGCGGATCTCGAACATGCCTCCGAAGAAATCCCAGACGTGCGCGTAGATTCTGAGGCGGGCATACGGGATGGCCGTGCGCAGCGCGGAAGCCGTCTCGTCGTCCAGCTTGGCGAGCCCCAGGTAGAGACGGCACATGGTGGGGTCGGAGATAAACGCGTCGATGAAATCGGGGTTATCTTTCGAATTCCAGCCGGCGGTCCAATACTCCGGGCCGAACAGCGCGGGAACGCTGGTGGCGGCGTAGTCGTAGGCGAACGGGTGGTCGGTGCGCAGGGCCTGCTCCAGTTGACTGATGGGGAAGCCGGAGTCCGTGGTCAGGAAGGCCCGCGCCGCGTTGACGGTTTCCAGCACCACCTCCGATCCGCAACCGCCGCGCATGCGGTATCCCAGAATCCGCAGCAGGTCGGCCACGCCCGGTGAATCGCATTTCTCGATGCGGATGACATTTTGATCGCCGGCCACGGCCTGGAGCTCGCGCGCCTGCGAGAGATAGCGATGCACCAGCTTTAGATACTCGGTGGGCTCCATGGCCTCCTTGCTGCGGGACGCCTCATAGCCCTGAGTCACCACGTTACGCGCCAGCGCTTCCAGGACATCCGGGGGGCGGACGTCGGACGGTATGGCGGCCATGCGGGCAAACGAGCGCAGGGGTCCCGGAATCGAAACGACGGGCCCTTTCCGGGCGCTCTCGCGGGTCCCCAGCGCAAGGCGCTTCCCGGTGGCTGAGGAATAGGACTCCAGGTCCCGCCCGGCAGCCTCCCGGTCGCCGGCCAGGAGGTCGAGATAGGCCAGCCTGCGCGCCACGGCGCCAGCTCTGGCCGAGTTTCCCCCCAGGACCGCGAGCAGCATGCGATAAGCGTCCCGGGCGCCCGGATCGCCATACCGCTCCAAAAACTCGGCGTAGTTAGCCAGCGCGCCGGCGTCGTTCGGGCGCGTCTGGGCCGCGCGCGCCAGCGCGGCGCGCGCGCCTGCCACGTCGCCCGCCGCCTCCATTCTGCGTATTTCGCCGGAATCCTGGAATCCCCTTACGGTGGGGACTAAACCTATCAGCAACGCCAGCGTCAAAATCAACCGCTGCTTCATGATGGCCGCCCTCCCGGTCAGGCGCATGAAACTGGTCACGACTGCCCGATGTTTGGTGATTCTAATCAAATGGAGACACTAATGCAACCAACTTGATGTGACGAGAATCACGGTGGATTCAGAAAACAGGAGCGCCATGCGCCGCGGAGAGGGCTTCCGGTTCTCCCCGCTGCTATTCGCTACAATAAGAGTTCCTGGAAATGCACTTCTACAAGGCTCTTTTGGTAGTGGTCTGCGCGGGGTTGGTTTGGGCGCAGACGCCCGACGACCCGGAAGTGGCGCGAGCCCGGGCGGAAATCGAGAGGCTGCGCGGCCTGGTGGCCGCCGGTATAGCGCCGCGCCTACGGTTGGAAAAGGCCGAGGCCGCGCTGGCGGACGCCGAGGACGCCGCCATCCTCCGCAAGACGATCTATGGTTCGGAGCTGACCGAAGCGCAATCCGAGGACATGATCGCCGCCGCCGTCCGCCGCCTGGACCGCCGCCGGAAGGCCTACGAAACCACCCAGAAGCTAGTGGACTTGAAGGCCGCGCCGGCGCTGTCCTTGAAGCCGCTCCAGGAAGATGTGGATGCCGCCGCGCGGGAGCTGGACCTGGCGGAATCGCGCTCCCGGCTGGTCTATGAGCTGGCGCAGATGGCGCTGGCCGAGGAAGCCCTTTATACACAGCTTACCGAGGCTCCCGCCGAGGCTCCCGCCATCGCCGAGCGATTCGATGGCGACGGCATTTTCAATATGGTGGCTTTTTCGCGCATTGAAGCGGCTTACGAGGAGCATTTCGGAAAGCCCATGCCCATAAGCGCGATGGGGGAAACCGCGGTACACCGGGCCATGGGCTTCGACCACCGCGGGCGGGTGGACGTGGGCCTGCACCCGGACACTCCCGAGGGCCAGTGGCTGCGCGCCTACCTGATGGAGAACCGCATCCCCTTTTTCCTGTTTCGCCAGGCCGTTCCGGGGAAAGCCACCGGAGCGCATATCCATATAGGTCCCATCAGCGCCCGCATCTCGAGCGGCGGCTGATAGAAGGGAACCCCATGACCGATCCGAAGCTGCGGGTACTGATCCCGGCCGGGAAGATACAGGCCCGCATACGGGAGCTGGGCGAGCGGATTTCCCGCGATTACCCCGACGGCAAGCTGCACCTGATAGGCATTCTGAAAGGCGCCGTGTTTTTCATGACCGACCTGGCGCGCGCCATGACCATCGACGTATCCATGGACTTCATGGGCATTTCCACGTACGGAAAAGGCAAGACCACGTCCGGGGAGGTAAGGGTCACCAAGGACCTCGACGCATCGCTCGAAGGCGAGGATGTGTTGGTGGTGGAGGACATCGTCGACAGCGGCATCACGCTCAATTATCTGCTGCACGTGCTGGAGCAGCGCCGGCCGCGTTCCATCCGGATTGCCGCCTTGCTGGACAAGCCCGAACGGAGGTTGCGGCCGGTCCAGGTGAGCTACGTCGGATTCCAGATTCCGGACGAGTTCGTGGTGGGCTATGGCCTGGACTACTCCGAACGGTATCGCAACCTGGACGACATCTGCGTGCTGGAGAGCGAAGCAGCGGGGTGAGCGGATAGTGATGCGGCCCCCGAGGTCCGCGGCGGCTTTTGGGCAAAATGCCCAAAACGAATCCGCAAGTGATTTAATTATAAGGATTTATTTTGCCCCAGATGGTGTGCGGGGCTGTGTTCCGCCGCAGTTTAAGAATACCACGGGCGGTTCAGTATGCTCCAGAGGTTCGTCGAAGTCACAGGCATGGTATTTCCCGAGAATACCTTTATGGCATTCGTCCAGTGCTACGTTGACGAAAGTGGGAAGTTCAAGGACCACCAGGTTCTTTCCCTCTGCGGGTTTGCGGCGGCGCCGTCTCAGATTGAGGTATTCGATTCTGGATGGCGATCCCTCCTGCGCGCGAACGGGATGCGTTCGCTGCACATGAAAAAAGCGGCGAGGTTTACCCAACCGTTGGGAACGCGCCGGCCGGCTATCGGCCTCGAAGAACGAAAAACCGCCCTGCTCTCGTTTGTCGAGTGCATCCAGAACAATTTGGAAACCGCCCTGTATGTGGCCGTGGATATCGCCGCATTTAAGGCCTTGGCCGGAGACGAGCGGAAAATACTCGGGGGCGACCCGTACTATTTGGTTTTCCAGCGCCTTCTTTTTGAATTGGTCCGATACTACGCGGAGCCCGACGCACGGGTCAGCCTCATCTGCGACGAGGAACAGTACTACTCCAAGAGATGTCATGAGATTCTGGCAAAGCTGAAGGCGAAGCACGAAGACTACCGGCGAGCCCTGATCAGCATTTCGTTCGCCGACGACGAATTTTTTACCGTGCTTCAGGCGGCGGATCTGTTTGCGTATCTGACCCGATGCGCGGCCCAGGTCGAGATGAGAGGAGAATCGGCATTTCAGTTCCGGCTCCTATATGATCACCTGACCGCGGCCGATACGCGGGGAAAGCTAAACCTTCTCGGCGGCGTCTATGGAGAAGAGCAACTTCACGAACTTGCTCAGGCAATGGCCAGGGAAAAGGCAGCGAAGTAGCCACGCCACGGGCCTCCGGTTATGTCATGATGAATCCATGAAGCGCCAGCCTGTTTATACGGAAGGCCCGGAGGCTTTCACCCGTTTCCAGGAGGCGATGCGAACCGCCCTGTCCGTTCCGCACTCCGTCATCCAGCAGCGCATCGAACAGGAGCGGAGGCAATCGGCGCAGAATCCGAACCGGCGCGGGCCGAAGCCAAGGGCGAAGAGTTAAGGGCGTTTTTTGGGCGACGCTGATTCAGGAGTTTGGAACTGAGGTCCATGGCGGATTTTGATTGGGTCAAAGCGCGAGCCGCCTGTTCGCTGGAGGTGCTGTTCCAGCAACTTCGGGTGGCGGTGAAGCGCGACGTGGATTCGATGAACGCCGTTCTCGCCCAGGCCGGCCGCCCGGTTCAGTGCCAGTTTGGAGACTTCAGCAACCGTTTCCTCGTCATGATCTCAGGCAATGGATTCCCGATGCGTCGGGCAGAGTTCGCACTGAGCCCTTCCGGCATTTCTGTCGAGGTGGACAAACCGAAGCAAAAGACCTTCTCCGCTATTGCCACGTTGAACCCGGATGGGGATTGCAGACTTGTGGTGAACAATCAGGAGTTGGAGTTGTGGCAGGTTTGCAGGTTGGGTCTGGAGGACCTGTTCTTCGGGGGTTAAACCGAAATTGGCGACGCTGATTCAGGGCTTCGGAACGGCCTTCATCGGCCAGCGCGACTTCTGGCCTGACGGATCATACGTCACCACGGAATGGATCGTAGCCCTCTTTGTTCCCCTGTTCCCGCTCCGAAGCCTGCGCGTCAAGCCGAAACCGCGCCAGACGACATTCCTCTACGTCATCGCCTCGACCGGCCGGAACTACGTGGTCTCCGACGAAACGGAGCCGCACAGGAGGCAGGTCGCCAGCGTCTACGCCTTTGTTCTTGGATACGCCGCTTGGATGCTCGGGACCTTCTTCTTGCTTCACCGCATCAGCCGTCACATCCCAGGGAAGGTCGGTGACGCCTTTGGTTACTGCTCGCTGCTGGCAGCAATTGCAGCCCCATGGCTTTTGCCGCTGGTTTTGCGCCGGCGCGCAAGACGCTGGCGACCCGGATTCAAGTGAGGTTGCCGGCTTCGCGACCGCATATAATGAGAGCAGATGCGGGGTACATACTATGAGCGATTCCGAAAAGTTTGAAGCGCAAGGCAGGGCCTACGCAGCGCTTAAAGAGGCGAAGAGCAACGTTGCCACGGCCGGCGCCGCCCTTCACGAACATGCCAGACGGTTTGGCGACGCGAAGGCGTTGATAGAGCGTTTCGTCGCAGACCCGAACCAGAAAAACGAGAGCTATATTTCTCCGTCCGAGCATTTGAAAACAACGATTGGCCAACTGGAGATCGGAGCGGTTGCGCAACTCGTTGACGAACTCAAGGCTGAGTCCGTGCGCATCGCTCAACTCCAAGAGCAAATAGCCAAATTCTAAGCATTGAAACCCCTCGGCCCGCGCTTCCCGCGGCTAGAAGACTTCCTCAACTCCGAATCGCCTTTAGGTTATCGGCTCTATCACCCACTGGAAGCCTCGATCTGGAGTGATGACCGCAATGTGGGTATGGCCGCCAATGGAGGCCGCTCTTTCCGGATCGATCAGCGCCGCTTCGGGGCCTCCGCAGGCTTCAATGGCCGCACAAGAGATGCTTATGGCGTACGACAGGCCGGCCGGGTAAACCCGCTCAACTTTAATTTCCCGCACGTAGCGACGTAGGGAGGGGTCTTTGATGCAGCTCCCTATTCCCGGAATACCGCTGATCCTGAGCGCTCCGGGCACCAAATCCTCGGTCATAATGTGGGGTTTGAGCAGATTTTCCCCCTCGTGACAAAAACGCATTCTGACCCTGCCGGGAAGATTGTTGTGATAACCGTCTATTAGCACAATCAGGATCGTTTGACCGTAATCCCGTGGGTCTATTGAGGGGACAGTCGGAAGCGGGGTCGTCCGTTGCGGCAGAAAGGCAGCAAGTTTGTCTTGCACTGCGCCCGCAATTCTAGACGCATATTCCTGAAGCCCATGAAAGCGTCGAGCGGAGATTCTCTGGCTTGCCCTCGATAACTCTGCGATGAAATTAAATTCTCCGTTATCAAGCAGTGCAGCTCCGGTGAAAACCATCGCCAGTGGTGAGTTTCCCATCCGGTAGATCTTTTGGAGATTATCGGTCACCACCTGCTTCGTCTCGCTGTTCATGGACCGACCGTCCGCTGCGACAACAAAACCATCAGGCGTATACACTCTCGCGATTGCAGTTGGCATTGGAACCGTTAAAACTTCAGCAAGAACCACCTCTGGGGATATCTCAAGGTCTCCGAAGTACATTTGTGGCCTTTCCGCCGTAGTCTTGGTACACTACGACTAGCGGAAAGGGCGAACGCCTCGCGCCGCCAGCTTGATGGCGTTCAGCCTTTCATGACTTCAACCCCTCAAGTTCTATGCCCTCCTTGGTCCTCTTGGTAACCGCCCCTCAGAAGATTTCTTCCGCTGGCGTCGGCCCTTCCTCCGTCTTGCCGGTCAACTCGGCATAGGTGAGCCGGCGCCCCACGATATGGCGCATGGCGAACTGAAAGCGCAGGCCGTCACCCATCCCGCGGTTGTTGAAACGGAACGCCTGCTCGTCCACGTAACGGAACAAGTGAAAGGGCTCGACGCTGACGTAGGTGCCCCCGATGCTGCGTTTTAGCAAACTCCAGAAGTTCTCGATTCCGTTGGTGTGAACGTTCCCATCGACATAGGCTTCCAGGTGGTTGATGACGTTGTGAACGTAATTTCGGTCGTATCCCCAACCTTGCGACCACTCATCGGTGTAAACATTGGAGCCTGTTTCGACATTCGCCTCGACGATGGGCTTCATAACCGCCTTGCTGCGGTCGGGAATAACGCTGGTGCGGACGTTGCTGTTCCGCTGCAACATGCCCATCACGACGGCCTTGCCGTGTCCGCCTTGCATACCCCTTCCGCGCCTCAACCTGCGCTTCTTGCTCTCATGCATGTTCCGGGCTTTGCCGCCGATGAAGGTTTCGTCGATTTCGATTTCGCCGCCCAACTTGTTGCACGAAAGGTCCTGAAGGGCCAGCCGGCCGCGCTGAAGCATGAACCAAGCGGTCTTTTGGGTTACGCCGATCGCGCGGTGGATCTCCCAGGAAGAGATGCCGTTCTTGCAGTTCACCAACATCCACATCACGGGCAGCCACTTTTCCAAGCCGAGCGGAGAATCCTCGAAGATGGTTCCGGTTTTTAGTGAGAACTTCGAGCGCGCGTGTTTCCCGTAGCACTTCCAGAGACGGGCCTTCTCTAGCCAGGAGACCTTCTCCGACCCGCAGGTGGGGCAGGTTACGTTGCCATCCGGCCAGCGCAACGCGACCATGAAGGTTTTGCAGTTCTCGAAGTCGGAATAGAACTGGATCGCTTGCTGAAGGGTCTTTGGAAAGGTAGCCATGACCCTAGTATGGGGTAAAAACTGTGGTCAGGCAAGTATATTTTTACCTTTATTTTTTCGCCG
>JBEKPK010000012.1:0-36321 GCA_049520795.1 Bryobacteraceae bacterium
CTGGTTTTTGGTCACCAGGCGGTTCACCGCCTGCGGCCCTTGAATGCGCAGTTTCCAAACAACCATCGGGCGTCCGGTGGAGGCCGTCTCGGTCAGGTAGGCATCTTCGATGACGGCATCGTAGGTCCCATCGGGAATATCGCCGTACATATCCCCCGATGGACCCGCAGTCTTGGTCCATTCGTCGTCAAGCCGGGAGAGGTCGGACGGCGGGGCGTCGCTGTCGACAGGTGAAAGCATGAAATAAGCTCCTTCAGCCGACGTAGTGCGGCGGCGGCAGCGGAGTTCTCGCCATTATTAATCCTGAAATACGGGGCGCCGGCTCTTTCACCGCACCAGTGTGGCGCCGCCGAAGTTCTGCACGTTTTGTGGGGCGGGCAATCCTGCCCGCAGCGGCCTTTTCAGGCGGCTTTTTCGCGTCCGCGGAGCCCTCTCACACGGCAAAGGCCGGCTAAAGGCGGCGGCTGGAGTTTGTACATTTCCGAAGCCCGGAGGGCGAAAGACGCTAGCCCACGGCGTGAGCCGTGTGGAATAGAACGTGAGAATGCGAGCCCCGGAACGGGGCGAAAGGCTGTTCTCAGCCCCAGAGGTCGCGCGTGTCGTATTCGATGCCATGCTTCTTCAGGGATGACAGGAATTCCTCTTGGAACGACACTTGGCGATGGTGCTCATCTTGCGCCGCGATGTAGCCGGCCACATCGGCCGCTCGGGAGGCGCTCACGGTGAAGGCGGCGTATCCGGCCTGCCAACCGAAGCGCCTGCGCTCCGGGAACTGTTCGTGTACCCAACGCGACGAATTGGCCTTCACGACTCGCAGCAGGTCCGCTATCGATTCCTTGGCAGGCACATACACAAGCAGATGAACGTGATCGGCCGGACCATTGATTATCAGTGGAACGCCCTTTCGTTCTTTAACGATGCCGGCCATGTAGGGGAAGAGGCGGGCAGCCAGCCCTGGCGACAGGTCCGAGACGCGATCCTTGGTGGAAAAGACGACGTGAACGAGCAGGAAGCGAAACTGTGTGGCATAGACTTACGCCCCGTTCCGGGGCTAGGCTGCCGCCCGACGGTCTTCCCCACGGCTTGCGCCGTGGGCTAGGATGTTTCGCCCTCCGGGCTGGGTAGTGGACGACTCCACATGGTTGGTGGCCGCAAGGCGCGGAGATCTCACCAAAAATGTAGAAGCTCCAGTCCCGAGCGAAGCTCGGGCCACGCCGGCTAAAGGCCGGCGGCAGCCAGGATTGGCTGCCCCACAGACCACTAAAACGGCACGTCGTCGTCGGAGATCGCCTGGTTGAACTCTTCCGGCGGCGCGGCCGGCGGCGGGACGGCCTGCGGCCGCGGAGCCTGGCGCGGCGCCGGCGCGCGCTCCTGGGAGAAGTCGGACGGGGCGCCTTCCCCGCGGTTGCTCAGCAGAATCAGCTCGTTGCAGACCACTTCGGTGATATACCTTTTCTGCTGGTCCTTATCGTCGTAGCTGCGCGTTTGCAGGCGCCCTTCAATGTACACCTGCTTGCCTTTGAGAAGGTAATTCGAGACGTTCTCGGAGTCCCACAACACGCAGCGGTGCCAGTCGGTCTCGTCCTTCCACTCGCCCGTCTGTTTGTCCTTCGAACGCCGGTTGGTGGCCAGCGTGAAATTGGAAACCGCGCTACCCGAGGCGGTGAACTTGGTCTCGGCGTCTTTGCCAAGATGTCCAAGCAGAATAACTTTGTTGACGCTTCGCGATGCCATCTTATTGAGAACTGTATCACGGCTGGGGCGCTCGTGGCGTCCGGCTCTGTTGGACCTCTCTGGATCTGAATGTCCTCCATGGCCCTTGGCGTGCAATCCACATCACCGACTCGTCTCTGGAGGGATTTCATTTGGCCAAAGGCTTTGTAGCGATTACGGCGGAGCGCTGTAAAGGGTGCGGTTTCTGCGTCGAGTTCTGTCCCACCCACGTGCTCGCACTTTCATCCGCTTTTAATTCAAAGGGTTACCACACTCCACAGGTGGTGGAACCGGAGAAATGCAGCGGCTGCGATCTGTGCGGAATGTATTGCCCCGACTTCGCCATTTTCGGAGCGCATCATGCACGCTGACCCCAAGGGCGTCCTCACGGGTGTTCATTTTCTCGACGGCGATCACGCCTGTTGTGAGGGATTGCTCGCAGCCGGTGCGCGATTTTCCGCAGGCTACCCGATTACGCCTTCCACCGAGGTGGTGGAGCGGTTCGCTTCGCGCATCCCCACGGTGGGCGGCATCTTTATACAAATGGAGGATGAGCTGGCCGCCTCGATCGCCATTCAAGGCGCGGTGTGGGGCGGGGCCAAGGCCTTCACGGTCACTTCAGGGCCGGGTTTTTCGCTCATGATGGAGCACATTGGATTCGCCGCCATGACGGAGACGCCGTGCGTGTTCGTCAACGTGCAGCGCGGCGGTCCCTCCACCGGATTGCCAACTCTGCCGGCCCAAGCCGACATGATGCAGGCCCGCTGGGGGTCGCACGGCGACTATGGCATTGTGGCGCTGTGCCCCAATTCGCCGCAGGAGTGCTTCGACCTGGCCATCACGGCATTCAACCTCTCCGAGGAGTTCCGCGTGCCGGTGCTGTTGATGCTCGACGAATGCGTGGGCCACATGACCGAGAAGGTGGTGATCCCGGAAGCCGAGCGGCTGGAGATTTCGCCGCGGCGCTACACCACGCTCCCGCCCGAGGAGTTCCGCTTGTTCGAGCCCAGGGAAGACATGGTTCCGGAGATGGTGAAAGCGGGCGATGGCTACCGCTTCCACGTCACCGGCCTGACGCACGACGAGCGCGGCTATCCGAGCATGAATGTGGATACCCAGGACCGCTCCGTGCGCCGGCTGCTGGACAAGCTCACGCCGCTGGCCGGCGAGCGGGCGCTCTATGAAACGGAGGATCTGGACGACGCCGAGGTAGTGGTGGTCTCCTACGGCATCACCTCGCGGGTGGCGCAGCGGGCCATACAACTCGCGCGGGCCGAGGGAATCCGCGCGGGCAAGTTCCGCCTGATCACGGCGTGGCCATTCCCCCAGGCGAAGCTCCGCGAGCTGGCCGGCCGCGTGAAGGCGCTTATCGTCCCGGAAATCAACCTGGGCCAGATGGTCATCGAAGTAGAGCGCGCCGCGGCGGGCCGGTGCCAGGTGGTTTGCGTCCCTCACGCGGGCGGAACGGTGCATGATCCCGAAACGATTCTCAAAGCCATTGTGGAGGCGGCCCGATGAACGAAGCGACGCTGGAAATTCCCTACCAGATCCCGGAGGATGCACGGAACCCGGTGGAGTCGATGCTGCGCATGGACCGTATGCCGCACATCTGGTGCGCGGGATGCGGAATCGGGACGACGGTGAATTGTTTCGCGCGCGCGCTGATGGATTCCAAGGCCAACCTGGACAAGGTGGCCATCGTCTCCGGCATCGGCTGCACCGGCCGCGTGGCCGGGTACGCGCAGCTTGATTCGTTCCACACCACGCACGGCCGCGCCATTCCTTTCGCCACCGGCCTGAAGCTCGCGAACCCCGAGCTGCAGGTGGTGGTGTATTCGGGAGACGGCGACCTGTTCGCCATCGGGGGCAATCATTTTATTCACGCCGCGCGGCGCAACATGGATATCAAGGTCATCTGCGTGAACAACATGACCTACGCCATGACGGGCGGGCAGACGGCCCCCACCACGCCGGCCACGGCCACCACTTCGACCGCGCCCTACGGGGTGTTCGAGCCGACCTTCAACCTGGTGGGGCTGGCCGAGGCCGCCGGAGCGTCTTACGTGGCGCGCTGGACCACTTTCCACGTCAAACAGCTCGCGCGCTCGATGCAGGAAGTCCTGGCCCGGAAGGGATTCTGTTTCATCGAGGTGCTCTCGCCCTGCCCCACCCTATACCAGCGCCGCAACAAGATGGGCGACGGCCTGGAAGCCATGAAGGACTACAAGAAGATGAGCAAGATCCGCAACGGCGCCCCCACCGGTGAATGCGCGCTCTCGAAGACCGGCGAAATCGTGGTGGGGAAATTCGTGGATCGCGAGCGGCCCGCCTATCTGGACCTGCTGCGCGAGCAGATGACCCAGGCGCTGGGCGAGCGCTACGCCGAACCGGAGGTGACATGCAGCGAATGCTAAGGGAAATTCGGATCGCCGGTTTTGGCGGGCAGGGCGTGATACTGGCCGCCGCGGTGATCGGCAAGGCGGCCGCCATCTTCGAGGGCGGCTACGCCACCATGACCCAGGCCTTCGGGCCGGAGGCGCGCGGCGGGTCCTCGAGCGCCCAGGTGATCCTCTCCGCCGATCCCATTCTCTACCCTTATGTGGCGCAGCCGGACGTGCTGGTAGTCATGTCGCAGGAGGCGTACACGCGCTTCGCCCCGCAGTTGAAGCCCGGCGGCGCCCTGGTTATCGAACAGGACCTGGTGCGGGTGGATAAGGCGGTTCCCGGCGGGCGCATCTACGCGGTTCCAGCCACCCGCCTGGCCGAGCAACTGGGACGCAAGGTGGTGCTCAACATCGTGATGGTGGGCTTCTTCGGAGCGGTAACCGCCATGCTGGACCCCGACGCGCTGCGCCGGGCCGTGGCGGATTCCGTGCCCCCGGCCATGCAGGCGCTGAACCTCAAAGCCTTCGACAAAGGCTTCGAGTACGGCTCGCTGCTGATGCAGAAGCTGGCGGAAGAAGGCCAGTCCGAAGGCGTGCAGTCGCTGGACCTGGAAGTAGAAGCGTAGGAAGCCCGAGCTTCGCCCGGCCCGCGTTGAACTCGTCAGCGTAGTTCACGCGTTTCGGATGGTATAATGGCTTTTACGGCACTCAGATCGGTTCGACATAATGCAAAGGCATCCCAAGGGCTCCGCCGCCCGTATTCTGCTTAGCTCCGTTTTCGGTCCCTACGCTCAGGACGATGAATTTGGCAGCCGCAAAATCAACCCCATGGAGTTGTACCACAACCAGGTGACGCGCGAGCAGGGTCCGTTTTCCCTGCGCATGTTTCACCGGTCCTGGGGCATCCTCATGATCCAGAGGAACATCTCGGCCCCCACCACGGTTCTGGATTTTCCCACTCGCGCCTCCTTCGAGGCCGAGTTGCAGGCCAACGACTATGACATCGTAGGCATCTCCTCCATCATCGTCAACATCGGAAAAGTGCGGGAGATGTGCCGGATCGTGCGGCGTATCTCTCCGAAGTCGACCATCGTGATAGGCGGCCACGTGGCCGCGGTTCCGGGACTCGACAAGATGATCGACGCCGACGAAATTGTGCGCGGCGACGGCATCTCCTGGATGCGGCGGTACCTGGGTGAGGACGAGAACGCGCCCATCATTCATCCCGAGATCGTCTCGGGGTACGGCTCGCGTTCCATGGGCATGAAGCTGCCCGTGAAGAAGGGCGCCACCGCGGCCACCATTATCCCTTCAGTGGGCTGCCCCATGGGCTGCAACTTCTGCACCACTTCCGCGTTTTTCGGGGGCAAGGGAAAGTTTCTGAATTTCTACGATACCGGCGATGAGCTCTTCGGCGTGATGTCGGAGATGGAGCGCAAGCTCCACGTGCAGTCGTTCTTCATGATGGATGAGAACTTCCTGCTGCACAAGCGCCGCGCCATGGAGTTGCTCGGAAACATGAAAGAAGGCGCCAAGCCCTGGGCGCTTTATGTATTCTCTTCGGCCAACGCCATCCGTCAGTACTCCATCCGGGAACTGGTGGAACTCGGCGTCTCGTGGATCTGGATGGGGCTCGAATCGCCGCATTCGCGTTACGACAAGCTGAAGGGCTCGGATACCCTGGAGCTAACGCGCGAGCTGCGCCTGCACGGCATCAAGCTGCTGGGTTCCACGATCGTGGGGTTGGAACACCACACTCCCCAGAACATCGGCGCCGAAATCGAGCACGCGGTGGCGCACGACACCGATTTCCACCAGTTCATGTTGTATACGCCGGTTCCGGGAACCCCGCTGCACGCCGAGATGACGGAGCAGGGGCGCATGCTCGAAGGCGTGGACCTGGCCGATATTCACGGGCAGGACAAGTTCAATTTCGAGCACGCGGCCCTTTCGCGCGACGAATCCAAGCACTGGCTGGACTTCGCCTTCCGCCGCGATTACGAGCGCAACGGGCCGAGCATCTACCGCATTTGCCGGACTACGCTCGAAGGGTGGCGGCGCTACAAGAACGACCCGGACCCGCGAGTCCGCGCCCGCTTTGCGTGGGAAGCGCGCTCGTTGAGCGACGGGTACGCGGCCGCGCTGTGGGCCATGGAAAAGCACCTGCGTAAGACCAACGCGGTGGTGGCGGAGAAGATTCGCACGCTGCGCCAGGAAGTGGGCCGCGAATTCGGCCTGTTCAGCAGCGTGATCAGCCGCGTCATCGGGCCGGTGCTGCTATGGTCGGCGCGGCGCGAAGAGAAGCGCCTGGCGGCCGGCGGAACCTACGAGCCGGCAACCATCGTCGAACGGCGCAACTGGACGCTGCCGGCGCCGCTCGAAGGCCCGGGCCTGGGCGAGTTGCCCGTGCCGGCGCCGTCGTCGGGGGATTGAAGCTCACCCTTTCACATACGCCAGCTTGGCGGCCACTTTCCCGTCGCGTACCGTGAAGATGTCCACGCCGCGCAGATGCCACGGTTGTCCGTCGCGGGTTTTGCGATACACCCACCGCACCACGGCGCGATCACCGCTGACAATGATTTCCTCGGCCTCGAATCGCGCACCGGGATTGCGCGCGAACCACTCCTGCCAGAACGCGACCACCGCGGTCTTTCCCTCTATGCGCTGGCCGTCTGGCGCGGGAGACGTATCCTCGAACACCGTATCGTCGGTCAGTAATAACGCCAGGGCGTCGGCGTCGTGCCGATTAAATGCCTCATTGAAGCGATCGACCGCGACGCGGGTCGTGGCGCCGGCGGTCCGCGGATTCTGTTCGACGCTCATACCCATACCGTGCGCCCGCTGCGGCGCCGTTGAAGTCAAGAACACAAGCGCGACGCACGTGACCACAAGCAACTGGCTCTTTGTCGGCCCTTGGGGCATCCGGTCCTCCAGGAACGAAGTATATCAGCTCCCTGCGAGGCGCAAACGCCGATGGCCCTGGCCCGGTTTGGCCAATAGAAACGCCGCCGCTCGTGGGCGCACACCCGACGACGCTATTCCAGCGTGATCCTCAAATAGCTGATGGCCCCGTTGCGGATCTCCACCTGGCTGGTGGCGGATTTGCCATTCTTCTCCACCGTGATCTTGTAATTACCCGGCTCCAGGGGGATCTGCGCGGGCGTGGCCTGGGGCAGGCGGCGTCCGTTCAGGGAGACGGCGGCGCCGTCCGGCACGGTGGTGAGCATGAGCGTGCCGGAGGGGGCGCGCAACGTCACCATGGGCAGATCCACGGCGCTCGAACCCACCACTACGTCGCGATGCTCTATCTGGTAGCCGGGCAGGGTGATGGCGATGGTGTGGCGTCCGGGAGCGGAATCGAGCGCGCACGGCGTCTTGCAGGCCGCGTCGGGACGCCCGTCGAGCGTGGCGGTGGCGCCCGGTGGCTTGCTCACCACCATGACCTGCTGCACGCCTCCGCCGGCGGGACGGGCCGGGGTCCGCCGTGCCGGAACCTCTGGACGGATGGCGGGCGCACTTTTCCCGGCGTCTTCCAAGGGGGCGGGCTTCGCCGCCTCCGGCTCCGGAAGCTGGCTGGCGGGAGCGCCGGCCGCCTCGGGTAAGGCGGGGGGCATGGGACTGGGCTTGGGCTCGACCGGAGACGCGGCAACTTGCTCCGGCGCCGGCGCCGGTGGCGCGGCGGGCGGCGGCGGCTGCGGCGTGGGAGCGCCTATTCCCAGCGCCGTCTGAATGCGCTGCCCGACTCCCTGCCACTTCCGGGGAAGCGAGGGATCGGCCTGCCAGCCGATCAGGGCCAACAGACCGGCGGCCATGACGACCGCCGCGAGAAACGGTAGGAATCCGAACTTCCGGCGCCGGGGCCCTTCCGGGTTGGCCGTGGCCTGGCTCTCGCGGGCGCGATGGGCCGGCGGCAGGCCAATCACGGGCGCGGCGGCCTCCACCGCGGTCGGCTCGTTGCCGGAACTGCCGCGCGCCATAGGTTTCCAGCCCCGCGTGGCCGCGCAGGCTTGCTCCAGAGAGTAAACGAACTCCTGGCAGCCGCCGTACCGGGCATCGGGTTTCTTGGCCAGGGCTTTGCGCAGCGCGGCTTCGACCGCCCCGCTAAGGGTGGGGTTGAGCCGGTGCAGGGGAATCGGCTCGTCCGCCACAATCTTATAGACCACCGTGGTGAGGTGTTCGCCGGTGAAGGGCTTCTCCCCGGTGAGCATTTCGAAAGCGATCACGCCCAGGGAGAACTGGTCCGATCTCCCGTCCACAGGCTGTCCCTGCACCTGCTCGGGGGACATGTAATGCGGCGTGCCGACGATGGAGCCGGTCATGGTGAACTGCTCGGACGCAGTCACCTTGGCGATGCCGAAATCCGTGATCTTCAAGGCCCCATCGGCCGCCACCATGAGATTGGCCGGCTTGATATCGCGATGTACGATGCCTTTGCCGTGAGCGTAATCGAGCGCCGCCGCGGTCTGGGCGAGGATGCTGAACATGCGCTCCGGCGAAATGGCCTCGCTTGGCGCGAGCACCTGATCGAGCGTGGGCCCGTCCACGTATTCCATGGCGATGTAAGCCAGGTCGCCCTGCTGTTCCACGTCGTAAATGGTGACGATGCCGGGGTGCGAGAGAATGCCCGCCGAGCGCGCCTCCCGAAAGAGGCGTTCGCGCAGGCGTTCCTGCTCTTCGGGCTTTCGACCCATTCCCAGTTGGATGGTCTTGATGGCCACCGGGCGGCCGATGTTGGGGTCGATGGCGTGGTACACCACACCCATGGCGCCGCGCCCCAATTCCCTCACGATGTTGTAGCGCCCAATGCGGTCCATCCAGTTCTAGTGATAGCACGAACGAAAGCGCCGAAATGCCCGTGGGACATCGGTTTTCGTCGTCTGTCAACCAGCCGTTGGGACCGCGAAACCCGGCAGACCACGCAAGGCGATAGTCTGTCCCACCTCTTCTCACTCGTAGCGCAGAGATTCTATGGGGTCCAGCCTGGCCGCTTTGATGGCCGGCAACAGGCCTGCTATCAGGCCTACGGCTTCCAGCATCGCGGTGGATGTCAGCACGGCGAAGGCCGAGATGCCCAGGCGGATATCTCCCCCGCCGCCGGTGTCTTTGAACATCGGACCGAGCAGCGGCAGGGTTCCCAGAAACGCGCTTACCCCCCAGCCCGCCGCCACTCCCAGCGCTCCGCCCGCCGTCACGATGGCCACCGCTTCCAGCAGGAATTGCGCCAGGATGGCGCGGCGGGTTGCGCCGATCGACTTCAGAACCCCGATTTCGCGGGTTCGCTCGGTGACCGAAACGAGCATGATGTTGGCCAGACCCACGCCGCCGATGGCCAGGGTGAGCGTTCCGATAATGCCCAGAAGCAAGCGCAGAGCCAGGCCCATGGTATCCACCAGCCGCATGTATTCGTTGAAAATGTAACGGTGGATGGCGCGCTCGTCGTTGGGCGCGAAGTTGTGAATGCGCGCCAGCGTCTCCTGCACCTGGCGTACGGCATCGTCGCGGAATACGGGGTTGGCGGGCATCCAGGCAATATCGTCCGGATACTTGATGTCGCCGTACAGCGAGGCGGTTTCGTAGGGAATGAAGACGCACTCGTTATCGGGGGTGTTGTAATTGGCGACCTGGGTCTTGGTCTTGAGGACGCCCGCCACGGTGAAGCGCAGGCCGTTGATTTCGATCTGTTCTCCTTCGGGCGGGATCTCGCCAAACAGCTTCTGGGCGGCCTCCGCGCCCAGCACGGCCACGCGGCGCTTCTGCACGTCGTCGTCGGCCTCGATCCAGCGGCCCGAGCCCATGCTCTGGTTGCGGATGCGTCCGTAGGCCGCGCGCACGCCGCGCACCATGGTTGTGTAGGACCGGTATTGGTGAACCACGGTCATGCCGCCCATCATCATTTCGGGCGAGATGGCGGCCACCAGCGGAACCGAAGTACGGATTTCTTCCACGTCGGAGACTTCGAGGCGGACTCTGCGCCCGGCGCGCTCGCCGCCGGCCTGGCTGGAGGTGCGCCCGCCGAACTCCAGCACGAGGTCCTGCCCTATGGTCATGAACGCCCGCCGCAACGCCAGGTGAAAGCCGTCGCCGTAGGAATAAAGGATGACGAAGCACGCCACGCCCCAGGCCAGGCTGATGATGGTGAGGATGCTGCGCTGGCGGTTGAACCGCAGCGCCTGGCCGGCCTCATGAAAAACGGAAGCGATGGTCATGGCTTCACTGGCTATCTTTCATACCGCAGCGCCTCCACGGGCGTCAGGTTGGCGGCGCGCCAGGCGGGCCAGATGGCCGAGGCCACGGCTACGATGCTCAGCGCTCCGAACGCCAGGGCCGTGGTTTGCCCGTCTACGGGCAGGCCGCCGAACATTTCCTGTTTGGGCAGTCGGTTCACGGCGGAAGCCACCAGGTAAGCGCCCATCCAACCGCCCAAGCCGCTCAACATCGCCAGGATCACCCCTTCCAGCAGGAAATCGGCGAGGATGCGCCGCCGGCGGGCGCCCACCGCCATCCGCAGTCCGATTTCCCGCGTGCGCTCGGTTACCGACACCAGCATGATGTTCATAACGCCCACCCCGCCCAGGGTCAGCGTCACCACCGCGATGGAGCCCAGGAAGGCGGTCATGGAGGTGAAAATGTTGTCCACCAGTTGGGCGTCTTCCACGGTGTCCCACATGCGGATGGCCCCCGCGTCGTCGGGCTGGAAACGGTGATTGCGCGCGAGCACGCGCACCACCTGGTTGTGGGCGCCTTTCCAGTTCGCGAGCGAGGTAGGCACGTAGATCAGGTCGCTCACGATGCCGGGATGGAAGTTTTCGTCGGTGAGCGGCAGGTCGCGCACCATGGCCGAGTAGGGTACGAAGATCTTGTCGCTGTCGAGGCCGTTGTAGCTGCTGTTCTGGGTCTTGGGGGGCGTGAGGCCGACGATGCGGTAAGGCAGCCCGTTCAGGGTGATCGCGGCGCCGGGGGAGACGGGGTGGTCGCCGAACAACTGCTTGCGGACGTTGTCGCCGAGAACCGCCACGCGGGCGCCGTCGCTCTCGTCGTTCTCCACCAGGAAGCGGCCGTGGTCCACCGGGATGTTGCGGATTTCCGAGTACGCGGGCTCCACGCCCATGGCGCCGAATGTGCCGCTGTTGAACTGGCTCACGGCGCTGGCGCTCGTTTGCAGCTCGGCCACCACCGTGCGCACCAGGTAGCATTCCGTGCGGATATCGCGCACGTCGTCGTAGTCCAGCCGGATGCGCCGGCCCGCGCGGCGCCCGCCCTGCTGCATTTCCGTCTGGCCGCTGAAAACGATGACGATGTTTTCGCCGAGCTCGCGGAAGCGGTCGCGCTGGCCGGCCTTGAAGCCGTCGCCCATGGCGACGATGATGACGATGGAAGCCACGCCCCAGGCGATTCCCGCCATGGTGAGGAGGCTGCGCAGCTTGTTGCGCAACAGGCTGGAGAATACCTGGCCCAACAACTCCTTAAGGAAGATCACCGGAGACCCTTTTGACGCGGAGACACGGAGACGCGGAGAGATTCGAGGAGAAAGAGGAGAGAAGAACGAAAAAGAGAGGATGAGAAACTCGGAACAGGCGCGGCGCACTCCCACAAGCACTCACTCGATCCTCCTCTTCCTCTTCCTCTTCCTCTCTCGAATTTCTCCGCGTCTCCGTGTCTCCGCGTCAAGAGCCGCGCAACCGCGTCTATTGCAGAATCACCTGCTGGCCTTCCACGAGCCCCCGCGCGATCTCGGTTTTCGAGCCGTTGCTGATGCCCGTGACCACCGGAGTCCGCCGCTGGCCGGTGGGCGCCGTGGCGTCCGGAATCTCCACCTCGGTGGAACGGTCTTTCTTGTAAATGATGGCGCCTTCCGGAATGGCCAGCACGCCCTTGCGCTCTTCCAGCATGATTTCGGCGTTGGCCGTCATGGTGGCCATGAGCTTGCGCGCCGCGTTGGAAATGGAGACGCGCACCTCGAAGGTGGTAACGTTATCCTTCTCCACTCCCATGGGCGAGATTTTGGTCACCTTGCCTGAGAATCTCTGGTCCTTGTAGGATTCCACGGTGATGCGCGCGGGCTGGCCCATGTAGACCTTGCCGATGTCGCTTTCGTCTACCTTGCCTTTGACGTAGACCTCGCTCAGGTCGCCGACGGTCATGATGAGGGTCGCGCCGGAGCCCATTACCAGAATGGAGCTGACTGCGTCGCCCACCTCGCGGTCGCGCGAGAGCACCACGCCATCGATGGGGGAGACGATGGTGGCGTTGCGAAGATCTTCCTCGGATTGAGAAAGCTGCGCGGCCGCCTGCTCCACCTGCGCGACGGCCTTGGCGATGGCGGCCTTGGTGACCCCCAGGTTCACCTGCGCCTGCTGCTGGCGATTGACGCCGAGCTGGTAGTTCTTCTCGCTGTCGTCGCGCGCATTCTGGGCGATCAGGTTTTCCTTGAACATATCCTGGGCGCGCTCCACGTCGCGCTTCAGGAACGGCAGATCGGGGCCGGCGGCCTCCACCTTATTGCGCTCGTAATCCGCCTCGGCGCTCCTCTGGGCCGCCTCCGCCATGGAGAGCGCGGCCTGCGCCTGGCGCAGGCGCGGCAACAGGTCGTTCTGGTCCAGATCGCAAATCACCTGCCCCTGGTGGACCGTATCTCCCACGTTGACGGGGAGCTTGAGAATGATGCCGCTGGCCTTGGACTTGATCTCCACCTGGGTGGTGGGCTGGATCTTGCCGGTGGCCACCACCGACCTCGCCAGATCGAGACGTTCCACGCGAACCAGTTTTTCCGGATCGATCTTAACCGGCGTGCGGCTGAGCGCCCGCAACGAGAAGAACGCCACGCCGGCCAGTGACAGGATGGCCGCCAGGAGAATCCAGCGAAACGGCCCCTTTTTCTTGTTAGCCATGCCTTGCCTACTAAGCATGTTACGAAATCCGGCGACATTTCGTTCCGCGGGGTCATAAAATAGGACTTCGTGGCCGCATTCGAAAACACGACGTCCCCGCACGAGGGCGAAGCCCCGGGCATTCTGGCGCGATGGTCCCGCGTGTCGCTGCGAGCCAAAGGCGTGGCGGCGCTGGCGGTGCCCATGGCGGCGTTGTTCGTGGCGCTATTCTCCATTTACCTGGTGGAGGACGAGGCCCGCCAAGCCGACCAGATCGTGGTGGCCGCTTACGAAACGCGGGCCGAGCTGTTGCAATTTCGCATCGACCTTCTGGACGCCGATTCCGCCGTGAGCGGATTCCTCGCGACCGGCGACGCACGTTTCGTTTCGTCCTACGAGAAAGCCCGCGCGGCGCTGGGGACGACCTTGGAGCGCCTTTCCACGATGGTAGCCGACGACCCGCCCAGCGTGGCCACGGTGGGTCAACTGAAGAGGGTGGCGGAGGAGGCAATGTCCATCCTGGAGCGCTTGCGCGTGGTGGACGCAGCCTCTCGCGATCCGCTGCTGAGACGGGGCGCGACGCTGATGGGCGAAGCGCGGGACCGTCTGGACATCATGCGGCAGGCCCAGGATTTGCGGCTTTTCCGGGCGCGGTACAACCGCGACGTCGCCAGTAAGCGTCTGTTCCGGGTGGTCGTGGTGTGCGGCATCATCGGACCGTTAGGGGCGTTGTTCGTGCACCTGCTTCTGGCGGGCAGACTGGTGCGGCGCCTCCGCGCGGTGGGAGAGAATGCGCGGCGTCTGGCGCATGGCCTGCCTCTCGAGCCATTCCCCAAGGGCTCCGACGAGATTGCCGAGGTAGCCAGCCAACTGGACGACGCCGCCTACCTGCTGGGGGAGAGGGAAAGGAGCTTGCAGGAGAGCGAGCGGCGCTATCGGGAACTGTTCGACCGGGCGCCGGTGCCCTACGAGGAGATCGACCGGAACGGCGTCATCACGCGTTTCAACGAGGCGGCCTGCGAACTGCTGAAGTGCTCTCCGGACCAGGTGCTGGGCCGCAAGGCGTGGGACTTCGTGGACCCCGAGCTGCGCGACGGTTTTCGCGAGGCCATGCTGGTGCGCATGGTGACGGGCGCGGACTCCGGGGCCTTCGAATGCGACTATGCGCTCGACGACGGATCGCGCATCACGGTGGAGATTCGCGAAAGCCCGATCCGCGACGAGCGCGGCGGGATAACCGGCGTCTGCCGCTCCCTGGTGGACATTACCGAGCGCCACCTGGCGACTGTGGCGGCGCGGAAGGTGTCGCAGTACGCCATGGAATTGCGCAACAAGAACGAGCAACTGGGCCGGGCGCTGGAGGCGGCGCGGGCCGCTTCCACGGCCAAGAACCGCTTCCTGGCGGGGGTTTCCCACGAGCTGCGCACGCCGCTCAACGGGATTATCGGATTTTCAGAGCTGATGTTCGATGGCAAACTGGGTGCGATTTCCGAAGACCAGAAGGAGTGCATGGGGGACATCCTTATGAGCTCCCGCCATTTGCTCGATCTGATCAACGACATTCTCGACCTTTCCAAGGTGGAGGCCGGGAAGATGGAGTTTCGCCCCGAGCGCGCGAATATCGAGGCGCTGGTGAGCGAAGTGCGCGACGTGGTCCGTCCGCTGGCCGATAAGAAAAGCCTGCGGGTGGTGACGGAAGTCCCCGCCGGGTTCGCGGCCGTGACGGATCCCTCGCGGTTCAAGCAGATTCTCTACAACTACCTGTCGAACGCGGTGAAATTCACCGGCGAGGGCGGCCAGGTGACGGTGCGCGTGGCGGCGGAGGGCGAAGACATGTTCCGCCTGGAGGTGGAGGACAGCGGAGTGGGCATTGCGCCCGAGGAGATCCAGCAGCTCTTCCAGGAGTTCCAGCAACTCGCCAGCAGCCGCAAGGCCGAGCAGGGAACCGGCCTGGGGCTGGCCCTGACGCGCCACATCGTGGAAGCGCAGGGCGGCTATGTGGGAGTGCACAGCGCCCTGGGGAAAGGGAGCGTGTTCTCAGCCGTACTGCCGCTGGCAGGCGCCATTCGAGCCCGCAGTTCGCCGTAGCCATCCCGGCGGCGAACAGGCCCTCATTTCTTCCGGAACACCACCACCGCCAAGGGCGGCAGCGTGACGGCAATGCTGTGCTTGCGGTTGTGTTTGGGGATGGGGCGCGAGGATACCGAGCCGCCGTTGCCCATATTCGAGCCGCCGAACAACTCCGAATCGGTGTTCAGAATCTCTTCGTAGAAGCCTTCCGCCGGCACGCCGAACTCGTAGCCTTGGCGCGCCACGGGCGTGAAGTTGCAGCAGTAGAGCAAGAAATCCCGGGGGTCGGCCGCGCGGCGGATGAAAGCGATGATGGAGCTTTCCCAATCGTGGAAATCCACCCACTCGAAGCCCGAGTAGTGGAAATCCACCTGGTAGAGCGCGGGATTCTCGCGGTAGATGCGGTTCAATTCCCGCGCCAGCGTCTGCAGCTTGCGGTGGCAGTCGAATTCCAGCAGCTCCCAGCGGATCCCGGAGTTATGGTCCCACTCCTCGCGCTGCCCGATCTCCTGGCCCATGAACAGCAGCTTCTTGCCCGGGTGGCCCCACATGTAGGCCAGGAAGGCGCGCACGTTGGCGAACTGCTGGTCCTGGTTGCCGGGCATTCTATTGAGCAGCGACCGTTTGCCGTGCACCACCTCATCGTGCGAAATGGGCAGCAGGAAATTCTCGGTGAAGGCGTAGAGCAGGCTGAAGGTGATGCTGTTGTGGTGGAACTTGCGGTACACCGGGTCGCACGCGAAGTAGTCCAGCATGTCGTGCATCCAGCCCATGTTCCACTTCATGGTGAACCCCAGCCCATTCAGGTACACGGGCTTGGAGACGCCCGGGAAAGCAGTGGACTCTTCGGCCACGGTGAACGCGCCCGGGACAGTGTGGGCCAGGGTGTTGAACTGGCGCAGGAACTCGATGGCTTCCAGGTTCTCGTTGCCGCCGTACTGGTTGGGTATCCACTCGCCGGCCTTGCGGGAATAGTCCAGGTAGAGCATGGAAGCCACGGCGTCCACGCGCAGCGCGTCGATGTGGTACTCCTTGAGCCAGAACATGGCATTGGAGATGAGGAAAGCGCGCACCTCGTTGCGGCCGTAATTGAAGACGAGAGTGCCCCATTCGCGCTGCTCTCCCTTGCGCGGGTCGGCGTGCTCGTACAGCGCCGAGCCGTCGAAGAACACCAGGCCGTGGGCGTCTTTGGGAAAATGGGCCGGCACCCAATCCACAATCAGTCCGATCCCCGCCTGATGGCAGCGGTCCACGAAGTACTGGAAATCGGCGGGTAAGCCGAAGCGCGAGGTGGGCGCGTAATAGCCGATCACCTGGTAGCCCCACGACCCGGAGAAAGGGTACTCCATGATGGGCAGCAGCTCGATGTGGGTGTAGCCCATCTGCTTGACGTACTCCACCAGCTTGACGGCCAATTCGCGATAGGTGAGCATCCCTCCATGGGGCCCGCGGAGCCAGGATTCCAGGTGGACTTCGTAAACCGAGACCGGCGATTTGAGCCAATCGGTCGAGGCGCGGGCCTTCATCCAGGCGGAGTCGCCCCATTCGTAAGTGGAGATGTCGCACACCACCGAGGCCGATTTGGGGGGCGTCTCGCAGCGGAAGGCGTAAGGGTCCGCCTTGAGCTGCTGGTAGCCGGCGAAACGCGAGCGGACGTTGTATTTGTAAGCGGCGCCCTGGCCCAGGCCGGGAATGAAGATCTCCCAGACGCCGCCATTGCGCCGGCGCATGGGGTGGCGGCGGATATCCCACTCGTTGAACTCGCCGGCCACGGTTATGCAGATGGCGTTGGGGGCCCACACGGCGAAGCGCACGCCGGAGACGCCATCCACCTCCACAATGTGAGCGCCCAGGGTGCGATAGGCTTCGTGGAGCGTGCCCTCGGTGTGGAGGTAGAGGTCGGTATCGGAGAGCTGCGGGCCGAACCGGTAGGGATCTTCGATATCCACTTCGCGGCCGTCCCACAGGCGCGCGCGCAAAAGGTAGGGCCGCGGGGCGCCGTTGATCAGGACGTTGAAAAAGCCCTGCGGATGCTGCTTGTTCATCCCGCACGGCGATTGCCCGGCCACCACGACCTGGGCCGATTCCGCCTGGGGAAGGAAGGCGCGAACCTCCCAGCGGGGCTGGCCGCTCTTGGTCTTTCTGACGCTGTGCGGCCCGAGGACGCCGAAAGCGTCGCCGTGATAGCCGCCAACTATAGCTTCGATCTCTTCAGCAGTCATGTCTTAATAGCAGTATGGCCGATTTCCTTCTGGAAATGCCCAAAGCCGAGCTGCATTTACATCTGGAAGGCGCGGTAGAACCCGAAACGCTGCACGAAATGGACCCGGACACGCCGCTCGAGGTGCTGCGCGAGATGTACCAATATGCCGATTTCAACGGTTTTCTGAAGGCCTTCGCCGAGGTGGGCAAACGGCTCCGCACTCCCGAGGACTACGGGCTGGCCACGCGCCGCCTGCTCGAGCGTCTGGAGGCGCAGAACGTGCAGTACGCGGAAATCATCCTGGCGGCCGGGGTAGTGCTCTGGAAGGGGCAGGAAGTGGGGCCGATTTTCGACGCCGTGAGCGATGCCGCGGCCGGTTCGCCGGTGCGGGTGCGCTGGATTTTCGACGCGGTGCGGCAGTTTGGCCCGGAGCGTGCCCGGGAAGTGGCCGAGCTGGCGGCCGAGCGGGTGGACCGCGGCGTGGCGGCCTTCGGCATAGGCGGCAGCGAGGGGCGCGGTCCGGCGCTGTGGTTCACCGAGGTTTTCGCATTCGCCAAAAGCGCGGGCTTGCGGTTGACGGCGCACGCGGGCGAAACCAGCGGCCCGGAATCCGTATGGGCTGCTTTGCGCCTGGGCTCCGAGCGCATCGGGCACGGCATCGCCGCGGCCCGCGACCCGGAGCTGATTCGCCACCTTCGGGAGCGGGACATTCCGCTCGAGATTTGCATCACCAGCAACCTGGCCACCGGCGTCGTGCGACGCCTGGAGGACCACCCCATCCGGCGGCTTTACGACGCCGGCGTGCCGATCGTTCTGAACACCGACGACCCGGCCATGTTCGGATGCACGCTGGTGGGCGAGTACCAGCTTGCCGCGGACCGCTTCGGGTTCAGCGAGGCGGAGCTGCGCGGGTTGGCGCGCAACGCTTTCCGCTATGCTTTCGCCCCGCAGGTGGTATAACGCACATATGGCCATACCTCTCGATTGGCACGCGCATCTCGTCGATGCCGGCAAGCTGGCCGCGGCTTACGTTCTGGGGCTGCCGGTGGGCTGGTTCAAAGAGAAGGAGATCCACGCCTTCGGCCTGCGCACGTTCCCGCTGGTGGCGCTGGCGAGCTGCGGCTACGTGCTATTAGGATCGCCGGCGTATGTGCACAGCCCGGAGGCGCAGTCGCGCATCATCCAGGGCCTGGTAGCGGGCATGGGTTTTATCGGCGGCGCGGCGATTTTCCGCTCGCCGGAGGGCAGCGTGCACGGCACTTCGACCGCCGCCAGCATCTGGAACACCGGCGCGCTGGGAGCGGCGGTGGCTACCGACCGGTGGGTGTTGGCGATCGTGCTTTCGCTATTCAATCTGTTCGCCCTGCGCGTGCTTCTGCCGGTGAAGATGAAGCTCGACGGGACCGCCGAGGAACGGGCGCTGGAGCAGAGGAAATCGCCGTAGAGCGGGCTGGCAGGCCGTTTGCACGGCGTTTATCGGCTATAATCGGAAAAATTCCAATGAAACTCGCGGGTTTCCTATTGCTTGGGGCAGGCTGGTTAATCGTGTTGGCGGCGGTAGCCATGCTGCGCACGGCGGCGTCCATGGCGGCCTTTGTATTAGCCGGCGTCGCGGTGGAGGCGCTGGGACTGGCGCTGGCTTTTCGCGCGCACATGATCTGGCGCGAGGAGAAGGAATGAGCGAGCCTTTGGCGGCCTTCTCCGACCCAGCGCGCATTCTGTGTTTCCTGTGCGCCCTGATGGTTCCGTGCGCCATCGCGGGGCTGGCCCTGATCAACGCCGGGTTGGGCCGCTCGCGCAGCGCGGCGCATTCGCTGGTGGGCGCCCTGTGCGTGGCGGGCGTGGCCGCGCTGGCGTACTTCGCGGCGGGGTTCGCGATACAGGGTTATGTGGGACTGCCGGCGCACGAAATCGTGGCCAACGGCAAGCTGTGGAGCTGGGCCGGCGCCGGCCAGCCCTTTTTCGGCGGCCTGCGGTTCGACGGCGCGCCCGCATCGCTGGCCGCGCTGCTCGGCATTTTCAGCGCCGCCCTGGTGGCGATGATCCCACTGGGCGCGGGAGCGGACCGCTGGAAACTGGGCGCGAGCTGCGTTTCCACCGCCATTCTGGCCGCGCTGATCTTTCCCCTGTTTGCGCACTGGAGCTGGGGCGGCGGGTGGCTGGCGCAATTGGGCGCTAATGCCGGCCTGGGCGCGGGCTTCACCGACGCCGGCGGCGCCGGCGCCATTCAGGTGGTGGGCGGATTGAGCGCCCTGGCCATAGCGTGGGTGCTGGGCCCGCGCCGCGGGAAGTACTCCATGGAAGGCATGCCGGCGGCGATTCCCGGCCACAACGCCGTATTAGTGCTTTTCGGCTGCTTCCTGGCGTGGTTCGGGTGGATGGGCCTGGATTGCGCCGGCGCGCTGCTTTACAGCGGTACGGACGCCAGCCGGGTGGCGCTCATCGCGGTGAACGCCACCTTGGGCGCGGCCGCGGCGGGCCTGGCGGCGGCGGGCATCACGCGCGCCCGCTTCACCCGCACGGACGCTTCTCTGTGCGCCAACGCGTGGGTGGCCGGCCTGGTGGCATCGAGCGCGGGCTGCGCGCTGCTCAACCCCGCCGAATCCGTGATAGTGGGGCTGGTGGCCGGCGCCCTCGCGGTGTTTTCCGTCGAGTGGCTGGAATTGCGGCTGACCGTGGACGACCCCGGCGGCGCGATATCCGTGCACGCGCTTGGCGGGCTGTGGGGCTTGATGGCGGTGGGCCTGTTCGCGCCGGCGGGGAGTTCCGGGCAATGGCTGGCGCAGTTGATCGGCGTGGCCACCCTGCTGGGCTTCGTGCTGCCGCTGGCATACGGGCTGAACCGCCTGCTGGACCGCTTCTACCGGCAGCGAGTGGCGCCCGAAGGCGAGCGCCAGGGGCTCGACCTATATGAATTGGGCGCCGGCGCATATCCGGACTTCATGACTCATAGCGACGATACGTGGCAGCGGTAGCGCCGGCGGTCTTGCCGCCGGCGTTCAGTCGTTGGGAAGCGTCTTCAGCCATGAGCAGGCCAGCAGTTGGGAGTCGGTGGTCACCAGCGTGAGGCCGAACACCAAGGCGCTGGCGGCCAAGAAGATGTCCCCGAGATCGGATTGGGGAAGCTCGATTCTCGAAGCCTCCGCGGCGACGGCAAAAGTGAACGGCGCCTCCCGGAGCGGAACCCGGGCCATCACGTCATCGAGCCATGGCGCAAAGCCCTGCCGTATGCGAAGGCGTTTCCTCCGCACCAGGTGGCCCGCTTCCCAAATCGACACCGGCGATAGATACAGTTCGTTAGCGGCTCGTTGGAGTTCGCGCCGAACTCTTCGACCCAGGTTCTCGGGACTATGGAGGGCCCAAATCCAGATGTGCGTGTCGAGGAGCAGCTTCATTTCCGAACTGTCCAGCGGCTAAATGCTCCGACAGGTCCGGTGATGTCGCCGGAGATCTCGACGGAGTGTTTCGCGCACCCCAGCCAGGAGGACGCCGTTTCCGGCCTGGCCGGCGCCACCTCGGCCACCGGACGCCCGAACCTTGTGACCCTTACGGGCGCGCCGGTCCGTCGCACGTCCTCCAGGACGGCCAGGCACGTCGCCTTGAACCTGGAAATCGCAATCTCCCGCATGTTCCATTTGTACCATGGTCCAATACCATGGTCCGAATGCCGCTGGGCCGCGCGGCCGCCGCTGTGGAAAACTGGTGGTTCAGGGGCCATCCCAATCCTCCCAGTCGTTTCGCGGGTATCCGGGCGCCTCAGGTTTCCAACAGAGCAACGCCTGCGGCCAGGGCCGCGTTTCGTAAGTCGCCGTCGAGACTGGCGAGAGGCAGGCTGGTCCGTTCGGCCAGTTCCAGGTAGGCGGCATCGTAAACGGTGAGTTGATACTCAGTGGCCACTCGGATCACGGCATCCCAGGCTGCCGGCGCGAGCGGTGGCTCGATGCGGATCGGAAGCGCCGCCAAATCGCGAGCAAACCGAGTGACCCTTTCGGGATCGATCCGCCTTCGGCGCACGGCCATGACGAGACCATTCATAACCTCGGTGGGCCAGTGAGCCGGCACGATGGCAGGTTCGCCCGCGCGAAGCCGCTCAAGGAGGGCCTCGGTCGCCGGCGTGGCTTCGTCTTCAAAACACCACGAAAGCGCTGCCGATGCATCGGCAACGAAACCCGCCCCTTCACTCCCCGGCGGCATCAGTACTTGCGGCCCTCGTTAATGAGATCCCTGATGCGAAGGCCGCCGAGGGTGACGCCTTTACGCAACTCGCGGATGTCAGCCACGGCTTCAGCCGGCGACATCGTCCCGGCGGACACGGCGCGTGGCTCCCCCGCGGCCAGGATCTCCAGCGCGCGGGTCACTACCTCTTCGGGCGAGTGGTAGAGGCCGCTGCGAAGGTGCGCCGCGACGAGCTGCTCGCCGTGAGTGTCGAGAGTCACGCTGAGAGGCATGTTCGATTGTAGCACGGGCAAAGCATCAACCCTTTATAGCCGATGCAGACGCAAGGAATTGAAACCTAAGCACTTAGGGCCGCAAAAAGGGGCGCTTACTGGACCTGATAAGGTCGAAAAAGCACCTGGGTCTGGCATTCGACCACTATTCCAACCGCTCCCTGACGGTCGCGGCTCGCCAGACCGTAACGAGCCGCGACCGTCAGGGAGCGATTGGGCGACGCCTGACGATGCTGGCCCCTCACGCTTTTTATGAAACTTCGCGGGCCGACGGTCCATCCCAACAGACCACAGAAACGATGTCCCACTCCGGACGACCACAGCGACGATTCCTGGCAGGGGCGGGTGCGGGTAGAGCATTTGCAGAGATTCGGAGCTAAAATTCAGATAGCCATTTTCGCCTGGCTGGAAAGGAAGTGGATGCAGCGCACGATTTCGTTTACGCTTAACGGGAAGCCCGCGCGCGTGACGGTGGACGACGAGCGCATGCTGCTGTGGGTTTTGCGCGGCGAGCTGGGCCTCACCGGCGCCAAGTTCGGCTGCGGCACGGCCGACTGCGGGGCCTGCACGGTCATCGTGAACAACGAGGCGGTGCGGTCCTGTTCCATCCCGATGAAGGACATTGCCGGCAAACGGGTGCTGACCATCGAGGGACTGGGCACGGATGGCAAGCTCCACCCCATCCAGGATGCCTTTGTGAAGCAACATGCGTTTCAGTGCGGGTTCTGCACGCCGGGGATGATCCTCAACGCCTACGCCCTGCTGCTGAAAAATCCGCGGCCGGCGGCGGAGGAAATCGTCCGGAGCATGGACGGGAATTTGTGCCGCTGTGGGTCGCACAATCGCATCGCGGCGGCGATAGCGGAAGCCGCGGATGGGATGAAGGGAGGCACGCGATGAGGCCGGACGCTCCGAGCCGCCGCGATTTTCTGGCCACGGGAACCGGCCTGTTCGTGTTCTGCCAGGCCGGAACGCTGGACGCCCAGCAGCCGGCGCCCGCCGCCCGGCGGCCTTCCTACCCCACCGATTTCAACGCCTACCTGCGCATCGGCGCCGACGGGCGTGTAGCCTGCTTCGTCGGGAAGGTCGACATGGGGCAAGGCGAGATGACTGCGCTGGCGCAATGCCTGGCCGACGAGCTCGACGTGGCCTACGATTCGGTGGACATGCTGATGGGCGACACCGAGCTGTGCCCGTGGGATGGGGGAACGGGAAGCTCGAACTGCATACAGGCGTTCAGTCCTGTGCTGCGGCGGGCGGCGGCGGAAGCGCGGGCCGTTCTGCTGCAGATGGCGGCCGAGCAACTCCAGGCCCCTGTGGAACGCCTCAAGGTCGAAGCCGGGGTGGTGACTGATTCGGCTCAGAACAAGCGGATTACTTACACGCAGATCGTCCAGGGAAAGCGCATCGAGCGCCACTTGGCGAATGCGCCAGTGAAGTCGGCGGCGGATTTCCGCCTGATTGGCCGCGCGCAGCCGTGGAAGGGCGCGGCGGACGTGGTCACTGGCAAAACCAAATACACGGGCGACATTTCCGTCCCGGGAATGCTCTGCGCGCGGATTCTGAGGCCGCCGGCGCACGGCGCGACGCTGAAGAGCGTGGATACCAGCGCGGCCGAAAAAGCCGGCGCCCGAGTGGTGCGTGCGGACGGCCTGATCGCCGTGCTCCATGAGCGGCGCGACGTGGCGGACGCCGCGCTCCGGCTGGTGAAGGCGGAGTACGACCCGCCGCCAGAGGGCCCCGACGATCGAACCATATACGACCATTTGATCAAGACCGCGCCGCCGGCCACGCTGGTGGGGCAGAAGGGCGATCCGGCGGAAGGCGAGAAGGTGGCCTCCCAGATAGTCGAGGAGACTTATCTCAACGCCTACGTGGCGCACGCGCCCATCGAAACGCATTCCGCGGTGGCCGCTTTCGAAGACGGCAAAGTCACCATTTGGGCGAGCTCGCAATCGCCGTTCCAGGTGAGGCAACTGGTAGCAGAGGCGCTGGGCGTAGCGCAAGAAAGCGTGCGCGTCATTACGCCGATGGTGGGCGGCGGCTTCGGCGGGAAGAGCCTCACCATTCGCACCAGCGCATGGCAGGCGCATGAAGCCGCGCTCCTGGCGCGAGCCGCGGGCCAGCCGGTGCAAGTGGTGTGGGGCCGCGCCGAAGAATTCTTTTACACCAACTTCCGGCCGGCGGCCGTGGTGAAGATCCGCTCGGGCCTTAGCGGCGAAGGCAAAATCGTCTCATGGTTGTACCAGGTTTGGGGCGCGGGCAATCGCGACGCCATCTCGGTTTACGACATTCCCAATCAGCGCACCACCTCGGCCGGGGGTTGGACGGAAGGGGCGAATCCCCCGGGCATGCACCCGTTTGGCGTGGGGCCATGGCGAGGCCCATCGGCCAATACGAATACCTTCGCCCGCGAATCGCACCTCGATGTGCTGGCCGCCAAGGCGGGCGTGGACCCGGTGGAGTTCCGGCTGAACCACCTCACCGACCAGCGTTTGCGGCGCGTACTGGAGACCGCTGCCACCCGGTTCGGCTGGAAGCCGGCCAAGGCGCCGAGCGGGCGCGGCGTGGGCATGGCCTGCGGAACCTACAAGAACGAAAGCCGCATGACTACCATGGCCGAGGTGGCGGTGGATAAGCAGACCGGGCGCGTGCAGGTGAAACGCGTGGTTTGCGTGATGGACCTGGGCCTGGCGGCCAATCCGGAAGGCTGCCAAAGGCAACTGGAGAGCGGGATCGTCATGGGGCTCGGATACACGTTATCGGAGGAGATTCACTTCAACGGCGGCGCGATCCGGGAGCGCGGCTTCGACGCGTACCAAATACCGCGTTTCTCGTGGGCGCCCAAAATCGAAACCATCGTGTTGGACAACCCAACCGCGCCGCCGCTCGGATGCGGCGAGCCGCCGGTTATTACCGTGGGCGCGCTGATCGCCAACGCCGTCTTCGACGCCATAGGCGTCAGGATGCGCCAGTTACCGATGACGCCGGAGCGGGTGCGAACGGCGCTGCAAGGGGCATAAGCGCGCGTCCTCGCCAGACTTAGCGCTTGTCATGTAATAACCATCCCAACCGCTCCCTGACGGTCGCGGCTCGCCAGGCTCTTAACGAGCCGGGCCCAGGGGGCGCCCCGTTAGGGAGCGGTTGACGGCAATTGGAATGGTTATTTCCTGTCAGGCCCTAATGCACGGCAATGGTCACGCCGCCCTGGCTGGAGGCGTTGCCTACTCGCAGTATGACTGGTACCGTATTGCCGGTTTGAATGCCAGCCGGGATCTGGACGTTCACCTGCATCAATCCCGCCACCTCTCCCGGCGCGCCGCCCGCGTATATTACGGTTGCGTTCTGGCCTCCAACCGTAGCCGTGACAGCCAGATTGGGTTGCGGGTATGGGACCGATGCGGGCTTGCCATCCGCGCCGGCCGGCGTGGTTTGACCCTCACCGGTCGCATAAAGCGAAATGATGTCGCCGATCTTAGCGGGTGTCGCGGCGGTGTTGACGGTGACGCCGTCCTGATTGACCGCGGCCGCCGGCCCCTGGCCGGAAGAGTCATAAGTGAAAATGTCCGGCGCCGAGGGAGCAATCGCCACCGAAAAAGCCGCACTTATCAAGCCCTGGTAAGTGACGGTCACTTGCTCGGTGCTCCCGGTGATTCCGTACGGCACAATGGCGGCGGTCTGCGTGGCCCACGCGTAGATCATCGGAGCGGCTATGCCGTCGAACGACACGCTGGTGTTGGCAAGTTGCGTACCGTAATAGCCGTTGCTGCCCGGAACGGCCGTCACGAGTTGCGCCGGACCGATGCCGGCGCCGTATATGACCACGATCTCGCCGGGTGAGACAACGCCGGCGAGATTGCTGGCGGCGTTGGTGACGGCGCCGATGGAGGGGGAGGGAGTCAAAACACGGATGCGGTCGTTCCACGTGTCGGCGATGAAGAGGTTCCCGGCGGAATCCACAAAGACGCCGTTGGGATAATTCAACTGGGCGCCGGTGGCCGGTCCGTCGTCGCCGCTGTAGCTGCCGCCGCCCGAGGGGCCCGTCGACCCGCCGCCCGCCACGGTAGTGATCACCCCATTCGAGACCTTGCGAATGCGCTCGTTGAAACTGTCGGCGATGAAGAGGTTGCCGGCGGAATCCACGGCGACGCTCCAAAGATCGTCCAACTCGGCGTTTATGGCCGGGCCGTTGTCCCCCCTGTAGCCTTGCGTCCCGTTTCCCGCCACGGTGGTGATCCGCCCGTTCGAGACCCTGCGGATGCAGTTGTTTCCCTGGTCGGCGATGTAGAGGTTGCCGGCGGAATCCACGGCGACGCCGGTGGGACCGTCCAACTGGGCGCTGGTGGCCGGACCGTTGTCGCCGCTATAGCCATACGTTCCGCTCCCCGCCACGGTAGTGATTATTCCATTCGAGACCTTACGGATGCGGTTGTTGGAAGCGTCGGCGATGTACAGGTTGCCGGCGGAATCCACGGCGATGCCGTACGGCCAAGCCAACTGGGCGCTGGTGGCCGGGCCGTTGTCGCCGCTGAACGCAAACGTCCCGTTCCCCGCCACAGTGGTGATCACCCCATTCGAGACCTTGCGGATGCGCTGGTTACCCGTGTCGGCAACGTATAGGCTGCCGGCGGCATCCACGGCGATGCTTTGAGGGCTGGACAACGAGGCGCTGGTGGGGGGGCCGTTGTCGCCGCTATAGCCTCCCGTCCCGTTTCCCGCCACGGTGGTGATTACCCCATTCGAGACCTTGCGGATCAGATTGTTATACATATCGGCGATGTACACGTCACCGGTGGAGTCCGCGGCGACGCCGGAGGGAGACCACAACTGGGCGCTGGTGGCCGGGCCGTTGTCGCCCACCTCGCTTCCGCCGCCCGCCGCGGTAGTGATCACTCCATTCGTGACCTTGCGTATCGCGTTGTAGGCGGCGATGTACAGCTTACCGGCGGCATCCACCGCGACGCCGAAAGCCTCCTGCAACTGGGCGCTGGTGGCCGGGCCGTTATCGCCCTCCACGCTTCCGCCGCCCGCCACGGTAGTGATCACTCCATTCGTGACCTTGCGGATCCGAAAGTTGAGGGTGTCGGCGATGTACAGGTCGCCGGCGGCATCCACGGCGACGCCGCAGGGTTCGGTCAACTGGGCGCTGGTAGCTGGGCCGTTGTCGCCGCTGAAGCCTTGCGTCCCGTTCCCCGCCACGGTGGTGATCACTCCATTCGTGACTCTGCGGATGCGGTTGTTATACTCATCGGCGATGTACAGATTGCTATTGGAATCGACGGCGACGCCCGTGGTAAACAGTTGGGCGCTGGTGGCCGGGCCGTTATCACCGCCGTAGCCATACACCCCATTTCCCGCCACGGTGGTGATCACCCCATTCGAGACCTTGCGGACGTGATGGCTACCCGTGTCGGCGATGTACAGGTCGCCGGCCGCATCGACGGCGACGCCGTTGGGTATGCTCAACTCGGCGCTGGTAGCCGGGCCGTTGTCGCCGCTATAGCCTCCCGTCCCGTTTCCCGCCACGGTGGTGATGACCCCGTTTGAGACCTTGCGGACGCGCTGGTTCCCCGTGTCGGCGATGTACAGGTTGCCGGCGGAATCCGCGGCGACGCCGCGGGGATTGTTCAACTGGGCACTGGTGGCCGGGCCGTTGTCGCCGCTGAAGCCTGGCGCCCCGTTTCCCGCCACCAGGGTCAAAATGCCCGTTTTGGCGTCCAACCGCAGCACAGCCTGATGTCGATCCGTGAAGAGGACGTTGCCTGCCCCGTCCACCGCGGCGTAGTTTAATGAGCTAAGGCTGGCGGACGTTCCTGGCATGTTCACCGGCAAACCGCCGCCGGCGAAGGTCTGAATGGTGTAAGTCTGGCCAAATGCGCAACACGAGATGGCCAAGGAGAGAATCGATGCAAAGAACAGCGGCATAGAAGATCCTCCCTGCATAGTTACAGATAATAGCATCTCCGATTCCCGTACAGCTCCTGGACAACGGCGCAGAGGCAGAGGCGCAATTCAGCGTCCGTGGCGTTTCGCGCCTTCCGCGGCACGCTACACTGGAGCGTATGTCCTTCCCCGCCGTGGGGGCAGTGCTCCGCGTCAGCCATCTTCGCAAAGCGTATAAAGACGTTGTGGCAGTGGACGATCTGGACCTCCAGGTGAGGGCCGCCGAGTGCTTTGGCCTGCTCGGACCCAACGGGGCCGGCAAGACCACCACCATGGAAATCTGCGAGGGTTTGACCGACCCCGATTCGGGCGAAGTCGAGCTGTTGGGCATGCGCTGGAACGATCGCGCCGCCGAACTACGGCAGCGGCTCGGAATCCAGTTGCAGGACACGCAGCTTTCCGACAAGCTCACGGTTCTCGAAACCGTGCGCCTGTTTCGAAGCTTCTTCCGGCGCGGGCCGCGCGCCTCGGATGTGGTCGCCCTGGTGCAACTCGAGGAAAAAAGCCGCTCGCGCGTGGGCGCACTCTCGGGCGGCCAGAAGCAACGCCTGGCGCTGGCCTGCGCGCTGGTGGGAGATCCGGAGTTCCTGTTCCTCGACGAGCCCACCACCGGGCTCGACCCGCAGGCCCGCCGCCAGCTCTGGGATCTTATCGAGCGTTTCAAACAGGCCGGCCGCACCATTCTGCTCACCACCCACTACATGGACGAAGCCGAGCGCCTGTGCCAGCGGGTGGCCATCATGGACCACGGAAAGGCGATCGCGCTGGGAACGCCGCGCGAGCTGATTGCATCGATCGGGGTGGAGCACATGGTGGAGTTCTCCACCGGAGTGCCCGCCGAAGCTATCGACCAGCTTGCTCTGCGGCGGCTCGACGGGGTGCGCGATGTGCATTCGGACAACGGCGCGGTGCAGTTGCAGGTGGCCGAATTGCATCGCGCCGTCCCGGCGCTGCTCGATGAGCTGGAACGCCAGGGGATTCCGCTGACCGAGCTTCGAACGCATTCGGCCACCCTGGAGGACGTCTTTGTAGCGCTCACCGGAAGGCGCCTGCGCGATGAGTGACAAGGCCGGCATCTTTGGAGCCCGCGACTCCGGGGCGGCGCGCGGGGCGGCCTTCGCCGGCCATCCGCTGTGGCAGTTGACGCTGGTGCGCATTCGGGAGTTCGCGCGCGAGCCGGAAGCGCTGTTCTGGGCGTTTGTCTTCCCGGTGCTGCTGGCGGTTGGGCTGGGGATCGCATTCCGCAACCGCCCGGCCGAAACCCTGCAAGTCGCGGCGGTCAGTCCGGAGCTGACCCGCGCGCTGCTCCAGGAGAAGCTGCTCGATGCGCGGCAGATGCCGGCCCAGGCGGCCATGGAGGCCTTGCGCACCGGCAAGGTGGCGCTAGTGGCCGCGCCCGGGCCCGACGGTTCGGTGGTCTACCGGTATGACGACACCAACCCCGAGGGACGCACGGCGCGTATGCTGGCGGACGCCGCCGTGCAGCGCGCCGCGGGGCGCGCCGATCCGACGCCCTCCACGGACCAGTTGGTGCGCGAGCCGGGCTCGCGCTACATCGACTTCCTCATCCCCGGCCTGTTGGGCTTGAACCTCATGGGCAGCGCGATCTGGGGCATTGGCTTCGCCATCGTGGATGCGCGCCGCAAGCGGCTTCTGAAACGGCTGATCGCCGCGCCAATGCCGCGCCATTACTACCTGCTCTCCTTCCTGTTCGCCCGCCTGGGCCTGCTGGTGGTGGAGGTCGCCGTGTTGTTGGGTTTCGGCTGCCTGGTCTTTGGCGTGCCCCTGCGCGGCTCTTTGGCCGCGCTCGCGGCGCTGTGCCTCTTGGGATCGCTCTCGTTCTGCGCGCTCGGACTGCTGATCGCTTCGCGCGCGCGAACCATCGAAGCCGCCTCGGGAATCATGAACGTAGTGATGATGCCCATGTGGATTTTTTCCGGGGTCTTCTTTTCCGCCCAACGTTTTCCGAATGCCCTTCAGCCGGCCATCAAGGCGCTGCCGCTCACGGCGGTGGTGGATGCGTTGCGCGTGAACATGCTGCAAGGCGGCGGGCTGGCGCGCCTGGGTCCGCAAATGGGGGTGCTGGCGGCGTGGCTGGCGGTGTGCTTCGGGCTGGCGCTGAAATTGTTTCGCTGGAAGTGAGTTCAGGCGGCTTTCAGGCGCCGGTCATGGCCGCTTTCACGCTTTGGCCGAGCGCGGTCACAGTGTACGGTTTCTGAAGGAAGCCCGAAATAAACTGGTCCTGGAACAGAGCGCGGCACTCGGCTTCGCAATAGCCGCTGGAAACTACGATCCGCAGCTCCGGCCGGGCCGCGCGCAAACGCGCCAGCGTCTCCTGGCCGCTCATGCCGGGCATGCTGAAATCGAGGATCGCCAGATCGAGGAGCGGATCCACGGCCAGGGCCGCCAGGGCGGCCGGGCCGCTGTCGGCCGAGGAAACCGTATAGCCGAGGCGTTTCAGCGCGGCCTCCGCCATAGTGCGCACAATCTCTTCATCGTCCACCACCAGGATCCGGCCCTGGCCCGTCAGTTCCAGCTCCGCGGCATGGCGCCGGAGCGCCGGCGCGGCCCCGCCTCGCGCCGCCGGAATCGCCACCGTGAACACGCTCCCCCGTCCCGGCTCGCTTTCCACCTTCAATGCGCCGTTGTGGGCCCGCACAATGCCCGCCACGGAGGCCAGCCCCAAACCCCGGCCGGCCGGCTTGGTGGTGAAAAAGGGATCGAAGATGCGCGCCTTGGTCGCCTCGTCCATGCCGCATCCGGTATCGCGCACTTCCAGGCAGACATGGGCGCCAGGGCGGAGCCCGGCGTTGCCCCATTCGGCCGCGATGGCCGCCGCGTCGAGATCCATCGCCCTGGTGCGGATCGAAATCAGGCCGCGCGAATCGCCGATCGCCTGCGCCGCGTTGATCACCAGGTTCATGACCACCTGCTGCGCCTGGGCCGTATCCACTTCAACGGCAGGCAGGTCCGCCGGCAGATTCAAACGGAGCGCGACCTGGTTGGGTACCGACGAGCGGAACAGAGTAGTCACGTCCCGCACCAACTCCGACAGATCGACGCGCTCGATGACAAATCTCCCTTTTCCGGAATAGGCCAGCATCTCGCGCGTCAAGCGAGCGGCGCGCTCGCCCGCCTTGACCACTTCCCGAATAGTCATCGCGGCCGGGCTCCCCGGGGCAAGCAGGTCTTCCGCCAGGCTGGCATTGCCGATGATTCCGACCAGCAGGTTATTGAAATCGTGCGCGATGCCGCCCGCCAGCACGGCGATGCTTTCCATTTTCTGAGACCGTTGGAGGCGCGCCTCGCTTTCCCGCAGCAGTTTCTGGGTGTCGACCCGATCCATGGCGATGGCGAAGTGGTGCGTCACCGCCTGCATCAGCGCGAGGTCTTCTTCCGAGAAACGCGTCTTGGTGCGGCTCCCGAAGGAGAGGGTACCGATTACGCGTCCGCCCGCCAGCAGGGGGAGGCAGGCATACGCCTGGATGCCATGAGATCGGAGCATCTCGGTGCGGGGATCCGCCGATTCGAGAATGTTCGAGGCCACCATGCGGCAGCCATCGCGCGCTACGCATCCGCTCACGGCGGTCCCAAAGTCGATCCATTCGATCGCGCGCTTGGTTTCCTCGCCAACCCCGGCGCACGCGTTCAGGCGCAGCCGCTCCTCCCGTTCCTCCACCAGGAAGTTGAGAAACGCATGGCAGTCGAGCTTCCCCATCACGCGCCGGGACAGTTCGTTCACGATTCCCTGCGGGTCGTCGCTAGCCAGCAGGCGGCCCACCACTTCGGCCAGCAGCGCCTGCCGGCTCTCGGCCTCCGCCAGAAGGCGGTCCGCCGCGTTGTGCTCGGTAACGTCGCGTCCGTAGAGGTTGGCGTAGTCCCGCTCCGGAACGGGCGACACTTCGAAGGAGATCTCGCGGCCGGCGCACCGGATCTCGATATTCCGTGGCGCGCCGCTCGTGACCGCTTCATCCACCGCCAAACGGATGTCTTCGGGCACGCGCTCTCCCACCGAGCAGCGGCGCTCGGCGAGCAGAGCCGCCGCGGCGGAGTTGCCGAAGAGCAATACGCCATCGCGACGCACGCGCAGGACCGGCGAGGGATTCTGTTCCGGGAACAGCGCCGCGTCGCGCAGCTTCTCCTCGGCCCGCTGGCGATCGGTGATGTCGCGGATGACGCTTACCAGAACGAGCTCGCCCTCTATCGCCGCGCTCTCGCAACTCACTTCCACCGGAAAAACGCTGCCGTCCTTGCGACGGTGCGCGGCCTCGAAAACAATCCCGCGCTCCATCCGGCGCTCGGTCCATGGGCGCGCGCCATCCGCGTCAAGATCGACGACGCCGAGGCCGAGCAGCTCATCCAGGGTGTATCCGTAACAGCGGCTGGCGGCCGCGTTGGCTTCGAGAATGCGTCCGTCCGCCCGCCGGATGAAGAGGATGATATCGCGCGTATGCGCCGCCAGCAGAGCGAAATACGCATCTGTGCGACTGGCGGACCGCGCAGGCAAGTCTTCGACGCAGGCGGATGACGCGCGCGATGTAGCTGAGGAGTGCGGCAACTTCAAGGCATTGTAACCCGAGAGAGTCTGGCGGGATACTATAGTTGGCGCCGGTGGCGGGCCATCAAAGCGCCTAATCGTAACGAATGTCACACCCGAGGGGCCGCATTAGGATATTAGAGTCCAAAACGCGCAATCCGGCCTCTCTGGGGAGGGCGGAAACTGGCGGGCGGGCCGCCGCCGTGGAGCGGGCTTCCAGCCTGCCATGCCGGCATCCTGGCCGGCATTCTTCCCGGCCACGGCGCCAGGCGCGGTGGGTTTCTGGAGCGCTGGGGCTTCAGCCCACGGGCTGGACGGCGCGGGGCCTGATGCTTCCGATATTCCGCCGCTCACCGACGAGCAGCTTGCCTCTATGACCTTGTTTCGGGACCGCCCAAAGAAAACCATGATTTCGCTTTACGTCAGGGAGGATGTGCTCGCCTGGCTGAAGTCGAAAGGCGCCGGACATCTGACGCGAATCAACGATATCCTGACGAACGTCATGGAGGCCGAAAAGCGTCTCGGGCGGTGAATCGTGGGACATCGGTTGGCGGCGGTCTGTTGGGGTGGGCGTTCGGTCCGCGAGTTTTCATGAAAAATCCGGGTTAGCGGACGGGTTGGCGGGTGAAACCGCCTGCCCCACAACTGAGGCCCTCAGCGGCGTTAGACTGGGGCTTATGCCCGATCCGCTTCCGCCTCTCCAGGCCCCTCGCCGTCTTCTGTTCGGTCCCGGCCCCAGCATGGTTGCGCCGCGCGTTTATGCGGCTCTCTCGCAGCCCCTGGTGGGGCACCTCGATCCCTTTTTCTTCGAAATGTCGGACCAGGTTCGCTCGCTCCTCGGTTACGCGTACTCCACCAAGAACGAGTTCAACCTGGCGGTCTCGGGCACCGGCAGCGCCGGAATGGAAGCGGCGGTAGCCAACTTCGCCGAACCGGGCCGCAAGTTTGCGCTTCTGACCAACGGATTCTTCGCCGACCGCATCGGCGAAATGGCGCGCCGGCAGGGCGCTGAGATCGCGCGCCTGGCAAAGCCCTGGGGCGAACCGTTCGACCCCCAGGAGGTCCGCGAGTTCATCCGCCGCGAACAGCCTCGAATGGTGGCGTTCGTACAGGCGGAAACCTCCACAGGGATGTACAACCAAGCCAAGCCAATCTGTGAAGCGGCCCATGAAGCCGGCGCGCTGGCGATCGCCGATTGCGTCACCTCGCTGGGCGGAATGCCGGTGCTGGTGGATGACAACGGCATCGATATCGCCTACAGTTGCACCCAGAAAGGCCTGAGCTGCCCGCCGGGCCTGTCGCCCATGACGCTCTCCGCGCGCGCTTTGGAGCGCTTGCGGGCGCGCTCGACTCCGGTGCAATCCTGGTATCTCGACCTGTTGCTGCTGGAGACCTACTACTTCGCCCGCAAGTACCACCACACAGCCTCCGCAACCATGCTCTACGCGCTGCGGGAAGGGCTGGCGCTGGTGGCCGAAGAAGGCCTCGAGAATCGCTGGGAGCGGCACCGCCGCAACCACCTGGCGTTCGTGGCCGGAATTGAGGCCATGGGACTCGGGATGCACGTGGCGGAGGGACATCGGCTGTGGACCCTCAACACCCCGCGCGTGCCGGAAGGGGTGGACGACGCCCGGGTGCGCCAGTATCTGCTGGCCGAGCGCGGCATCGAAATCGCGGGCGGGTTCGGTCCGCTGGCCGGAAAGGTGTTCCGCATCGGCCTGATGGGACACGGATCGCGGGCCGAGAACGTGTTGCTGATCCTTGAAGCTCTGGCGTCCGCCCTGAAGCGACAGGGATACGAACCCGAGGGCGATGCGCAAGCCGCCGCCGAAAGGGCGCTAAGAGCCACGGCCTAGTACCTCGACCGGTTGATGTGTTGTGAATGCCCGCTCCACTGGGGATGAAGGGCGGCGCCAACCCATGCGGATGCTACATTCGAACTGAATGCCCATGAAAGATGGGAAACATCGCCGGAAACCCGCCGCCAAGGCGGAGGCGGGGAATGGCGCGCGATCCGCATTTTCCTTCATCGAACGCCGCAGCCCCATTTTGGCCCTGGCCCTGACGATGATTGCCACGGTGCGAATCGTTTCCACCTACCGGGTATTCACCCACACCTTCGATGAGCCGGCGCACATCGCCTGCGGCATGGAATATCTGGACAAGGGGGTCTACAAGCTCGAGCCGCAGCACCCGCCGCTGGCCCGCCTGGCGGCGGCGCTGGGCCCCTACCTGGCCGGCATTCGATCATCCGGCTTCCTGCAGCACGGTCCCTTCGAGATGAACGACGAAGGGCTCACGGTTCTCTATCACGAGCACCGCTACGAGCGGAACCTGGCGCTGGCGCGCCTGGGCATCCTGCCGTTCTTCTGGGTGGCCTGCCTGGTGATCTATCGATGGGGAAGGCGCTGGTTCGACCCGGTGGTCGCGGTGGGCGCGCTTTTCCTCTTCAGCTTTCTGCCGCCGGTTCTGGCTCATGCCGGGCTGGCCACCACGGATATGGCGCTGACGGCTTTCCTGGGCGCCGCATTGCTGGCGGGGTTGAATTGGGTGCGGCAACCCGGCGCCCGGACCGCGGCGTGGTTCGGAGTGGCGGGCGGACTCGCGGTGCTTTCCAAGTTTTCGGCGCTGGCCTTTTTTCCGGCGGCCGCGGCGGCGGCGCTGGTATGGCTGCTGCTTCGCGAGCGTCCCGGCTTGGCATGGCTGTGGGGCGCGGTCCGGGCACGGCTGGGGACACTGTGTCTAGCCGCGCTGGTAGCCTGCGTGGTGGTATGGGCGGGATACCGCTTCTCGTTCGGCCGGCCGGACTTCGGTGGCATCGCGCTCCCCGCGCCCGAGTTTTTCAACGGCATCCGGCAGTTGATGAAGCACAACAGCGAAGGCCACATGAGCTACCTGTTGGGACAATTCAGCCTCACCGGTTTCTGGTATTACTACCCGGTGGTGCTGGCGGTGAAAACTCCGCTGGGCTTTCTTGTTCTGCTGGGCGCCGGGGTGGCGCTGGCCTGCCGCAAGAGAGACGATACCCAGGGCGTGTGGCTGCCGCTGGCATTTGCGATTGGCATTCTGCTGGCTGCCGCGTTCAGCCGGATCAATATCGGCGTGCGCCACATCCTGCCGGTCTACATGGCTTTTTCGCTGGCGGCCGCGGCGGCGGCGGTGCGTCTGCTAAGAGAGGCGCCGGCGCGCAAGTGGGTGCGCTACGGCCTGCTGGCGGCCGCATTCTGGTTCGCGGCATCCTCCATCGTGAGTCACCCCGACTATCTGGCTTACACCAACCTACTGGCCGGGAGCGAGCCCGAGAAAGTGCTGGCGGATTCCGATCTCGACTGGGGCCAGGACGCCAAACGCCTGGCCGTGCGGCTTAGGGAACTGGGCGCCGCACGGGTGGCTTTCGCGCCCTTCGCGGTGGCGGACTTCGTCAAGGAGCACGGCTTCCCGCCGGCCTTCGATCTGAACCCCTACCGCCCGTCGCCCGGATGGAACGCGGTCAGCATCAGCGCATGGAAAGTGGCCCGTTTCGGCCTTTTTTCGGAGCATCCCGAGGCGATCTTCTGGCCGGATCGCGTCAAGCCCGTCGAGCGGGTGGGTAAGTCTATCCTGCTGTATTACTTTCCGTAGCGCCGATTGCCTGCCACAAGGCGTAGGCCGCCACTCCCGTGCACAGAACGCCCAGGCCGAACAGGGCGAAGTTCCAGCCGGATGTGACGAAGATGTAAAGCCAGCCCGCCAGGGCTATCAGCGAAGGCAGCGGATAGAGCCACATGCGGAACGGCCAGACCATATCGCGGCGTTTCCGCAGCCGGTGGAGGGCCACGATCTGGGCCACGAACTGAGAGAGGATGCGGGCCGTAAGCAGCGCCGAAATCACCCAATCCAAATCGAAGAGGGCCGCCACGATGGCCAGGCCGCCAATCAGCAGCAGGGACAGATCCGGAAAGCCCTCGCGATGGAGCCGTGCGAAGGGCTTGAAAAAGCAGCCGTCCAGGGCGGCGGCGTAGGGCACGCGCGAGTAACCCAGGGTCAGCGCGAAAACCGAGGCGAAGGCAGTCCACAGAATCATCATGGTGAGCGCGCCGCCGGCGCGGAAGCCGTACAGGCGCTCCATGAACAGGGCCCCGACGAACTTCGAATGCAGGGCTTCGCGCCACGGAAC
>JBEKPK010000013.1:0-34951 GCA_049520795.1 Bryobacteraceae bacterium
GCCCCGGCTGCTTCTGGGGATCATGGAGCGTACCCCCTTGAAACGACCAGTATCCCGACGCCTCCGGTGGATTGTAGCGGGCCTTTTTGTTTTGGCTTTCGCTTCGCGGCTCGCCATTGTGGTTGCGCTTGGAGTGTATCGAACGCCGCTTCGAGTGGAATTGCAGCACATTGCCATGTCGGTGGCGTCGGGGCAAGGCTACGCCAACCCGTACTGCCTTCCCACGGGACCGACGGCCCACAATACCCCGCTGTACCCGCTGCTCCTGGCTGGAGTCTTCGCTCTTCTTGGCTCCGGCCAGAGCGGCGAGCTGGGTATTAATATCCTGAACGCGCTGGCGGTCTCCGCGGTATATGCGCTCTTGCCCCTGGTCGCGCTCGCCCTGCGCCTTCCGACCAGGGTGGGAGTAACCGCTTCGATGCTGGGAATCTTGGCGCCGGTCCACTACCTGGTGGAGCTTCGCGGAGGAGAATATGGGTTTTGCGCGCTGTTTCTGGAGATTCTGTTTCTGGCTACGGCGAAGCTGTGGCGCCAGAGAGCCTTCAATTTGAAGAGCGGCGTCCTCCATGGCTTGGGGTGGGGGGTAACCCTGCTGCTCAACCCCAACCTGCTTCCGGTGGGCCTGGCGTGGCTCGCCGCGGCTTTCCGGCGCAACGGGACAAAGGTACTAGTGTTCGGAGCGGCGTTGTTGCTGGCGGGCGTCTCCGTACTGGCGCCATGGGCGGCCAGGAACAAAGTCGTGCTGGGCCACGCGATCTTCCTGAGAAGCACCTTTGGTATGGAGCTTCAGGTTTCGAACAATGAAGTCGCACGCGCCACCGCATTGGACAATATATGGGCCGGAACGCAGAGCGCCAATCATCCGTACACAAATCCCGCGCAGGCGGAGAGGGTTCGCCGCTTGGGCGAAGCAGCCTATGATAGTCAGAAACTGAGCCAGGCGCTCCAGTGGATTCGCGCGGAGCCTTGGAAGTTCTGCGAGCTTACGCTCGCCCGGGTGGCGTTCTTCTGGTTTCCGAAGACGGAGCACTGGTGGCATTCGGCGTCGCTGTGGGTTCTTACGTTGTTGGCGTGGGCCGGTTGGTTCTCCGTGAAAAGGCGTCATCGAGCCGGTCTCGTTTTGATCCAGTTGGTTTGGCTGGCGTATCCAGCCGTCTACTATCTGCTCGCAGCCGAAAACCGGTACCGCTATCCCGTGCATTGGACCCTGCTGCTGTTCGCCGCCATCACGTTGGAGCGAATCCGGCGCCATTTCACGCCATCCTCAGTGGCCGGTTCCAATGAGATCCACTCATGAGAGCGGGCCCGATACCGAACCCAACTCGAAACCAGCCCCGGATGAAAAAGTTCTCGGAGAAATCCCACATCCGGCCACGGCTGGGTCACTGGCAGCCGAGTTGCAGACGATGGGGAAATTGGTCTCTGGCAGCGCGCGCCAAGGTAGAATGAAGGTGGCAGCGCCCACCGCGATGATGGCGACCCCCAGCAGCGTGCATTCCGCGACGGAGGCGATCCCCACGCCCACGCCGCTGCAAAATCTCGCCTTCTATTGCTTCTGGGTTTTCAACCTGGTGAACTACAGTCGCGTTCTGGAGCTTTCGTCCCACAGTTTTCACATCCCTCTCATCTTGGGCGCAATCGCTTCCCTGTGCGCGGTTTTGGGGGGCGGCCTGGGTCGCACTCTCCGTTCAACATTAGGAATCTGCATAATCCTGTTGACGGCGTTGTACGCCGCGAATGTGCCATTCAGCTTCTATCGCAGTGGCAGCCTGGGTCTTTTTACGGGCGAGTGGTCTAAATCGGTGCTGCTGTTCCTCATCGCCGGGTCGGTGGTGATGAGTCTCCGCCAGTGCCGCTGGGCGCTGTATTCCATCGCGATGGGCGCGGCTTTGGAGACGGTGATCGTCGCCTGGAAAGGCACGATGATAGATGGCCGGCTGGCGCTGGCGAACGGGTCCTTCGCCAATCCGAACACAATAGCAGGCGGGGTGCTGTGGGGTTTGCCGTGCCTGGGTCTGATGTTCGCCGACTCCCGCGCCGGCAAGTTTCGGAAGTTACTCGTCGGCGCCATGATCGTTGGCGCGCTGATGGTTCTGCTTCGAACCGGTTCCCGTGGGGGGCTCATTGGTCTGGTGGTTGTCGTTTTTTGCGTGTTTCTGAGGGTCTCGCTGCCGCAAAAGGTTCTGATGGTTCTCGCCTTGGGGGTCCTCGTCGCCATTGTCGGGGCGCTGCTCCCGGATGTAGTGGAGCGCCGCTACGCGACCATCTTCTCGGATGCGGAGGCTGCGAGCGACGATCAGCTCAGCGCGCAAGACGTTGCGGCTCTGGGAGGCGCGATCGGGTCCTCCCGGGCGAGAAAGGCGCTGTTCCTGCGAAGCTTGAAAGTAACGATGGAGCACCCCATAATGGGCTGCGGCATTGGACAGTTCGGGGCATATACCGCCGGACTGGATTCACAGGCGGGGATGCGGGCGAGTTGGCAAGGCACTCACAACACGTACACGCAGGTATCGTCCGAGGCGGGTATTCCGGCTCTGGTAGTGTACATGGTACTGCTGGTGAGCTGTTTCCGAAGCGTGGGAGCGTGTTACCGGCGAGCTGTCCAGATCGACACCATGCGCGCTCGCGATATTGCCAATGTGGCGTATGCGCTGCGTACCTGGCTGTGGGTGTACGCAATCTCCACTATCTTCTCGTATATAGCCTATTCCTCGGCGCTGCCGTTGATCGCGGGTCTGACTTTGGGGATCGTGGGGGCAGCCCAGCCGGAACTGGCCTTGGCCGAGCGGGAGATGGCTGAAGCCAAGGCGGCTTCAGTTCCTGCCATCAGGCCGTGGCGCTAGCGGCTGGTCGATACGATAATGCGACAAAAAGGAACCCGACCGATCTGCCACTCCTGTGTCGCACACGCAGATCCGCCTTCGGCTTGCCGCCGGCGGCGATACTGGAATATGAGATGATTCAAAGAAGCATGACAAATTCACGCGCAACGCGAGCGGCACGACGCCTTGTCAAGCGCTTTGTACGGCTGGCCACGGCTAGGATCTACGCCCGCCGGCCACTCCCGTCGTGGCCGCCCATTCTAGGCAGAATCCATGGGATTAACGTCCCACGCGGAGTGGTTCCGCACTCGACTCCCATGCCCATCGGGTCTGCAAACATCAATAATTTGCTATACCTAATCGAAAAGACCCGGCACGTCCCTGGGCACATCTCCGAAGCGGGAGTTTACGGGGGACATTCGTTGATTCCGATGGCCATTTATGTTAAGCAGCAGGGCCTCAATAAGAGACTGTACGGATTCGATTCCTTTGAAGGTTTTGCTCCTTCGGTGGTTGGAGATTTAGCCCTCGGCGGGACGAATGACGAGTGGAAGACGCCTGGCAATATGAATGACGTATCACTGGAACAGGTATCATCGAAGGCTAAGGTATTTTGGTTAGGCAATGTGACCCTTGTAAAAGGCTATTTTGAAGCGACGTTCCGAGGCTTCACGCATCTCACGTTTTCATTCGTTCATCTTGATTGTGACGCCTACGATGCGTACCGGGAGTGCCTCGCCTTCTTTTACCCAAGACTCAGTACCGGTGGCATTATTTTGTTCGATGAGTACAACGACCCACCGTGGCCCGGCTGCAATGAAGCCGTTGACGAGTTTCTGGCGGATAAGCCGGAGAAGCTTCAGACCATTGCCCTCGACAACTACGTTAAATACTACTTTGTCAAACAGTAGTACTTTGGTATTATGCCTCTCTGCTGGGTCCTTCCCTGCGTTTGTCGGGGACGAAACCGCGGCGCCGGCCTGGTCTCTCGATTGGCGCCCCCTGTTTTCTGTACGGAACTCATGTGCGATGTCTCGTGAATGGGATGAATCGAGCCGCCCCTCACCGCGTTTGGGCCGATGAAACCCCCCGTGGCATTGGTCGATCTGGAAACGCTGGTTCGTGGCCGGCTGTGGCGCGCGGGACGCGCGCTGTATACTGATGCTTCATGCCGATCTTGCCTCGAAGCTGGCGCAACTTGCCGCCGCCCGCTCTCGATCCGGTCCATCGCCGATGGCTGCTGGCTTCCGTGGTCCTGGCGTCCCTGGCGGCGCAAGCCGTCTTTTTGGCCGCGCTGCCGTCGCGGTGGGCTGAGAACGAGAATTTCGATTATAGAACCATCTATGAGCCGGCGGCCCGAAGCCTTCTGAACGGTACGGGGCTGATTGGTCCGGACGGCGGATTCCTGGTGCATTATCCTCCCGGTTATCCTCTGGCCCTCGCCGGCGTCTTCGGCCTGGCCCGGATTACCGGCCTGTCCGACTCGGCCGCGCTGCGAGCGTTTGTCGCCGCGGCGGCGGTCCTGTCGGCGGTTCTGGTGTATTGGATCGCGGAACTGTTCTGCCCCTGGCCGGCGGCGGCGGGCGCGGCGCTGCTCTGGATTACCTATCCGTTCGATCTTTGGATCTTCAAACAGCCGAATGCGGAAGTGCCTTTCATCCCTCTCTTCTTGGGCGCCGTGGTGGCTTGGGCCTGTTCGGCGGAGCGCGCCAAGCCGCGGTATGCGGCGGCGGCCGGCGTCCTAGTGGGGCTGGCGACGTTGGTCCGGCCGATAGGTTCGGCGCTCGGGCCCGTGTTGGTTCTGGCGATGCTCGTGCTTTACCGCCGCATCCCGATGCGCCGGAGGCTCTTGCTGGCTGGCTTGCTGGTAGCCGGCAATATTCTGGTGGTTGCCCCGTGGGAGATCCTGGCGCGCCAGAGGACCGGGCGGTGGATCCCCGTCGCGACGGTGGGCACGAACACCATGATCGACGGTTTGACGTTCGGCGTCACTCGAACCGCCAGCGGCGATCCTCCGAGCGTGAGAGTTTCACCGCCCGTACGGCAGGTTATGCAGACGATCGAGGACGAACGACCGGCGCTTGAGCAAGTCTCCCAACTCGCGGTGTTGCGTTTCGCGGCGCGCCACGCCCGTGCCGGGCCCCTAGCCGAGTTGATGGTCCTGAAGGCGGTGCGCGCCTGGTATGCCACCGGGTCCCAGCGCCTGGAAAATCGCATACTGCTGGTTCAGGCGCCGTACATCCTGCTCTTTGTATTCGGAGCGGTGGTTTCCTGGCGGGCCGGCGGCGGGCCGCGAAGGATAGCCGCCCTCGCCGTCGCCATGACCCTGTATTTCTGGGCCATGTCAATGCTTGCGGCAACGTTGCTGCGGTACCTTGTGCCGGCCATCAGCCTGTTGGCGATCCCGGCCGCATTCGGCGTCTTTTGGGCGGTCTCGCGGTTCCGCGCGGGAGCTGGCGGCGGCGCGTCAGTGTGACAATGCAGCGTGGGATTCCGAAGTTCTTCTGGTTGCCTCGGAAGGGGACATACTGGTATTATTTTCGCGATGGGACGCCCGTTTCAGCGGTGGGACGGCGGCTGAGAACGAGATGCTCACCGGCATTCAATATCGAATTCTAAAGAAGATCTCTCCCGGCGCCCCAAACTGCTGCAGCGGGTCGATTTACGAAGGCAAGTCGAAACTCGCGGCTCTGATGGGGGATGAGATATTCGACAAGATCGCGGGAAAAGTCGTCATCGACTTCGGCTGCGGCGAGGGAGCCGATGCCGTAGAGATGGCCGCAAGAGGGGCCAAACGCGTGATCGGCATCGATATCCGCGAGGACCTGCTCCGAGTGGCGGCGCAAAAGGCGCTCGGCGCGGGTGTTCAAGATACTTGTCTCTTCGTCTCTTCGACGGCGGAGCTAGCGGACATTGTTATCTCAGTGGACGCGTTTGAGCATTTCGCCGATCCCGCGGGGACTTTGCGTAACATGGACGCGCTTCTTCAGCCGGGAGGCGAGGCGGTCGTCAGCTTCGGACCAACCTGGTATCACCCCTTGGGCGGTCATCTGTTCTCGGTTTTTCCATGGGCGCATCTGATATTCGGCGAGAAGGCGCTCATCCGCTGGCGTTCCACTTTTAAGACCGACGGGGCAACGCGATTCAGCGAGGTGGCCGGGGGCCTGAACCAAATGACCCTGGCGAGATTTGAAAAGCTGATCGCCGCCAGTCCCTTTATGTTCGCCAGCCTCGAATTTGTACCCATCAGGAAGCTTCGGCGTTTCCACAACCGCGTAACGCGCGAATTTACAACAGCTATTGTGCGTTGCCGTCTGGTCAAACGAACATGCCGATGAAAACGCGCAGAACCGGGTTGGCCGCCAGGGCGCCCCGGCGCATGGAGGGAACGTGCAACATGATCCGCCGGCCGTTCGGCGCATCTGCCTTTTCGTCTTTGGTCTGACTCTCGCGCTGACTCTGGGCCAAGGGCTGGTGCGCTTTCACCATGTCCTGGGCGCCAGGGGGCAGACGTTTATCGATCTCAACGAAGCGGATGCCCTGGTTCATGTAACCATCGCGCAGCGCATCCTCGACGGCCGGGGTTACACTCTTCCCACGAGCGGCCCGGATGGCCGCCAGGAATCGGAGCCCGCCTTTACAAAAGCGCCAGGGTACCCCTATCTCCTGGCCGGCCTCTTTCGGGTCACGGGGATCTGTTTCTCGTTTTTTCCATTGCAGTGTCTGATTGGCGGGTGCTTGAGCGTGCTGGTGGTACTGGTTTCCGCCGAGACGTTCGGCGACCCGCTGGCCGCTCTGTTCGCCGGGGTGGGGGCCGCGGTGAACCCGATTCTGGTCAATACCGCATCGCAGTTGTACAACGAGAACCTATACTTCTGCCTCTTCTTCCTATGTATTTGGCTCTACATGCGCTGGCGCCGGGCGCCTTCGCCGGGGCTGGCTCTGGCGTGCGGCGGCTGCGCGGGCGTCACGGCCCTGATCCGGGAATCGATTCTGCTCCCGTTCGCCGCTCTCATGTTGTGGACGGTGTTTTCGGGTTGGCGCAAGAACCGGGTGGCGGCGTTGGGGTCCGCTCTCGCCATGGCGGCCGGATTGATTGCCACGGTGATCCCCTGGACGGTTCGAAACTACGTGGTGACCGGCGAGTTTGTGCCGATCTCTACGATTTCCCTGAATTCTCTCGGCACCGCGAACAACTCCTGCGTGGCGGCGGGAGGGTGGAGCGAGCCCTTTTATGAAAATGAGCCCTGCCCTTCACTGGACGCGCAGCGCGCCGCGCTTCTGGCCAGTTGGAACAAGGGCGCGCAGGTGGTCTATCGAAGCCGCGCGAACGCTGTTCTGGGCCGGCGCTATATCCTGGAGCACCCTGGGGAGTTCCTGAAGCTGAGCGCCAGACGCGCCTGGACGGTGTTCGATCCCTGGCATCCCCGGCAGCATCTCAGCGGAGTAAAGAAATGGGTGATGCTCCTGTATTTCCTGGTTTTTGTCGCCACGGGAATTGTGGGCGCGGCATGGGTATGGATGCATGGCGCGCCGTTCCAGGCGAAGGCGCTCATGGTTCTCCTGCTGGCGAGCTATGCCGCCATGGCGGCAGTGACCGTGTCACACGACCATCGGTATGCGGTGGGGATGCACCTCATTCTCGGTTGTTTCGCCGGCGCATGGCTCGCTCACTTTCCTCTTGCGCGGGGCGTGATTCGGGCATCCCGCCAGGCGCCGGATGGTTCCTAGCCGCTTCGGCCCCGAGCTGAGCCTCGCTGTCACGCCCCGTTAAACGCCAAGCGCAAAAAGGCGGTCTGCGCACCGCATGGCATGGGTTAGGCCGAGAGATTGCCGGCTCCAGGTGGGCTGCGCAGTCTCACTCTCGGTCAGCGTTGCTTCTGCCAGTAAATCGCGCGCTCATCGATCCGACGAACCTCTTCTTTGATGCCGTGTTCGAAGCGGAATTCGTCTATCGCCTTCCGGCAATCTGGCAGGTTTTGGTAATCATCGAAGATTGCATACCCCCGATAGAGAGCACGGAGTAGAGGTTTCGAAGGACGTCCATAGTGGATTGGTAAAGATCAGCGTCAACCCGGAGGATCGACAAGGACCGAACCGGCGCCTTGGGTAGGGTTTCGGCGAAAAAACCCTTGAGGAACACTACCTGTTCGTCGAGTAGACCGTATCGGGCGAAGTTGTCCCTCACAGCCTCTAGGGAAACCGCCATATCCCCCCTCTGCCACCCAGAGGTGTCGTGCTGTCGATTGATCGTCGGCAGGCCAGCAAAGGAATCCGCCACCCAAACCCTCCGATCGGTGACGCGGTACGCCATCAACACGGCTCGCATGAATATAGTCAATCCACCACGCCAGACACCCGCCTCGATGAGATCGCCCGGAATGTTCCGGGCGAGTACGTCCAAAATACACCGCTGCATCTGGTCGAGCTGGCGCGTCCCGAGCATTGTCTCCGCGTCCTCAACGCGATTGCCAGCTGCATGCCCAGACTCGAGGTAATCCTCGGCGGACGACGCTGTGAGGCGCACGGCCTCCAGGCCAAAGCGGGCTGCCAGACTGTTGAAGCGGTATAAAAGCCGAGATTTCGGCCCATGCGGCAAGATCGTGTGCCGCTCCATCCCCTTCGCGATCAGAGCGCGGGTCAATATTTTCTTCATCAAGTCCAGATACAACTCGGGGGGATCCCGAGGCGTGGGCTGCGTGTGAATCGAGAGAATGATGGGAGCGACTTGCGGCTTCGAGGACATTGAGTACAGGATATCGCGATTAGCGGTCCCAGTCATTCGAGACCTACGCCCGTCGTGCGTCGGCGAAGGCCCGTTTTTCGTTCCCGCATGTGGCGAAACGAAGCTCCGCCGTTCTTCGGTCACAAGTTCTCCGGATTTTTTTCACGCCTGATTTCAGTCACCTAAGAGTCATCGCGGGCCCGGAGGCCGATAGCCGCATCTTACCGTGTGGCTAGGATATGCCTGCCGGTCATCAGGCACAGCGGTACAAACTTAACATCATGAAGCTACAAACGGTCGTCCTGTGTTCGCTGGCGGCGGCGACACTCGCGGGAACTGGAGATGCGCAGACGCGCGTCGATTTGCGCACTCAAGCGAAGAGCGTCGATTTCTCATCGGCCAATTCGACTCTGCCGTCCAAGACCGGCACGGAGTTGCCGGCGGCCTGCCAGGCCGGCGAGACCTTCGTCAAAACCGGTGCGCCGCCCGGGAGTAACTGGTATGTATGCACGTCCACGAACCTCTGGACGGCGCAAGGCATCGAACTTCCGCCGCAGGCTGGAAACGCCGGCGCGGTCCTCTCCACCGACGGCGCGGCGCAATTCTGGCAGCCTCTGGGCGGGGATATCGGCGGCAGCCCCGGATCGGCGCAGGTGAATCGCATCCTGGGACGAGCGCTTAGCTCCACAGCGCCGGCGACGGGGCAGGTGCTGGCATGGGACGGGGGACAGTGGTCGCCATGGACCGCGATAGGCGCATCGAGCGTGTTCGGGCGAACCGGCGCGGTTGCTTCGCAGACTGGAGACTACGCGTTTCCGCAGATCGGGGGGACGATTCTGGGCAGCCAGTTGCCGGCCGCGGGCGGCGACCTGTCGGGCGGTCTCACGGCGGCGACGGTGGTCCGGATTCAAGGCATGCCCGTTGGCTCGGCGGCGCCCTTCTCGGGACAGGTGCTGGCGTGGGATGGGGCAAAATGGGGGCCGTCAAGCGTGACGACGACGGGTGTCCCTTCCGTGTTCGGAAGAGCCGGCGCCGTTACCGCGCAAACGGGGGACTATTCGTTCCCGCAGATTGGCGGGACGATTCTAGGCAGCCAGTTGCCGGCCGCGGGCGGCGATCTATCGGGCAGTCTCACCGCGGCGGCGGTGACCAGGATTCAAGGTCAACCCGTTGGGCCGGCCGCTCCCGCCTCGGGACAGGTACTGTCCTGGGATGGGGCAAAATGGGCGCCGTCGACGCTGCCGGCGGGCGTTTCGAGCGTGTTCGGGAGAAGCGGCGCGATCACGGCGCAGGCTGGGGACTATTCCGCGGCGCAGATCACCAACGCCGCCGACACGGCTAGTCCCAACGCGTTCTCCGCGGGCGCGCGGCAGACCTTCTCGGGCAGCACGGCTTCATCCGGCCTTCAGATCGCTCCGTCGGTATTGCCGGGCGCCGCGCAGGCCGGCGACCTCACGCTGGACGCAGGCGATTCCAACCGGCTGAAGCTGTACGATGGGGTCTCCTGGCTGACGCTTACCCCGACTTTCTCCAAGAGTAACTACAGCGCGTCTTTCCTTAGCCAGGCCACGGTCACCATACCGGGTAGCGTCCACCAATTGGGGACAGCCAACCTGATCGTCGAATGCTACGATAACGCGACCCCGGCGAACCGCGTGGAACCAAGCGCGATCACGGTGGACCCGAGCAGTTATGACGTCGTCATCGTCTTCGCAATCTCGCGTAGCGGGCGCTGTGTGATCAACGGCTACAACGAAGGCGAGGGTTCAGGCGGAGCCTCGGGCGGCGGCTCGGTCGGCAGTGTGTTTGGGCGGACCGGCGACGTGGTGGCGGCAAACGGCGATTACGCATTTTCGGAGATTGCCGGCACGCTAACGGATGGGCAGATTGCTGGAGGAATAAACGCGTCGAAGATCGGCGCGGGAACGGTTGCGAATCGGGCTTTCGGATACCTGGCGAACGTCACCTCCGATTTACAATCGCAACTCAACGAAAAAGCGGCCCTCGGTCCGCTTAGTGGAGACGTAGCCGGCAATTTCGGCAGCACAACCGTTGTGGCTCTGCAAGGCCGGGCGGTGGCGAACATCGCTCCATCCGATGGGCAGGCCTTGGTATGGAGCGCGTCCGCCAACCAATGGCAGCCGAATACGGTGAGCGGCTCCCGCGGAGGGGGCAGCGGGGCGAGCATGGCTTCGCAGCTCGGTGATTTCACGGTCACGATGACGAGCGGAACGGTGTTGTCGATCGGAACGAATTGTTCCACGACGACTCCGTGCAACGTCCGGTTCGGAAGCCAGGTGTACGCACTTACAGGCAGTGCCACCGCCACGCTTGCCAGTGGAAGCGGAACGGCGTACTTCTACACGGACTCGTCGGGGAACCTCACAGTTCAGACTTCTCTATCGCTCAGTTGTTCGGGCGCATGCATCGTGACTTCCAGCGGGAGTGGGTTCCCGGTGAATTCGATTCCGCTGTACACCTGGTCGGCCACCGTCGGCGTGTGGGATACCGGCGGGGGCATCGACCGAAGGGGATGGCTCAGCTCGAGCAATCTCCTGGCTGGGGCCGGCATCATAACCGTGCAGTCGGGCGGGCAGACGACCATCGCCGTGGATGCGGCGGTGGTGCCGACCTATTTGACTGGTTCGGCGACGCTGGATTTCCCGCCGATACCGCCTGGCGCGTGCGCCGCCGATCTGACATTCACTCTGCCGGGCGCCAACGTGGGCGATGGAGTGGTTCCGGGCTGGCCAGGCGGACTGGAAGCGGGACTGAGCGGTTTGATGCGAGTAAACGCGCCGGGAATAATCGCGGTGCGGTTGTGCGCCGATTCAACCGCCGGCGTTAATCCGGCGAGCGCGACCTTCACGGCAACAATCGTACGAGGATACTGAGGAATCGCAATGAAAAAGGCTTTCCTATTCTGGTGTTTCGGAACCACCACGCTATTCGCCCAGTCGACGGCCATGGGCAGCCGTACCATGGAAGGAGCCTGGGACGCCTCGGGCGCTCAGACCACCAAACCGGCAAGAACGGGGACCGCGCTGCCGGCCGCCTGCTCGTCAGGCGAAGCCTTCTTCATGACCGGCGCCCCGGGAGGGCAGAGTCTGTACCTATGCAAGCCCGATAATACCTGGACGCCGGCCGCCGGCGGAGCCCGGTCGATCTCGATTACCGACATGGCTCCCGTGGCCGCCGACTCGGGCCTCATCCTGGTGATCGATCCGCCGGCGCCGATTCACCTGACCCGGGTGTACTGCGCGGTACAGGGCGGAGCCAACGTCGTACTGAATCTCGACAAGCGCGCGGAGGGATCCATGGGCGCCGACAGCGGAGCGCATCTGTTGGCGACCGATCTGACAGCCGTTTCCGGGGGCGCGACCACATCGACCTTCGCCAATGGATCGAGCCAGTGCGGCGGGACCTCCAGTTGCGCGGTAGCCGCGCACAGCCCGGTTGCGATCACATTTACGAGCGTCGGCGGCGCGCCCACGGCGCTCAACTGCTCGGTGGATTATACGGTGGACTGACATGAAACGACTATTCTTGCCACTGCTTCTTTGCTTGCCCTCCTGGGGCGCCGGGTGGACCTGCTATTACCCGTTGACCTACGACCATACGCAGACCGGCTCCAGTAACTCCTCCAGCTTCCCCGCCCTGGTCTCTTTCAACGCAGCCGCCATGAAGTCGGGCTCCGGCGACGTGCAATCGAGCGCGGGCGCGGACATTCTGTTCTTCTCGGATTCCGGGCTCACCACTCAGATTCCCAGTCAGATCGTCTATTACGACAACGTGAACGGGATCGGGTGGTTTCGCGTTCTGATTTCCACTCTTTCGTCTTCCACCAACGGCACGATCTATATGGCGGTAGGGAATGCCTCTCCGTCCTCGCGAACCACGGGCGTTTGGGACGCGCATACCGTTGCCATGTGGCCATTTGACAACGGGACGACACTCGACTTAACGGATGTTGTGGCAGGGATGCACACCTTGACGGGCTACTCATCGCCGCAAGCGGCGGCGGCCAAAGTCGCCGGAGCTTATGCAGCCGGGCCGTGGTGGGCCTCGGCGTCGGACAGTGGCTTTCTGTTGGGCAACGTGGCGCAGAGCCTATCGGCCTGGATCTACATGCCCAGCGGCGCCTCGAATCTTACGATTTTTACCTGGGGGAATACAGGCTCATCCGAAGGCGTCAACGTATACGTGGACACATCTCCGGGCGAGTTCGCCATCGTCGGAGGCCCCACTGCGATATATCCGCATCCAGGCTTTTCCACGGGCTCGTGGTATCACATTGCTTTCACTTTTGACGGGACTAACCTCAGCGAATACGTAAACGGGGTCCTCACTTATGGGCCATCGGCATTCTCGTTCAACACCGTGGCGGGGGGCGGTTTGGGGACCGCCTACCAAAATGGCACGACAAACGCAGGCAGTATCAGCGCGCTTCGAGTCTCTTCCGTTGCGCGCGGGTCCGATTGGATCAAGGCCGAATACAACAACGAGAACGCGCCCGGAGACATTGGCTCGCCGGGGTTCTGGACGTTCGGAGCGCGGACGTTGCTGGGAATTGCGCGAAGAAGAACGATCGTGGTGCAATAGGAAGCGTATGAGACGGGTATGTTTGGTTCTTGCCGCTGCGCTGACTATTCCGATGATTGCGGCCGCGCAGATCACGGTGGTTGGAGTCTCGACTACCGCAACGCAGGCAATTCTGCAGTATAACTCGCCGCTTCACCAGGCCTGCAGCGTGAAGGTGGCGGACATGAACCGCGGGATCGCAATTGCCTCGGGAGCGCAATCCGGCGGAGTGGTCACGATTACAACCAGGGCCCCTCACGGGCTTTTGGCCGGAGCGGTGGTCTACCTCGCGGGGTCGGGAGTGAGCGCGTGGGACGGCTGGCAGACCGTCGTCTCAGCGGCAGCGGCGACAACCTTCACCTTCGCCAACGCTACGGCGGCGACTTCCACGGGGGGCGCGGTTGGCGTGCTGGTGGACGATATGAACGCAGCCCTCTACGCCGGCGCGGACCAGGACTCGCGCACCGGAAACATCGTAAGCGGCTCCAACCGCGCTTTCGTCGTCGGGCATCGCGATGCGCCCATCGCATCGGACGGCAGGCGCTACACGCGCGCGCTTCAGGCTAACTCACTGCATCACTATACTCTGACGTGCGGATCGAACTCCACATCGGGCGATTTCTCGACCCGCAATCCTCCCTTGGGAAATACGTACAACGACGGCCTCCCGATTGACCCGGGCAATCCCGGCCAGTATGCCTATCCGAACATCCAGTGGTCCAATCCTAAGCAGACGCTGATCGATCCATTGACCGGACTGCGGTCTTTTCGTTCTTCAGGGCCGGCGGGAACGCCTTCCACCACCCAGACGTTCGCGACGGCGCTGGATTTGACCTCGGCCTGGAAGAATCCGAGCGGGCCACTGGCAAGCTGGGGAGGCTCCGCGACCTTTACCGGTCCGTGCTCCAGCGGGAGTTGCTGGCTGCTCCTGAGGGCGGACACTCTTACGCTGGGCTCAGCCAGTTATTCGGCGCCCGGAAACTCGCTCGACTGGGTTGCAGTCACGGTATCGAATGCCTTCATTAGCTCTGCATGTTCGGGAGACGACTGCAAGATTGTCGCATGTCTAACCGTCAATGGCGTCTCCTGCGCGAGTTCGGGAGTGGAAGTCACGCTCACGAGTTCGCCCGCGACTTACACCATGGGAACCAAGGCTCTTATGGATCTATGGCAGGGATCCGGCGCCCCGGCCATTACGTCGGTGGACGTTTCGCAGAGTTCGGGGACCGTGAATTATACTGCGTCGTCCAAGCAGGTCACGCTTTCGAGCGGAAGCCCGTTTAACATCAAGTGGGGGGCTGGCAGCCAGATTGACGTAGCAGGCTCGTGGTATGCCATCGCCTCGGTGCAGAACGAGAAGCAGTTGACCCTTTCGTCCGGACCGTCCTCGAGTCTGGGGGGCGTGCCATATTCCGCCAACAACTTCGGGGTCCTGATTCGCAAGAAGACCTCGGCCGCGAATACCGTATCCATTGGGTACACGACGTTTCAGTACGGCAGCAGCCCCATGGGGGCCGCCAATACGATTGTGGAAGGGGCGTGCTCTCAGAACTTCGTGGTTGTGGGCGGAGTAAACGGGTACAACTGTTTCGTGGCCACCGAACTGTATTGGATTGCGGCGGACGGAAGCGATGTCCGGGATCTTGGCAAGGCGATCCTGGGTTATCCGTCGCCATATTACGGTTGGTGTGGATTCCCCGGCGGATCTTCCTTCGATCCGTTGAATGGCGACGTGTGGTACTGCCTGGCGGGAACTCCAGATGGTCATAACGCCGTTGTTCAGGATCAATACACGGGAAACCACGCGGCCACCACTCCCGGTCAGCAGATTCCTTTTTGCGCTTACAATGGCGGGGTTCAGCCCTGTCTCAATCTAACGACCATGACCTACGCGGACGTGAGCGGGCCCGCATTTTCCGCGGCGTACCGCGCCAGCGGATTCAACCCCCCTGGATACGGATGGGCTTGGAGCGGGGCGTATGGAGTGGGTAATGATGTTGCCATCCGGGTCAACGAAGGCGCCCAGGACACAAAGGGCTGGATTTTTATCTATACGCTCGGGGACCGTACTCCTTACGGGACGGATGCGAACAGCTTTCGACCGATCGCGGCTGCCTCCAGCTATCGGGTGGCGCCCTGGTCCTGGTGCGTCATCCACGAAGGTAACGCGCCCGACAACGGGTGGATCAGTCCATCGTTCAACGACCTTCCATGGACCACGACTCTTACCAGCGCGGCGCTGAACACGACACCGGGCGTAGCCGGCGGGTTGAACGCGTGTCCCACGAATTCCTTCGGGGTCACTGGGCAAAACTGCACGCATATCACGGTGAGCGGCGAACCGGTGACCGGAGGGCAGGTGGTTCCGTCTGGTTTCTCTCAGCCTACCCAGGTGGGAGACACCTACAAGATCGACCGGGAGCTGCTGCGAATCGTGGTAAAGAACAGCGCAACCGATCTATGGGTGCAGCGCGGGTATCTACAGGGTGGCAATGGGTACTGGGGCGTAGGTTCCCACGGGGGTACTGCGCTCGCGATGTCCTGCGGCTGCCGAAACAACATTGGAAACACCGCCGCTCTTTGGAACTACCAGGCCGACCCCTACGGCGCGAACGCGGCGGGAACTACGCTGCTGCCGGACCTGACTGCTGGGGCTGGCCACGGGGTAGAGGCAAATGGGGTGGGCATAGACGACGGCGGCTCCTGGTGGCAGAACAACCCTCAGTGCGATACGTCCGTGCTGGGGCCCAGTGCGAACTGTTACCAGATTCGTCACGGCCACGTCGGGGATCTTCAGAATAGTCCTCTTAGTTTTGTCGGGCTGAATCTCCCGTTTTCCGGCGCCCTGGGGTTCGGCAATCCCAACGCAGTCGACTCACACACCGGTTGGTGCTCGGGGCCGACTGGCTGGTGTCTGGATTCCAGGCCGATGCTCGGAAACGATGGCGCTAGCGGAACGATGGTGGGCACGGCCGGATCTCCGTTCGTGAACGTTGTGGGACAGCTATGGAAATATGCGGGCGGAGCCGGTCTGCTGCATCGAAAGCTGCTCGCCACGATGGCCTACGTGGGGCGCTCGCCGCTGGTGGATGTAAGCGGCCCTGGCAGCTCCTTACCATTGGACTCCACCGGGTCCTACGAATACTGCCATGCCTTGACTGCCGGTGAGTGCCGGCCCGATTCCTCGGCTGGCGATCTGTACGTGAACGCGCCTTACGTCAGTTACCCATACTGCTACTACCCCGGCATTGGAAGCCAACCAGGCGATGCGAACCCTATCTGCATCGGCGACATGGGCAATGCGACCGGATATCTAGTGGAGGTCGGCATCGCGCAGCAGGACATCCTCGGGACGGCCACCCGGCGCGTCGGGACCAATTACTCCCGGTGGAACCAGATGGCCGTGTTCTGGGAGTCGTACGCTTCGCCCGCGGGCGAAGTGCTGTTCTCCAACGCGCCGTGGCTCGACGGAGTCAGGACCGACAATCTGATTTCGGTTCCCGCGCCATATCCAGCCCCGGACAGCACCGTTCGGAGTGCGTTCATTCCGGTGACGGTTCGGACAGTTCCCCCGCCGGGCCTGATGGTCAACGACGTGATCGTGGAGTTCGGGTATGCGGAAAATGGCGATCCGGGCAGCTTCAACTGCACTTCCAGGCGGGAATCTTGCGTAGCCGTGAGCGGCGCCGTCAATTCCTCGACGCCATTCTTCTACGAACAGACGGAGACGTATTCCGGGGCCCCGTGTGCGTCAGGATGTACAGTTGCGATACCGGCCTTGTCCCAGCGCATCCTGTACTACCGCTGGAAATACAGAGACGCGTTCGGCAATGCGATCGCCACGAGTGAGATTCGCGCGGCCGCGACGCCGTGATTCCGCGCCGGCCGATGAGGAACCCGGCAAGAGAGCCAGCCTCAGCCGCCGCCGGCGCACGTGCTGCATTCGAGCACCAGTACGTCGGTGGATTGCGCGGCTATGCGCAACCATACCGGCAGCCTGCCGCGTAGCACGTCGCGCAGGAAGGGCACCTGCTGTTCAGGCGAATCCGAAATCGAAGCGCGGGGGAATAACACGATCAGCCGCGAGTGAAACGCGGCCATCAGCGAGCGGAAATACTCTTCGTCGCAGATCCTCGTGCTGAGCTGCGGAGACCGTATCGACACGACCGGACGATCGAGCGCGTACTGGACGGCCTGCCCGTTAGCGGCGAACAGCGGCTCACTCGCCGGGGCGTGCGACGCGATCCATGCACGCACGGACAGACCGGGGTCCACCTGCTCATCCATCGTCTTCCGCATGGTGATGGAAGACTGCTCCATGGGCGGCAACAATACCGTGCGCGCTTGCACCACCATCACGGGAACGAGGCACAAGGCGGCGAGGACGGGAGCCCGCTTCGGGCCGGTCGACTGGAGCACGACGCCGGCAGCCAATAGCGCGAACGGATAGAGCGCGAAGCAATACCGCGGAAAATCGTTTGCGACGGTGGTGAGTGCGGCCGCGGCGATGCCTGCGCAATAGATGCCGGACAATATCCCCATCCATGCCAACTGCTGCACGGCCGTGGGCGCCAGCAGCGCCGGTGGCAGCCCGCGGCGCAGATTCCGCCAGCCGAACGCGGCGGCGGCGGCCGCGCCGGCGGCGAACAGCAACAGCCAGAAATCGAGGCGCGCCACTACCCCGGCGCCGAAAATGATGTGGTAAAGAGCCTTGCCCATTTCGACCGCGACGCTCGCGAGGTCCATGTGCCCGGGGCTGCGAAAACCTCGCCACCCCCCGGCCAGGGCGGCGTTGCGCAGCGCGCCTGCTACGAACAAGGCGCCTGCGAGGAAGATCCCTCCCGCCGACCAACGGCGACAGTCGCCGTCGCGCCAACCGCGCCATAACAGATATAATCCGGCGGTCGGCAACAGAAACAGGCCTGCGTAGCGAACCAGGTATGCCGCGCCCGCGGTGGCGCCGATCCCTAACAGCAGCATCGGCCGGCGGCCCCCTCCGTTGAGGTCGACCTGCATCAGCAACGCCATCGCAAGGGTCAGCGCCTGGAACATCGGCTCCGTTATCACGTTCACGGAGTAGTTCAAGGAGTAGGAATTCAGCAGCCACATCACTGCCAGCGACGCCGCCAGCCAGCCACTCAGCTTCAGCTCCAGAGCTGCCCTCCACAACAGCCAACCGCTCGCGAGGTAACTCACGGCGCATAGTAGCAGTCCCGCAACGGGAAGAGGGACGCCGAGAAGTCCCACCGCCGCTATTGCCACGGGATAACCAGGGGCGAAGTGGGTCAGCGGAACTGGCAAGCGATGGGTGTCGACCTGCTCTTCAAAATGCGCCACCCATGTGGCCAGCGACCCGTGCTGCAATAGGTGGCGAGCCGCCCCAAGGTACTGGTACGAATCGTCGGATAGCACCGGCGCGCCGGTCCGGACCGCCTTCCAGGAGAGCGCGCCGAGCGCGACTAGGAGCACGACGATCAGCCATATCGGAGAGCTTTTCATAAACACGCCTTAGTCCCCGAAGCGGGGTTCACGACGATCATGCCGCCCATCGCCACCCGGAGCATCGGATACCATTCTAGATTAATCTGTTCGGCTTCGGGTGGGAAAGCGCAGCCCCTTCAAATTGGCCCGCGACAACGCCGGGCGTCGCATTTACTTCGTGTTTCATGAAGGCCTGATGGCTTTGGCTATTTCGCACGCCGCCTTCAAGAGGCGTCGGGGAGTTCCGATAAGTCGATGTATTTTTGCAGGTCGTCGAGCGACGAACGCAGCGCCTGGAGGTTTCGGTCCGTCCCGGTGGTGTACTCGGCTATTTTCGAGATTACGTCTTGGTGCAGGGTGAAGAACAGGTCCACCACTTGTGGATCGCGCCAACCGCGGCCGGTTTCCTCGCGGAGTATGCCCAGCGCCCTGCCAGGGGAGAATGCGGGCTTGTAAGGCCGCGGGCTGACCAGCGCGTCGTAAATATCCGCCACCTGCAATAGCCGTGCGAGGAGCGGTATCTGCTTGCCGCGCAGGCCGTCGGGATACCCGCTGCCGTCCCAGCGCTCGTGGTGATGACGGATGATGGGCAGCGCCGGACCGAGCGACTTCAGGTGCCGGCATATCTCTTCGCCGCGGACCGTGTGGCTGCGCATGGTCACCCATTCCTCGGCGGTCAGTTTGCCCGGCTTAAACAGGATCGAATCGGGAATGCCCACTTTGCCGACGTCGTGCAAATATCCGCCCCGGTACAACGCGACCAGGTTGGTGCGGTCCAGCCGCGTGGCCATTCCCAGCGCCACCCCCATGAACGCCAGACGCTCGCAATGGCCGGCGGTCTGGCGGTCCCGTTGCTCCACCGCTTGCGCCAGCGCGAACAGAATGGCCTCGGTCTCGTCGATGGAAAACTCACCGCCGGCTTTCGCCTCGGCAGTCAGCGGCCGCAATGCGCGCCACTGTTCCTGAACCGAACCCGCCGGAACGCAGGACGACCATGCTTTGTGCCTTATCGGGGTTGTTGTGTCGGCGCCCATCTCACTAATGGATCTATCGGCCCGGATACCGAAAAGACTAGGGTACTAAGTAGAGAATTGCAGGGCGTTCAGAGAAGTACCACGGTGATCGCCCGCCAACTGGAGTTGCCGGCCGCGTCGTACGCCCGAATGGTAACCGTGTTCGTTCCCACCAGCAGCGGCACGGTGGCCGACCACGCGGTGGTCCCCGAGGCGATGCCCGAGGCCCCCGTCGATACCGACCACTTCACCGACGCCACGCCCACATTGTCGCTGGCCGTGCCGCTTACCACGAGCTTCGCGAGCGAGGTAGACACGATGGTGTAGCCGGGCGACACGATTTGCAGGCTGGGCGGCGTCGTGTCCGGCGCTCCCGTTGCCGGCGTGGGCGTGGCCGGAGTAACCGGAGCAGCCGGAGTGACGGGCGCAGCCGGAGTGACAGGCGCGGCCGGCGCGGCCGGCGTCCCGTCGTTCGCCGCGTAGAGCGCAAGTATGCCCGCGACATCATCGGCCGTCAGGCCCGTGGCGATGTGGTAGTAGGGGTACATCACCGCGGTCGGATCGGTGCTGTGCCCCAGCCCGAGCGCGTGTCCCGCTTCGTGCAGCGCCACCGAGAACAGGTCCGTGCCCTGCCCGATCTGCCAAGTCTCGTCGGCGTTGAAATGCATGTCTCCCGCCAGCGGCTCGGCGTTTGGCGGGGCCGGATAGAAGGTGTGCGCCAGAACCCCGCTTCCGACGAAAGGGTAGCCGTCCCCGTGAGCTCCCGCCGCGAATAGAATCGCGATGGTGCGGTCGGTCAGCGCGCTTCCGCCCGCGGTGAAGCTGATCTTGGCGTACTTCGCCCATTCCTGGAACGCCCGTTCGATCTCGCTCTCCGCCGAGCTTTGGTCCAACTTGGTGGTCACCGACTCGAAGAAGTACTGTAGCGAGGCTGTGCCCGACGAATCCGTAGACCAACCGCTCCCCACCGTGGCGTATTCGGCAATGGGGCCGGCTTGGGTCAGCGCGCCGGCGCACGCCATTACCGCCCCGCCCGTCGCCAGGTCCGCCGACGCGGGCATAATGTAGGCCACTTCATCGGCCGCGGCCAGCGCCTCCAGCCCGGCGGCCCCACCTGCCACCACCAACTGGGCCGGCAGCAGACTGGGGTTTTCCAGTACCGTGAAGCCGGCGCGCAGCGCCAGCGCGTGCGCCACGTCCATGTCCGCGTCGCGCTGAAAGATGACAAGGTAGGCGGGCGCCGGCGTGGACGTCACTAGCGGGCTAAGTTTGTCGGACGCCTCGAGCGAACCGGCCCAAGTGAGGTCGAGGCCCTCCAGGTCCGCCGTCCCCTCGGAGGACACCATCAGAGCGCAGTCGGGTACATAGTCCAGAACGCGCAGTCCCCGGCGCTCCAACTGGTGAAGGAGATCGGGGCCCGGACAGATGGCGAACTGGAGAATATAGTGGGAGCGGCCGGACGCCTCAACACCGTGCGGGGCCGGGATCGTGACCGCGGCGCCGGGCGTCGGCGCGATGGTACGCGCTTTCAGCCGGATCGGGTTCTGAGCGATGGCGCACACTGGTATCAGCAGCAGCGCCAGGAAGGCTGCTTTGAACATTTTCAACTGGTTTAATTGGCTCCCGCTTACCTCTTCGGACCGGCCGCCGACCGGCTTTTCGCAGCCGTATGGAAGGGCACGTTTCAGAGCCTGTTTCACGTACGGAACCTCACAATACTGGATATCCGGAGGCGGAATTCCGCTTTTGAACGCGGGAAGTTCGACGCGGAAGACGCAGAGACGCGGGGAGATTCGGGAGACTAAGACGGATCGAGCCCGGATTTCCGATTTCGGCATGGGTATTCCCGCTCGTCCCGGAGTTTTCTCGGCTTCCCTTCGTCTTCCGCGCCGGAGGTTTCTGAGATTTCTTGCCCGCCGCCGGCACTACGATTTGTTCCGAGATGAAAACTCGCTGGTGTGTTCTCGCCGTCCTCGCCTGGACGGGCCTGGTGGACCGCTCCGCTCCGGCCGCGGATTCCCCGCAAACCACATATCGAATCCAAACCGTCGCCGGCAGCGCGTGGATGGGCGATGGCGGCCCGGCCTCAGCGGCCCAGATCGGCGCCATCCAGGGCGTCGCCGCCGACCGGCTGGGCAATGTCTACCTCTCCGACACGGACAATAGCCGTGTCCGCCGCGTGGACACCAAGGGCATCATCACCACCGTCGCCGGAACCGGAGTCGCCGGCTTTAGCGGGGACGGCGGGCCGGCCACCGCCGCCCAACTCAACCTTCCTTACGGCTTGGCCGCCGATGCCGCCGGCTACCTCTATATAGCCGACTTGGGAAACAACCGCGTCCGCCGCATCGCCCCGGATGGAACAATCTCCACCGTCGCCGGCAACGGCTATATGGCTTCCGCCGGAGAAGGCGAGATCGCCACCCAGGCCCCGCTCCTGATGCCGCGCAACGTGGCCGTGGATTCCATAGGCAATTTCTACATTTCCGAGTTCGAAGGCCATCGCGTCCGGTGCGTAAGTTCGAACGGCAAGATGAACACCCTGGCGGGCACCGGCGTGGCCGGCTTCTCGGGTGATGGCGGCCCGGGAACGGCCGCCCAGCTCAATTCTCCGGCCGGTCTGGCGGTGGATAGCGCCGGCGCAATCTATGTCGCCGATTCGGGCAACGGCAAGATTCGCAAAATCGTGTCCAACGGCTACACCTCTGTCATCACCACGTTTCTAGGCCTTAACCCCATTTCCCTGTCGGGGCCTATCGCCGTTGCCGTGAATAGCTCCGGCGCGTGGTTTGTGGTGGATAGCGAAGCTCTAGTCCACTCCCTCACCCCGGGCGGGGCATGGATCGACTATGCCGGAGCGGGCGTGGCGGGCTTCAGCGGCGATGGCGGCCCCGCCGCTTTGGCCGGTTTGACCTTGCCCCGCGACGTGGCCGTGAGCGGCGGAACGGTGTATATAGCCGATGGGACGAGGGTCCGCTACGTGGACGCCTCCGGCGCCATCCACACTCTGGCGGGCGATGGTTACCTCCATGCCATCGGCGATGGCGGCTTGGCGACCGGCGCGGTCCTTTTCCTGCCCAATGCGGTGGCGCTGGACTCCTCCGGCAACCTGTTTATTGCGGATGCCGGCACTGAGCGCGTGCGCCAGGTCTCCGCCGCCGGAATCATCGGAACCCTGGCCGGGACCGGCGTGGCCGGCTACGGCATGGAACCGGGCCCGGCCAATACCGCGCCCCTTAACGCCCCTTCCGGGCTGGCCATGGACCCCGCCGGCGGCGTTATCATCGCCGATAGCGGCAACAATCGGATTCGCGAGGTGGGTCTCGATGGGAGCATCCATACCATAGTCGGGAGCGGTTCCGCGGGCCTGGCCCCCGATGACGCGCCGCCTCTCCAGGCCTCCCTGAGCGACCCCCGCGGCATCTGCGTGAACCCGGCGGGCGCTATCTACATCGTGGACACGGCCAACAACCGGGTACTGCAGGCCGTCCCCGGAGCGAATCTCACGGACATCGCGGGAAACGGCACACCCGGCGACGCAGGCGATGGCGGTCCCGCCCGCCTGGCGGAGCTCAGTTTCCCGGGCGCCTGCGCGCTCGATTCGGCCGGAAACCTGTACATCGCCGACACCGGCGGCCATCGGATTCGCAAAACCAGCCCCGATGGCCTCATCGTCACCATTGCGGGCATTGGCGCGGCTGGTTTCAGCGGCGATGGGGCACTGGCCACCGCGGCCGCCCTCAGCTCACCGCGCGGCGTGGCCGCCGATAGCGATGGCAACGTGTTCATCGCCGATACCGGCAACAACCGCATCCGCCAGATCACGCCCGATGGCATTATCCACACCATCGCCGGCCAGGACGGAGCGGCCTTCTCGGGCGACGGCGGGCCGGCCGTTTCCGCCTGGCTGAACGCGCCAGCGGGGCTGGTGCTCGATGGCTCGGGCGACCTCTACCTGGCCGATTCCGGCAACAACCGCGTTCGCCGCCTCGTCCCGGACGGAGTCATCGCCCCGGCCGGGATCACCCAGCCCGTCGCGGCCACGGTGGTGAATGCGGCCAGCATGGCGGCCGGGCCGGTGGCGCCGGGAGAGATTGTCAGCATCTTCGGAACGGGCTTCGGGCCCGATGTGGGCGTGATCGGCGCATACGGCGCCGGCGGGCTTCTGTCTACCGCCCTGGGCGGCGTGGAAGTGAGCTTCGCCGGAGTCTCCGCGCCGCTGTTCTACGCCCAGGCTGGCCAGATCAACGCTCAGGTTCCCTATGAGACGGCCGGCGACGCCGCGCACGTCGAGATCTCCTATCAGGGCCAACCAGTGGGCGCGGCCGATGTGCAGGTGGCCGCCGCGGCCCCCGCCATCTTCCCCGTGATCGTCAATCAGGATGGCTGGATCAACTCCCAAAGCGCCCCCGCCGCGTCTGGCGATATTGTGGTCTTCTACGCCACGGGCGATGGCTTCCTGAACACCGGCAACGTCACCGGCCAGCCCGCCGCTGCTCCGTATCCGCAACCCACGCTGCCGGTCGGCGTTACGGTGGCGGGCATCGACGCGGAGATCCTCTACGCCGGAAGCGCGCCAGGGTTCGTAGGCGTCATGCAACTCAACGTCCGGGTGCCAGGAGGCTTCGTCCCGCCGGGCCAGACAACCATACAACTGACAATCGGGGAGTTTGCTTCACCGGCGGTTATGGTGTGGCTGGAGTAAGGGCAAGCGCCGCGCTGCCTGCGGCGAAGGATTCCGCCACCGGTGACGTCTCCAGCGGTGGGATACTCCCGGTTGACCGCCTGGATTCGGCCGGGCGCCGCGGGCCTGGCGTGGCGGCTCCTGGCATTCGCTGATAAGATTGAGACATGTCGGCGCAATTGGAGAAAGCGTGGGAAAAAGTCGCCGCCCTGCCTCAGGATGAGCAGGATGCGATTGCCTTCCAGATCCTGGCGTCGCTGGCGGACGAAGACGCCTGGAAGAAGGGCTTTGCCGAGAAACGCGATGTGATCCGTCGTATGGCGCGGGAAGCCCTTGAGGAAGACGAACGGGGCGAGACGCTGCCGTTGGACGATCTGCTTTGATGCAGTCCCGGACTACCCGGCGGTTCTGGCGTTTGTTTTCCGACCTGCCTTTCGATGCGCAACGGGACGCCCAGCGCGCCTATCGCCTCTTCCGGAGCAATCCGGCGCACCCCGGTCTGCAATTCAAGAAACTGGAAGGCGAGGATGACATTTACTCGGCTCGCATCGGTCTCGAGTACCGCGCTTTGGCGGTCATGAAGAGAGATCGCATCGTCTGGTACTGGATCGGCAGTCACTCCGAATACGACCGACTGGTCTGACGCCTGGATTCCCGCGCGCGAGCAGGCGTCGAGAAGGCCACAGCACCGGGGAGTGCGTTGCGCCGCTTCGGAACGGCGAGGTTGTTTGCCGACGAACCCTACGCCAGAATATGCGCCCCGTACAATCCGTGGCGCACAATGTAATCGAGTACCGGTTTCGGAACGCCGTCCGGTCTGCGCCCGGCGGCCAATTCCGCGCGAATATGGGATGAAGAGATCCGTAACTCGACTTTGTCCAACCGCGCCATCCGCACCCCCGGCGGGGCGTCGTAGACGTGGCCGGGGCGGCTGATCACCAGAAACTCCACCGCGCGGGCCACCGCGGGCCAGCGCAACCAGGTCCGGATCTCGGCGAAGGCGTCCGCGCCGATGATGAAGAATAACTGGTCCTCGGGAGCCATACGCGCGCGGACTTTCTCGATGGTGTCGATCGAATAACTGCGCGCCGTGCCCTCTTCGAGTCGCGATACCTCCAGGCGCGGCTCGCCGGCGCACGCCAGCTCCGCCATCCGAACGCGGTCTTCGTAGGACGCGTGGGTGACTCCCGCCTTGTGGGGCGGATGAGCGGCCGGAACCAGCAGCACCCGGTCCAGGCGGAACTGTTCGGCGGCCGCGCGCGCAATCGCCAGGTGGGCGTCGTGAATGGGGTCGAAAGTGCCTCCGAACAGGGCCAGTCTCATCAGCCGACGCTCCCGCCGGTTGGCGCGGCATGGATGAAGCCGATTTCGTTGGGGGAAGTCCGCCCCATCATTTCCGACAGTCTGCCCGGTCCTTTCACAGCTTGCCGGTCCCTAGGATGTGCGTTCGATGGTGACCGAGTTAATGCTCACTTCCTTGAGCGGCCGGTCCTGCGCGCCGCGGGGCGCTTCGGAGATTTTGCGCACCACCTCGTAGCCCTCCATCACCTCGCCGAAGACGCTGTGCTTGTTATCGAGCCAAGGCGTGGGCGCCACCGTAACGAAGAACTGGCTGCCGTTGGTGTTAGGGCCGGCATTGGCCATCGAGAGGATGCCCGGGACGGAATGCTTCAGGTCGGGGTGGAACTCGTCGGCGAAGCGATAGCCCGGGCCGCCCCGGCCGGTGCCGTCCGGATCCCCTCCTTGAATCATGAAATTGGGAATCACGCGGTGAAAGACAGTTCCACTATAGAAAGGCTTGCCGGTCTTGGCGCCTTCCGCCAGGCTCACGAAGTTGGCGACGGTGAGCGGCGCCTTATCGGCGAAAAGGCGGACCTTGAACTTCCCCTCCGTCGTGTCGAAAAGAGCATAGATCTCGTTGGCCATGCAGCGATTGTAGCAACATCGCCGCGGCCGCCGGTCTTAGCGCCCCGCTCCATGCGCAGCCTCGGAGGAGCCGATTGGCCATGTTACACTAGCTTCGTACGTCGCGGAACGCACGGAGCATGATCTCATCAAGGGTAAACCGGGTCCAGGCAGGTTCGTAATGGCGACGAAACTCGGGCCATTCCGGGCTTCGCGGCCCGTTCCGGTATCCGGCGGTATTGGCGACGCATTACGCTAGCGCCAGAACATGCGGCCGGAAAGCCTCAACCCCTTAACGCTGGAGGAGCACCGCGAACTGGGCGCCGAACTGCGCGGAACGCGCTCGCGGCTGCGCGAGTTGTGCGAGCTGGTGATAAGCGTCTACGGGCCGCAGACTCGCGCGGCTTTCGAGTTCGTGAAGACCGCCGAATCCGTGGATCGGCTGTGCCAGGACCTGCAGGCCCAAGCCGCTCGCGATTGGCCGGGGCATCACACCGATGGCTTTTATACGTAGACCCATGCCGGCGCTTGGCTACGGCGGCTGGCCACGACCGCGAACGCGCGTCGAGACGAGTACTCATGCGCGGCAACCGCGCCACGTTGTTTGCCGGGTGGAGCGTGAGATATGAGACCGAGCGGAGCGCGCCCTGGCTGGAAATTCACCCGTGCGTAGCCTGAAGGAGATCTGGTTTCGCGCCAACCAGGAGGCCGGCGATCTCGCCATGTTCGCTCTGCCGCCCACGCTGCCATGGGGCGAGCAGCCCACCGTGCGGCCGTTCGCCGATCCGGCGTGGGTGGCCGATTCGCTTCGCGGAACGCCGTACGCCGCGCACGTGCTGGCGCTTGCCGAGGGTCTGTTGGAGCATCGCTTTCCGCTGCTCGGACTGACCATCGAAACAGGACCGGACATAGACTGGCGGCGCGACTACGCCAACGGCGTCTCCACGGGGACTGCCTATTTCCGCGCCGTGCCGTATCTCGATTTCGCCCGCGTGGGCGACCACAAAGTAGTTTGGGAGCTGAATCGCCATCAGCACCTGCCGTTGCTCGCCCAGGCTTTTCTGTTGAGCGGCCGGCGGGAGTTCCTGGACGAAGCGTTCCGCCAGTTGGAAGATTGGATGGACCAGAACCCGTTTCTGCGGGGCATCAATTGGGCCAGTGCGCTCGAAGCGGCGTTCCGCGGCCTGTCCTGGGCGTGGTTCTGGATGCTCGCGGGGACCCGCATGCCGGAGGCGCTGCGCCGCCGCTTCCTGATCGTTCTGTACCGCCATGGCCGCTTCATCGAACGGAATCTGTCGGTGTATTTTTCGCCGAATACGCATTTGCTGGGCGAGGCGGTGTCCCTGCACGCGCTGGGTACGCTGTTCCCCGGCTTTCCCCACGCCCGGCGTTGGACCGAGGTGGGCGGGCGCATCGTGCGGGAGCAGATGGAGGCCCAGGTGCGGCCCGATGGCAGCCATTTCGAACAGTCGGCCTATTATCACGTATACGCGCTCGACCTGTTCCTGCTGCACCAATTAATCGGCCGCCCTCCGGCGGAATACACGGCGCGCCTCGCGCGCATGGCCGAATACCTGCACGCGCTGATGGGGCCTTCGGGGCTGCTGCCGCTGGTGGGAGACGACGACGGGGGCCGGCTGTTCCACCCTTTCGGAGAGCGCGAAAGGTTCGGCAATGGCACGCTGGCCATGTCCGCGGTGTGGTTCCGCCGCCCGGAGTGGCTGCTTCCGGGCGCCGACTTCGACTCTCAGGCGGCGTGGTGGTTGGGAGAGCGGGTCGAGGAGTTCCGCGGTTGCCCGCCCGGAGCGGGCGCCGCCTCCCGGCTGTTCCGCGACGCCGGCGTGGCCATTATGGCATCGGGGGACGTGCACATCGTGGTGAAAGCGGGGCCATTTGGCGCCGGTCCGGCGGGACACAGCCATTCCGACGCGCTCAGCTTGGTGGCGCGGGTCGGAGCGCGGGAGACGCTCATCGATCCGGGGACCTACACCTATATCGCCAGCCCAGAGGAGCGCAACCGTTTTCGCGGCTCGATGGCGCACAGCACGATTCGCATCGATGGCCGGGACCAGGCTGCGCCGGCCGGCCCCTTCCGTTGGAGGGACAAACCAGTCACCGCGATAGGCGCATGGAACACGTCTCCCGATCGCGATTCCCTCGATGCGTCGTGCGCCTACGGCGGATTCACGCATCGGCGGCGCGTGCTGTTTCTGAAACGCGAGCGGGCGTTGGTGGCCCTCGATAGCGTGGACGGCCCCGCGGGCGAACATCTGCTGGAGCAATTCTGGCGCCCGGCGTCGCTGGCGGAGGCGAGCCGCCTCTCCACCAGCGGAAGCGCCGAGGTCCTGGAGGGTTGGCGCTCGCGCGCCCTGTGCTCCAGGGAGCCCGCGCCCGTGCTGCGCGTGGCCTATCGCGGGCCGCTGCCCAGCCACATGGCCGCCGTGCTGGATCTTTCCGAAGCGCCCTCGAACGGCGAGGTCAAACTGATCGCGGAGAATGACGATGTCGTGCTGGAATGGGGCGCGCTCCGCATACGCTTCCCGCGGGTGGGACAGCCGATCGGTTCTTGTCGTCTGTCAGCCGGCCCGCCCGAGGCATGACAGGGTTGAAAAGGGCAGCGGTTCCGCCTGCTCCACCAACACACACAAGGGCCCGGTGGGGCAGGCGGTTCCGCCTGCCCACTGTCCCACCGCTTGTTTTGCGCCGGTTCAGATCCATCCCCGCGCGTAATAATACGCGATCTTCGTGGTCTCCTGGCATAATTCCAGAAAGGCCGGCCACCGGCCGGGCCAGCGCTGGCCGGCTTTGATGACGTCCGGGAACGGCGATGGAACCACCCGCAAACCCGCCTTGGCGAAAGCGCGCGACGCCCGGTACATGTGGTAGTCGCTGGTAAGAAGGACCTTCCGGCTCCCATCGCCCGCCAAAAGGCGCGCCACGTAAAGGGCATTTTCGCGGGTGCTGTTGGACTCCTGTTCCGTGCGGATGATGTCCGGCGGCACACCCGAACAAACCAGGAAATGCGCCATCGCCGCGGACACCGGATTGTCCACCGCGCCGCCGCTCACCACGATGCGGCGGAAGCCGCCGGATTGATACGCGCGCGTTGCATATACGCTGCGCCAGTAGGAACTCTGCCCGATGACGCCGTGGTCGAGCATCGATCCGCCGAGCACGATCAGAGTGTCTCCTTTCGGGTCGTACCAGGGGCCGGACAGCTTCGCTGCCCACCAGTTCACCAGGGGAGTGACTGTCACGAACAGGACCAGAAAGCCTAGGGCAGCCAGCGCCGCCACCGCGGCTCGCGCCACCCGTCTGAGCGGAGTCCGGCGAGCGGCCTTTCCATCGTGGGCTGAAGAGATCACCCCATCAGTGTCGCACTGGCGTCGCGTCCATCGAGGTCGGTGGGACGGAAGGCATAACCGGTCGAAAGTCGGCAGGCGAAACCGCCTGCCCCACCAAATCCGGCCAGGTGGGGCAGGCGGTTTCGCCTGCCAACCCGGATCTTTCACGAAACTCCACGGGCTGACGCCCTCTCCAACAGACCACGCAGGCCGATGGTCCCTCGCGCCGAAAAGCGCGAAACCCGTGAGAATTCTCACGGAGCGTTTCCGGTGAAACAAATTATTGGGTTTTGCATCCGTTAGATGAGACGGATTCGGGGGAAACTGGGAGTTCCGGTGAATTCCGTCCGAGACGGTTGAAGCAGAGCGGCCTGTTCGATTGATGCGATACGATAGCGCTCCAGTTGAGTCGGCACAGGCGTAGCCCAATGGCCCAGATCTTTCATCGCAGCAGCAATTCACTTTCGCGGATTTCGATTTTCGGCGCGGTCGTCATCCTGGCCTTCGTCGCTTGGGTCGCGGTCCAGCTCGACCGTTCCGCCTATGTGACGCGCGCCTCGGTGGCGCGGGAGCAGCCCGTCCCGTTCAGCCATGAGCACCACGTGGGCGGCCTGGGCATTGACTGCCGCTATTGCCACACCACGGTGGAAAGCTCCAGCTTCGCCAACATTCCGCCCACCAAAACCTGCATGAACTGCCATTCGCAGATCTGGAGCACCAGCCCCACCCTCGAACCGGTGCGCGCCAGTTTTCGCACCGGGACCTCCATCCCGTGGACGCGGGTGTATGACCTGCCCGATTTCGTCTATTTCAATCACAGCATCCATATCAATAAGGGGATCGGCTGCGAAAGCTGCCACGGCCGCGTGGATCGTATGCCGCTGACCTGGCAGGCCGTCTCGCTGCGGATGGAGTGGTGTCTGGACTGCCACCGCCAGCCCGAGAAATACGTGCGGCCGCGCGAATCAGTGACCACTATGGGGTACCACCCGGCCGGCGATCAGGAAGAAATCGGACGCCGGCTGGTGAAACAGTACGGGATTCAGGACGCTCGTACGCTCACAAGCTGCAATACGTGCCACCGATGAACGACGAACCGAAGAAATTGGATCTCGCCGCCGCGCGTGCCCGGCTCAACCAGGCCCGAGGGCGCGACTATTGGCGCAGCCTCGAAGACCTGGCTGGGACGCCGGAGTTCCGCGACCTGATGGAACGCGAGTTCCCGCGGCAGGCGGTGGGTTGGAGCGAGGATGAAAACCCCGGCGAGGGCCGCCGGACTTTCCTCAAAATGATGGGCGCTTCGCTCGCCCTGGCCGGTCTCACGGCCTGCACCAGGCAGCCCACCGAGCACATCATGCCCTACGTGCGGCAGCCGGAAGAGCTGATTCCCGGCAAGCCGCTGTTTTACGCGACGGCCACCACGTTGAACGGCGTGGCCACCGGCGTGCTCGCCGAAAGCCACGAAGGGCGGCCCACCAAGATCGAGGGCAACCCCGAGCACCCCGCCTCGCTGGGCGCGTGCGACGCCTTTTCCCAGGCCTCGGTGCTCCAGCTTTACGATCCCGACCGCATGCAGGCCGCTACGCTGCAGGGCGAAATCCGCTCGTGGGACGATTTCTTCGGCGCCTTGCGCGCGAAACTGGCGGCGGAGAAGCTGGTCAACGGCGCGGGGATTCGCATCCTCACCGAAACCGTGACCTCGCCCGCCGTGGCGGACCAGATCGCGGCCATACAGAAGCTCTATCCGGCCATGAAGTGGCATCAGTGGGAGCCCGCTGGGCCGCATTGCGCTCGCGCCGGCGCCTTGATGGCCTTCAACCAGCCGGTCAACACGTACTATGACCTGACCCAGGCCAAGACCATCGTTTCGCTAGATGCGGATTTTCTGGCCTCGGGGCCGGCGAGCTTGCGCTACGCCCGGCAGTTCGCCGCCGGCCGCCGCGTGCGCGGCGACCAGACCGCCATGAACCGGCTCTACGTGGTCGAGCCCGCCCCAACGCCCACCGGCGCCAAGGCGGACCACCGCCTGCCGCTGCGCGCCGGCGATATCGAAGTCTTCGCGGGAGCGCTCTCCACCGCCGTGGGAACCGGCCGCGGTCCGCATCAGGGCGAAAACGCCGACATCTATAAATGGATCGATCCCATCGGGCGCGACCTGCTGATCAACAAGGGCGCGAGCGCCGTGATTCCCGGCGAATATCAGCCGGCCGTGGTGCATGCCCTGGCCCACGCCATGAATAGCACCCTGGGCAACGTGGGCAAAACCGTCTTCTACACCGACCCCATCGAAGCCAACCCGACCGACCAGTTGGCCTCCCTTCAGGATCTGGTGAAAGATCTGGACGCCGGCGTGGTGGAACTGCTTTTCATCGTCGGCGGCAATCCGGTGTTCGACGCGCCCGTCGATCTGGGCATGCGATCCTGCATCCGCAAAGCGCGCCTGCGCGTTCACCTCAGCCTCTACGACAACGAAACCTCGGAGCTGTGCCAGTGGCGGCTGCCGGAGGCGCACTACCTGGAGGCGTGGGGCGACGCGCGCGCCTTCGATGGAACCGTAACCCTGCAGCAGCCGCTCATCCAGCCCCTGTACAGCGGCCGCTCGGCTCTCGAGATCCTGCAGATGTTCGCCGGCCAGCAGTATATGAATGGCCGCGATATCCTGCGCGCATACTGGACCAGGCTGCATCCGGGCCCCGATTTCGAGGCCTGGTGGCGGCGTTCGGTGCATGATGGCTTGATGGCCGGCTCCGCGCTGCCGCTCAAAACGCCCGCCCTGCAGCCGGAGAACATTCGCGCCCGCATAACGGCGCCGCATCTGGGCGGCAAGCTGGAAACCATCTTCCGGCCCGATCCGACGATATACGATGGCCGTTTCGCCAACAACGGCTGGCTCCAGGAGCTGCCCAAGCCGATCAGCAAAGTGACTTGGGACAACGCCGCCATCCTGAGCGTCGCCACCGCGCATCGCCTGGGAGTAAGTACGGGCGGCATGTTACAACTCACTTACCAGGGCCGCTCGCTGCGCGCACCGGTGTGGGTGCAGCCGGGGCACGTGGATGGCGCGGTAACACTGCACCTGGGCTACGGCCGCACGCGGGCCGGGCGCGCGGGAACGGGGATGGGATTCAATCCATATGGGCTGAGAACCACCCGCGCCCTATGGCGCGACAACGGCTTGGAGGCCAGGAAACTGGCGGGCGAGTACGAGTTCGCCACCACCAACAATCAGGGCATTCTGGAAGCTAGGGAACTCGACACCCGCCGCCACATCATCCATAGCGGCGCCATCGACGAATACCGGAAAGACCCGGAATCGGTGCACGCGGGGGCCGAAGCTCCGCCGCGCTCACTGACGCTTTATCCGGACTGGAAGTACGAAGGCCACGCCTGGGGCATGGCCATCGACCTTACCTCTTGCACGGGTTGCAGCGCGTGCGTGGTGGCCTGTCAGGCGGAGAACAACATTCCCGTGGTCGGAAAAGACCAGGTGCGCCGCGGCCGCGCCATGCACTGGCTGCGCGTGGACACCTATTATCACGGCGAAGTCGAGAACCCCGAGCTATACAACCAGCCGCTGCCCTGTATGCAGTGCGAGAACGCGCCCTGCGAGCTGGTCTGCCCGGTGCAGGCCACCAGCCACTCGAGCGAAGGCCTCAACGACATGGTCTACAACCGCTGCGTGGGCACTCGTTACTGCTCGAATAACTGCCCTTACAAGGTGCGGCGGTTCAATTTCTATCAGTTCTCGGATTATGAGACGCCCAGCCTCAAACTGCTGCATAACCCGGATGTGACCGTGCGCAGCCGTGGCGTGATGGAGAAGTGCACTTACTGCGTGCAGCGCATCAACGCCGCCAAGATCGAATCGGAGAAGGAGAACCGCAAGGTCCGCGACGGCGAAATCCAGACCGCCTGCCAGGCCACCTGTCCCACCCAGGCGATTATCTTCGGAGATATCAACGACCCCGCCAGCCGCGTCTCGAAGATGAAAGCGGAGAAGCTGAACTACGGCCTGCTGGAGGATCTGAATACCCGCCCGCGCACCACCTACCTGGCCGAGCTTCGCAATCCCAACCCGGAGATCGAAGGATGAGAAGGAATGTGGGGCAGACTGGCAGCCTGCGGGCCGATTGTCAATCGGCCCGCGCGGCGGTTGACAACCGCCGCGCAGGATTCCATCCTGCCCCACGCTTTCACCTAACCCATGCCTGAGAATTCACCAGCCGTCGAAGAGCGTTCGCGGGACATTATCGCGCCGGGCTACACCTTCGGCTCGATCACCGACCAGATCGCCGCCGTCGTTCTCACCAAACGCACGCCGCTGTTCTGGATGGCCTGCTTCTCGGTGGGCTTCGGCCTGTTGCTGTTGTTCCTGTGGGCGGTGGCGACGCTGCTGGCCGAAGGCGTGGGAATCTGGGGCCTCCGCACGCCGGTGATGTGGGGCTTCGCCATCACCAACTTCGTATGGTGGATCGGAATCGGCCACGCGGGCACGCTGATCTCCGCCATTCTGCTGCTGCTGAACCAAAGGTGGCGCAACTCCATCAACCGCTTCGCCGAGGCCATGACGCTGTTCGCGGTGGCCTGCGCGGGCATGTTCCCGCTGCTGCACCTGGGCCGCCCGTGGCTGTTCTACTGGCTCATGCCTTACCCCAACAGCATGGGCGTGCAGCCGAATTTCCGCAGCCCGCTGGTGTGGGACGTGTTCGCGGTCTCCACTTATGCCACGGTATCGCTGATGTTCTGGTTCGTGGGCCTGATGCCCGACCTGGCCACGCTGCGCGACCGCACGCACAACCGCTTCGCGCGCTTCGCCTACGGCATTCTGGCCATGGGCTGGCGCGGTTCGGCGCGCCACTGGAGCATCTACGAAACGGCTTCGCTGCTGTTGGCCGGCCTCGCCACGCCGCTGGTGCTCTCGGTCCACACGGTGGTAAGCTTCGATTTCACCATCGCCATCGTCCCCGGCTGGCACACCACTTTTCTGCCGCCCTACTTCGTCGCGGGCGCTATCTACTCGGGTTTTGCGATGGTGCTGGCGTTGGCCATTCCGCTGCGTTCGGTCTACGGGCTGCAGGGGCTGATTACCGACCGCCATCTGGATAATTCCGCCAAAGTCATGCTGGCGACCGGGCTGATTGTGGCCTACGCCTATATGCTGGAGACCTTCTCGGCCTGGTACGGCGGCAACACCTACGAGTCGGCCATGCTGTGGCATCGCATGACCGGGCCGTACAGGCTCTCTTACTGGTCGTTAATCGCCTGCAATATTCTGGCTCCGCAGGCGCTGTGGTTCAAGAGAGTGCGCTCGAACCCGGTCCTGCTCTTCCTTTCGTCGATCGTGGTGCTGATCGGCATGTGGCTGGAGCGCTACGTGATCATCGTGAGCAGCCTGG
>JBEKPK010000014.1:0-34495 GCA_049520795.1 Bryobacteraceae bacterium
ACACGGCGTGGACGCCGCCCGGGTAGCTACGCTTGGCGGAACCGGGGCGGCCGTGGGCGCGATGGTCGATCGAAGCTGGACCGGGGCTGGAATCGGAGCCGGAGCCGGCGGTGCGGTGGGCCTGGCGACCGTGCTTCTCACCCGCGGACGCGAAGTGGAATTGCGGCAAGGCTCCACCATCGACGTGGTGTTCGATCACCCGGTGCTAGTAAACTGAGCCGCTGTCGAGCCGCAACGGTTGGCAGGCGAAAGCGCCTGCCCCACAAGATGGAAGCCCTGGTGGGACAGACGCTTTCGTCTGTCAATCCGACAGTCCACCCGATTACTGGTAGACCCCCGCCTTCTTGAAATCGCCGGCCTTCACCGTCACCAGCTCGGCCGGATCGATTCGGCGAAATGCGGCGGACACCTGTTCGGGGGTGAGCGCGGCGACCTTGGTCTCCAGGGCCTGGTCGAACATCATGGTACGGCTGAAATACTCGCGATTGGCCAGCGTGGCCACCAGCGAGCCGTCGTCGGAGCGGGCCACGGCGCGCTCCTGGAGCCAGGCCTTTTTGGCGTCGGCCAACTCCGCCGCCGTGAAGCCGTCCTTCAAGGCGCGCGCCAGTTCGTCCTTGAAGCTGGCCTCCACCTTGGGCGCGTTCTGCGGCGCGCATCGCGCGCTGGCCACGAACATGGCGCCATCGTCCTTGGCCGGGACCTGAACGCTCGAGGATATCCCATAGCTCATGCCTTCCTTGTCGCGAATGCGCCTCTCCAGGCGCGAAGAGAAAGCCCCGCCAAATATGTAGTTCGCCAGCGACAGAGCCGGATAATCGGGGTCCTCGTCCGACATCTTCAAGCGCATGCCGTCCACCAGAAACGCCATCTCTTTATCGGGCGTCTCGATCTTCAAATCCGCCGCCGCGTTCTTCTGGTATAGGTTGACGATGCGCTGGAACGGGAGCGGGCTGTTCCATCCGCCATACAGCTCCGCGGCGAGCTTCTGGATCTGCGCGGCGTCGAACTGGCCGGCCGCCACGAACTGGGAATTGGACGCGCCGTAGAACTGCGCGTACAACTTGCGGATGTCGTCCAGGGTGAGCTTCTTGAGGTCCTCGATGTCTTCCTCAGCGGTGGCGACATAGCGCACGTCGCCACGTGGATAGGGGGTCAGCCGCCGCCGGAAATCGGTAGCCGCGCGGGACTGGGGATCGGTCCGGGTCTGCTCGACCGAGGCGATGTATTCCTGGCGCATCTGGTCGAATTCCGACTGCGGAAACGACGGCTCGCGCAGCATCTCGGCAACCAGGCGCAGCGCGCCGGCGAAGTTCGCCTCCACCGTCTGCACCTCGGCGTTGACGCTGTTGGGGCCGGCGTTTATGGATATCTGCGCTTTGAGCTTATCCATCTCGTCTTCGATCTGCTGGCGCGTCTTATTCTTGGTTCCCCGCATGAGCATGGGGCCCGTGAGACCAGCTGCCGCGGACTTTCCGAACAGGGACTTCTCGTCGCCGAAGCGCATGGTGATCTGCGCCACCACCGTGCCGCCGCGGGTCTGCTTCCGCAACAGGACCAAGTTCATGCCATTGGCGAGTTTGGCGCGCACAACGCGCTTCTCGATATTGGCGGGCGTGGGATCGAAAACCTCGCCGGCGGAAATGGCCGCGCCGCCCTTGAAATCTTTGAACAGGGCCGTCAGATCGGGGGTCTTGGGCATCTCGGCGCGGTCCGGGCTCTTGTCCGGCTGGAACTCGGCGACGGTGCGGTTGGAGGGCTTGAAATACAGGCTGGCCACGCGCGCCACGTCCTGTTCGGTGACGTTCTTGATACGATCGCGGCTGAGGAACAGCAGGCGCCAGTCTCCGTCTCCCAGCGCCTCGCTGAGGGCCAGAGCGATCCCCTCGGTGTCCGTCATTTCCAGATCGATATCTTTCAGGAGCCGCGTCTTTTCGCGCTCCACCTCCTCCTTGGTGGGAGGCGCCGCGGCCACGCCTTCCAAGGTCTGGATCAGGATGGCGCGGGCTTCGTCCAGATTCTGCTCCTGGCGAAGCGTGGCGGAGGCCATCAGGATCCCGGGGTCGTGCAGCGAAAGGGTATCGACGCTCTCCGAAACCGCCTTCTTGCTTTCCACCAGCGCCTTGTAGAGGCGGCCCGCGGGTTCATCGCCCAGCACGCCGGCCAGCACCTCGAGCGCGTCCGCATCGGGGTGCGCGGCGGCGGGAATGTGGTACGCCGCCATGACCTCCTGGACGTCTCCCACGCGCCGCAAGGTGACCGTGCGTTCGCCATCCTGAACGGGTTCCACGGTGTAGGTGGGCGCCAGTTTGCGCAGGGGACGCGGAATGGGTCCGAACAATTGCGCGATCCAGGCCAGCGTTTTGGCTTCGTCGAACTTGCCCGCGATGGTCAGCACGGCGTTATCGGGCTGGTAGTACTTGTGATAGAAAGCCGCCAGCCGGTCGATGGGTACGTTTTCGATGTCGGAGCGCGAGCCGATGGGCAAATGGCCGTAGTTGTGCCAGGTGTAGGCGGTTTCGAGCGTGCGCTGGAAGAGGGTGCGCGGCGGGCTGTTTTCGCCCATCTCGAACTCGTTGCGCACCACCGTCATTTCCTTGTCCAGGATGCTCTTTTCCATCCTCGTGTTGACCATGCGGTCGGCTTCGAGGCCCAGCGCCCAACGCAGGTTCTCATCGCTGGCGGTGAGCGTTTCGAAGTAGTTGGTGCGGTCGAACGAAGTCGTGCCGTTCATGTCCGCCCCGTGATCGGTGAGCTCCTTCTTGATATTGGTCCGCGTCTTGGTCTGGAGGAACATGAGGTGTTCCAGCAGGTGCGCCATGCCGGTCTCCCCGTAGCCCTCGTATCGCGAGCCCACCAGGTAGGTCATGTTCACCGTAATCTTGGGCTTGGAAGGGTCGGGGAACAGCAGCGCGTGCAGGCCGTTGGGAAAAGCGTACTCCGTGATGCCTTCCACCGAGGTCACTTTCCGAAAGGCGGGGGCGTGGGCCGGGGTCTGGGAAAACGCCGCGATGGAAAGAAGCGCGGCTAGGAGGATCGCAACAGGCACTTTTCGGCGCATAGATTCTCTCTCTGGGACTGTTTGAACCGATTGTATCAGGGGCGGACGGCGCAAGGCTTAGACGACCGTCATGGATTAACCCCTCCGACCGCTCCCTGACGGTCGCGGCTCGCCAGGGTCTTAACGAGCCGCGACCGTCAGGGAGAGGTCGCCGAGGCATCGACTGGCCGCGACCTAGAATAAGGTATAGATAAAAGGGGCGACGGCGGAGCTTTGCGCCAGCAGGAGCAGGGCCCCGAAGACCAGCGTCATCACCATGATCGGCAGCAGCCAGAACTTCTTGCGAACCCGCAGAAAAGCCCATAGCTCACGCGCCAGCGACATGCATCCTCCCCATGGAATTCTAGCGCACGGCGGCGGGGGTCCGGGGTGCGCTTCATTACCGATTCGGCTTCGGCATCGAGGCGCGGCCGGCGGTTCCGGTGCGTCCCGGGGGCTGTCGGTCTAGGGCCAGCCGCGGAAGAGAACGGCCCGTCGGCCCCGGTTTCCCGGGAGAGCGGGCGACCTGGCGTTTGACGAATGGCGTCCGCAGCCCTACACTGAAACTGGAATCGGATAGCGACCGCACTACTACCATGACCGTCACCGTAAGAAACGTATCCAAGACTCCGCTGGTCGTGCCGCTGTCCGTCCGCCGGAGCGCCGGTCACAAGAACGGTCAAGACCTCGAATTCCGGGTGTCCGGCAGCGTGATTACCATCCTTCCCAAACTCCCGGCCGCCGACGACGAGTACACGCCCGCGCAGCGCCGCGCTATCGATGCCCAGCTCGCCGAAGGCCTAGCCGACATCAAAGCCGGGCGCACCCATGGTCCCTTCGGGACCCATCGGGAGATGATCGACTTTCTGCACGCCCAGGTGAAGAAGGCCGGACCCAAGGCCAAGCGGCGTAAGACGGTATGAACCGTCGTCTCTCGCCGGTCGCGGTCCGACAGCAGCATTCGTGCGGTTTCGGGTAGCCGACGGTCCGTTCTCAATCTGCTCCGGCCACCTCTTCAGTTTGGCGTTATGCATCCAGGTGCCTGCCCAACCCGTGACGTTGGTTGGGATCGGTCGCGTCCATAGGTGAAAGTGCCGGGACACCAAGGGTCTTCCACGTTTGATCGTACGGTCGGCACAGGCAGCCGCACGAAATGCAACATACGCAGAATCTCGCGGTAAGGGCCTAGATTCCGGGGTGCGAGTGAGGGATACTCTTGGAAGAACTCAATTCGGCTCTGCACCGTGAGGTGATAGTGATTGACGAACACGTCGTGCTCTTGACGGAGAGCGATGTCGAGCAAAAAGTCTTGATGCCATTGCTGACGAGCGAGCACTACCTAGGCATCCCGGAAGTGCAGGTAAAGACCAAGCAGTACCTGCCCCCTGTTGACCTCGACAAGGCGGCTGGGAAGATGACCGGGTACGTTCCGGACTACTCCATTTGGCTGCATGGTCTACCCGTAATGATCGTCGAGGCGAAGGCCCCTAGCGTTGCAGCCGAACTCGGCTACAGGGAGGCTAGCCTGTATGCTCGCCATCTAAACCAGAAGTATCCGGCGGGCATCAACCCTTGTGCCCGCATCTTCGCAACGAACGGCAAGACATACTTATACGGGTCCTGGGATGCCGAGCCGGACATTCGGCTTTCCTTGAACGACCTTCTCGTCGGTGCGGCCGGGCTAGAAACGCTGCAATCGTGTTGTTCGGGTCGCGTGCTCGATCAGATCGCACGAGAACTCTCTCGCCATCTGCGATCGGCGAACATTGCCATCCCATACGACCTACTTGGTGGACAGCCGGTCCTTAATGCCAAGAAACCACTGAATACCTTTGCGGCTGACCTGTCCCCGATTCTCCGGCGGTACTTCTCATCGACGCCCCAGGAAAATGTCCACGAAATCGCCGAAAAGGCCTACGTTTCGTCAGATGAGGTGACTGAATATGATCGAGTCTTGGAGGCTCTGCTCAAGGAAAGGCTCGCGTTTCGCCAAAACAACATTGTAAAGCCACTGGAGCCGAGGCGCCATGAGGAGTTAAATGTTGCCCGCGCGATCATGTCATTTGACCATGAACGGCCCCTAACCGGTCAACTTCAGATCGTTCAAGGCGCAGTGGGGGTGGGGAAGTCCCTGTTTGCCCGACGCTATAAAGACGTGCTGCAGCCGCCCGAGGTCGCTGGACGAACGCGATGGGCGTTCATCGACTTCAACACGAGTACCATGGCTGACGCCAAAAGCGCAGAACAATGGGTCTGCGCCGCGTTCATCGAAGCTTTCCAAGCCGAAAACCCCGGACTTGACTTGTTTTCCAGTGCCGTCCAGCGTGGAATATTCTCGCGGAACATTCAGAGACGCCGCAGCATATACGAGGAACTTGAGCGTGTTTCGCCTGAAAAGGTCGCCGCGCAACGCGCAAGCGATTTGGCCAAATGGCAAGACGATCCAGAAGAGCTGGCGCGAGGTATCGCGACATATGTGCTTGGGAGCAGGCACGAAGTACTTGTTGCCGTCATGGATAATGTTGACCGCCTCGATCTTGCAGGACAGCTCACTGCGTTCAACGTAGCCCTTTCTTTCATGGCCATGACAAAATGCTTCGTCATGCTCCAGATGCGTGACGAGACTTATGAACGGTTTAAGGAGAAGCCTCCGTTGGATACGTACCGCTCCGGCATCGTCTTCCACATCTCCCCGCCAAGATTCATCGACGTTGTGAAGCGTCGCCTTGAGCTCAGCCTGGAGTATCTGATTGCGAACGCCGCCGATGTGCAACGGTATACTCTCGAATCTGGCGTGCGCATAGGGTACCCAAAGTCGGCGTTAGGAGTGTTCCTGGGGCAACTGTACATTGAGCTCTTCGAGCGAAGGCATAATATCTCACGAATTTTAGAGTCTCTTGCTGGGCGCGATGTACGCAGAGCGCTTGAGATGTTCGTTAGTGTCATTACGTCTGGGCACCTCAGCGAGACATCGATTACGTCCAGCGTGATGGGCGCTGGGGCCATTCCTATTAAGGAGCACAATGTTCTTAAGATCCTAATGCGAACAGACTACCGATTCGCGAGTGATCGGAGCGGGTACATTATCAACGTGTTTGGCTTTGATAAGGAATGGGAGAGGCCCGACAACTTCATCCTGGTCGAGGCTCTTTACTATCTGACCGTCAATCGCAAGAGGCAGGGACAAATCGGCCTAGAAGGATATTTCACATGCCGTCATGTCGCCGACGTTCTGCAACAGTACGGGTATGTCCCCGAGGATGTGCTTGGGGCACTTAACTATTTGCTGCGCAAACGACTGATTGGGGCAGATCACATGGGCTTTTCGTCGGTCGGCGCCGACGACTCGGTGCACATTCAGGCTTCCGGGTTCATGCATCTGCGGGTTCTCCCTGAGCGCCTCGAATACCTGTACGGCATTCTTCCAACGGTACCTCTGGCGGACCAGGCTCTTGCACATCGCGTTGCGGAGGTGCTGAAGAAGGAGGACGCGACTGGAGACGTGCTTGCCTCCGAGAAGGCGCGGACCGTTCGACAGTTTTACCGCTACCTTGAGGCCCAGTACAGGATACTTCGAGCACGTGACGTCCACGGCCCCACAGAGAGTAGCGGGGCGACGTACGCGCTGAGCAAGATTTCTGCCTGCTTGGAGCACTTTTTTGCGAAGGGGCTAGCACCGCCGGACGGGGCGGATATCCTGGATCTTTGATTTTAATGGGAGGACCGCCGCGCCACTCATGCGGGTCGCCCACGCGTCGGAAAACCCGGAAAACCGGTCCGTGGAGCTAAAGGAGCTAAAGGGGACAGACGCATTTCTTTTGCATTGCTCCGGTGCATTTCGAAAAATGCGTCTATCCCCCTTAGTGTCCGAACCACAGCCTTCACACCGCACGGCGCGGAGCGCCGCCGTGCGCCTTGGCCGCGACTCGATCTCCCGCGTGGATGCCGGCGCGACGGAGGACGCCCCAAGGCGCGACGATTTCGGGGTTCGGTTTTACGTCCATGGCTACCGGATGAGCTTAAGGCGCTTGAGGTCCTCTACGGTCCAGCGGGCCTGCGCCCCGATCATCGATTCAGGGTTTTCGTGGTGAAGGTATCCCCTCTTCCGTGCGGCGCCACAGTCACGCGCCGGCCATCCGAGTGGCCGTAACGTTGATGAGATCCACTTTGACGGACGAAATAAAAGCCATCCCGCGTGAGGGCGGCGATGAGTTCGCGGGCCGTGAGCGACCGGAGACTACCGTAGTCGATAGCCACGGTCTAAACGGTGACCGCAATGCGGGGTTCCTGCTGGGAAACCTCTTTCACCGCCCCGGAATCTTCCGGACCTTCGGGCAGCGGTTTTCCGTCCTCGATGAACTCCTGAACGATCATGCGAACAACTTCATTGATGTGGCGCAGCGCTTCTTCTTTTGTACGCCCGGAAGTCGCGCCGCCAATACTCTCCAGCGCGGGACAGTGCGCGAACCACGCCGGATTGCCCTGGGCGTCTTCGTCCGGCTCCACCACGACTTTGAAGCTGTAGGTTTTCATAGACGTCACTACGGACTGGGCTTGCTCTCGCTTTCAGTGTAGGCCGGGGATTCTATCGCGTCAAATCAGCGCCTGGGATGCCGGGCGCCCGGAGACCCGGTTTTGGCGTTGGCCAGAATCCAGGCTTCCAACTGCGCCGCAATTAGAGCGTTAGCCTTGGCGTTGGGATGCGGGTCGGCGGGCGTCACCCAGAGCGAGCTTTCGGGGCCGTGCCCGCGCAGCCCTTCGATCAGGTCGGTCACGGGGATGCGATCGGCCGCCAGTACGTCCTCGATCTTGCGCTGCTCGCGTTCGAAGCGATACGAGGTCCCCTCGATCTGGTGCAGCTCGGGCAGAATGGCCGCCAGCAGCGCCGCGCCGTCCGCGCGCGTGAGGGCGGCTAGTTCGCCCAGCGCATCCTCGGCGGCCCGCAGCCCCGGCTGCCCGTCGTCATAAAGCCGCGCGTAGTATTCGTACCAGGGCGGGCGCCGGCCCGCGAAACGCAGCAGCGCATCGTAGCGCGAGATGGTGAAGGCCAGCAGATACGACCGGCCCAGCAGACCCGGGCTGCGCTCCACGGGCACCGGTTCGGGATCGTTGATGAAGTACACCAGCACCACCAGATCCGGATGGAAGATGCGGTCGAACGTGCGGTAGTGCGCCACCTCCTGCACGGTTCCGTAATTCCCCACGCCGGCGTTCAGAACCTCCACGCGGGCGTATCCGGGAATGCCCGCCCGGTTCAGATCGCGTTCCAGCGTCTTGGCCGCGGTCTCCTCGATCGGCACTCCCCAGCCGAAGGTAGTGGAATCGCCGAGCATCACGATCCGGTAGACATCGGCGGGCGTTTGCTCCGAGTATTCGTGGTCGCGCAGGCCGTGGGAATTGATGGAGACCGGCACTCCCATCAACACGGCGGAGCGGTTCGGCGCATGGGCGAAGCTCAGCTTCGGGTCGGCCACCGGGCGCTTCAGTTGCGCGGCGTACTTCCACATCTCCATGGAGAAATCCAGGCTGCGCGCGAAAATCAGGCGCAGCGCCAGTTCCATGGCGCCGCAAAAGAACAGGACCACCGCCGCGAGAAGGGCCAGATTGATTGCAAACTGGCGGAATTTCACTTCTCCCTCTCCGCGCCTCCCAATGGCTCGCGCGCCACCGAGGTCAGCGCTTCTTCCACGGCGGGCCGGATCGCCGGGTAGATTTTCGCGGCGACGGTCGCATTGGCTTCGTCGTAGACGTGCGCCAGGTCCCAAAAGTACTTCCCGGCCGGTTGGAGATCGTTGGTCATGTTCAGGAAAACCGCATCCGGCAAAGCCGCGCGCAGCTCGTCGATCTGGCGGCCGGCTTCGCCGTACAGAACCTCAAACGCCTGTATCCATTCGAGCGCCGTCTCGCGGCTGAGATGGAAAGACTTCATCATGCGCGGCAGGGCGAACGGCTCCTCCAGCCCCCCGGAGGCCGGCGTGAGAATGCAGACCGGCTTGTAGTGGTACGCCCGCGACAGCTCCACCACCTTCCGCCAATTGGAGAGATACGCCGCGATGTGGGTCTGAACGAAGGCCCGGTCGGAAATCATTTGCGATGCCGGCAGGGCATTAGTTCCGGCGTAGGGGTCGTCGGCCGTGGGAACCAGCTTTCTCCGGCCGGGGCTGAAGCGTTCGCGAATCGCGCGCGCCAAGTAACTGCGCTCCCATGCGACGCGGAGCAGGGACGCGCGCCGCTCCTGGCGGTAGGTATCCCAGGCTTCCTCCATGGTCTGGAAATTGTACGGGAAGTTGGGCCGCGATTCGTAAGTGAACGGCAGGCCGATGTCGTTGCCGCCGTCGTACAGAATCACCATATCCGGGTGATAATCCACCACCTCGGTCACCAGTTGCACCAGGGACTGGCGCGACACCGAGGATTGAATCCCGGCATTGATGACTTCGATATCGCGCCCGGGATAGCGGCTCCGGAGCAGGAGCTTCAAAGCCCCGGGCAGGGTGGTATCGAAGGTGCTGGCCAGCTCGACCAGCGAACCGCCCAGCACCACGATGCGCAACTGGCGCGGCGGCTTGATTTTGGGCAGCTTATACCCTGGAGCCGGGATGCGGAACCCGTCTTCGTTGGTGTATACGAACACGCGGCTCTTGAAGTGAGACATCTCATAGGTCTCCGGCGTCTCGTACGTGTAGCTCTCCACGGGCCGGAACATTACATAGGGATAGAGACGGTTGTAGAACGGCAGAGGAAAGCGCGGCTCCATGCTGTGGGCCAGATAGATCTCGGCGCCCACGATCCCCGCCAGCGCCGCGGCGAAGACGATGCCGCAGTAAAGGAGCGCGGCCCTCCAGCGACTGCTGAGACTCTTCGGCAAGTTCCCAGTGTAACGTCTGTTACTGCCCTCTTGCGCCCGCCGCCACCAGCCTCCCCGGCATGTCAGCCAGCACGTAGCTCATGACGGCCATGGCCGCCAGGCTCTTGCGGAAGTCCACGGGGTCCACCTTGTCCAGGGTATCCGCCTCGGTATGGTGCCAGTCGAAATAATGCGTGCCCGCCGCGCGCTCGGCCAGGCCGGGAACGCCATCGCGGAGCAGCGGCGAGATGTCCTCCCCTCCGCCGCCGGGCGTGATTTCGCCGGCGCCGATGGGATCGAGCAGCCTGCCGATCTGCCTCAGCGTCTCCATCGAGCTCTGGTCCACGCCGGCCCCAAATCCGCGCGGGGTCTCCGCGCCGCCGTCCATTTCGATGGCGGCCGCGTGGTTGCCGATCTGGTCTCCCACCCAGGCGCGGTAAGCCTGTCCGCCTCGGCTGCCGTTCTCTTCGTTCACCCAAAACGCCACCCTCAGGGTGCGGCGCGGCTGCAGGCCCAGTTTCTTGACCAGGGCGACGGCCTGCAAGCTCGCCATGATGGCCGCGCCATCGTCCTGCGCTCCCTGCCCCACGTCCCAGGAGTCGATGTGGCCGCCGATGACCACAACCTCCTCCGGGCGCTCGCGTCCCGGAATCTCGCCGATCACGTTGCCGCTATCGGCGTCGGGTTCCATCCGCGCCGCCATCTCCAGGCGGACCCTGACACGAACGCCGCCGGCGCACAGGCGCGCGATCATCATGGCGTCTTCGGGAGAAACCGCGGCCGCCGGAATCCTGGGCTGGGTTTCGTCATAGCGCAGGGTCCCGGTATGGGGAATCTCCATGGCCAGCGGCGTGACCGACCGCACCAGCGCCGCCACCGCCCCCAGCGCCGCCGCGCGCGAAGGGCCCGCGGTGCGGTACGGCACGGTTTCGGCGTATCCGCGATAGACCTCGTTGAAGAGTACGATCTTGCCCTGCACTCCGCCGCGGCCCAAAGCAGCCAGTTCCTCGAAACTGGAAACGGTCGCCACCTCCGCCGCGATTCCTCCCGGCGGCGTGGCCACGCTCATCCCCAGCCCCAGCATGTGGAGGGGCTTGTCCACGGGCTCCAGCATACGCGCCGATTCGGCCCCCCGCACCCAGTGCGGAACCTTGGCCGGGATTACCCGCACGTTGCTCAGGCCGGCGGCCTTCATCTGCTCCGCCGACCAGGCAATGGCGCGCTCCAATGCGGGCGAGCCGCTGAGCCGGGCGCCGATGCGGTAGCAAAGGTATGCCAGACGGTCATATCCCTCCGCATCGGCCATGGCGGCGGCGGTCAGTTTGTCCGCCACGGCGCGGTACCGATCCGTCAGATTCGGACCGTCAGCGGCCAGGCACAGGCCGGCCGCGGCCAGGAGAACAGGAACAGATACAAAGCGCCCCATGGATAAGACTCTAGCAGCTATGAGCTACCGCACATACGGGATGTAGGCTGGAACCTGCCTTTTGTACTCCTCAAAGGCTGGTCCGAAACGGGCTGCCAGAAGACCGTCTTCCGCGCGGATTCGGAGTTCGGTTCCGGTCACGAACAGGGCGAGCGAAACCGCCAGCCACACCCACGGAGTCAGCAGCAGAAGAGTGCTCAGCAGAATCGCCAACATCGATGCATAGATGGGGTGGCGCACCAGGGCGTACGGACCGGTGCGTACGAGTTCATGATCGGTGTAGAGGCCGGCGCGAAGCCGAAATTGCCGGCCCAGATGCTTGACCGCGGGCCAATAAATCAGCGACGCGACAGGGCCCAGGATCATCGAGCCTGCCACGCGCCACGCGCCTGGCCCGTCCGCGGCGGGAAGCCGGAAAGCCCATGCCACTAAAATGCCCATGACTTGCAGCGGAAACCCCGCCTGCATGAGCGGCGGCGCGGTGATGGATTCGCGCTTCTGGTGGCGTGGCGCGCGAAAGAAGAACGGATAGATCCAGGCGAACCAGCATACGATCAGCTCCACGGTGGCTACGAGTCGCATCGGCTGTCCTCCGCGGCGCGGATGCCGCCGGCCCCCCGACATAGTGAAAACGCCGTTCCCATTCCGGCCTATTAGATTCGCGCCGCGGCATCCAGTCGCGCAATCCGCTTGCATCGCCGCCAACCGGGTGGTAGAAGCAAAGACGATGGCTACCCACATTTCCGACCCTTTGCCTCCCGCCGCCGGAGAGGCGCTGCTGGTGGCGAGCGGCGATTCAAGAGAAAGCGCCAACGAAGTCTGCTGGCCCGCTCAAGCCGAAATGGAACGCAGGCTGGCCGCGGCCTTCGCGGCCGAGGGCGTTACCCTGCGGCGAGCGCACCCCTACGATCCACAGCGCCGGCACGGCTTCATTTCGAGCCAGCGGATGGGGATGGACGTCTTCATGAATATCCACCCCGAAGCTCCCCTGGTGATAGCCGAGGCCGTCTGGCAGTACAGCTATCATGTCCTCCCCGGCCTGCGCAGCCACCGCGGGCCCATCCTGACCGTGGCCAACTGGTCGGGCCAATGGCCCGGGCTGGTCGGAATGCTGAACCTGAACGGGTGCCTGTACAAGGCCGGCGTGCCCTTCTCCACCACCTGGAGCCTCGATTTCGCGGACGATTTCCTGCGCCGCGGGCTGCGCCAATGGCTGGCCGAACGGCATGTCAGCCATGACCTCAGCCATGTCCGCCCGCTCGACCCCGCCGCCCTTCCGGAGGCCGCCGCCGCGCTGGGACGCGGCCTGGCCCGCCAACTCCTGCGGCGAAAAGCCATCATGGGCATTTTCGACGAAGGCTGCATGGGGATGTACAACGCCATCGTGGAAGATGAGTTGCTGAATCCCGCCGGCATCTACAAAGAACGGCTTAGCCAGTCCGCGCTGGTGGCGGCTATGCGCGAGGTTCCCGAAGCCGAGGCGCGCGAGGTGAAAGCCTGGCTCGACCTGCGCGGCGTCCATTTTGCCACCGGTCCGAACCCGGAAACCGACCTCACCGAGGCCCAGCTCCTCGAACAGTGCAAAATGTACATCGCGGCCCTGCGCATGGCGCACGATTTCGGCTGCGACGTAATCGGAATCCAGTACCAGCAGGGCCTGAAGGACATGACGCCCGCCTCGGACCTGGCCGAAGGGTTGCTCAACAACCCCGACCGGCCGCCCGTCTCCGGCGCCGACGGGCAGCCGCTGTTCCCCGGCCAGCCTTTGCCGCATTTCAACGAAGTGGACGAATGCGCCGGCGTGGATGCCCTGGTCACCAACCGCGTGTGGACCGCATTGGGCCTCGACCCCTCGACCACCCTGCACGACGTGCGCTGGGGCGAACACTACCATGGCGACGGCATCGACGATTTCGTGTGGGTGTTTCAGATCTCCGGGGCCGCGCCAGCCTCGCATTACATCGGCGGCTACGCCGGGGCCATCAGCGAGCGCCAGCCGCCCATGTATTTCCGGTTGGGAGGCGGCACGCTGAAGGGCGTATGTAAACCGGGAGAGATTGTCTGGAGCCGCGTGTTCGTCGAAAACGGAGCGCTCCATTGCGATCTGGGACGAGCCACCGTCGTGGCGTTGCCAGAGGAGGAAACGGCGCGCCGCTGGCGCGAGACCACTTCCCAGTGGCCCATCATGCACGCCGTCCTCGACGGCGTCTCGCGCGACCAGTTTATGGCTCGCCACCACGCCAACCACGTGAATGTGGCGTATGCTCCAAGCGCCGGGGAGGCCGGCCGCGCGCTGGCGGCCAAGGCCGCCATGCTGGCCGAACTCGGCATCCGGGTGAACCTGTGCGGGCGCGTGGGCCTGACCCGCCGGCAAGCTTCGAGATAGCGCCCCCCGTTTTCCGCCTTTGTGTCAAAGGGAACATTTCGAGCGAGGCTTGAACTGCGTCGAACCGGGTATTTTGCCGCCGCGCGGTATATACTAGCATCAACCTGGGTAAGCTCACGATGGCGTCCCCTAAATCCGCGCAAATGTCGTACCTCTTACCGGTCCTCGCGATCGCTATCGCGCCCTGCCTGGCCGCCTGGCAACAGCCGGCTGCCCCCGCTCAGCGCGCACTGGTAAACCAGTATTGCGTTTCCTGCCATGACAACCAGATGAAAACCGCCGGCCTGTCGCTCGAAGGCCGGGACATTGCCAAGGTAGGGGACGATGCCGCCACTTGGGAAAAAGTTCTGCAAAAAGTCGGCGCAAACCTGATGCCGCCGGCGGGGATGCCCCATCCCGATGCGGCCGCTTCGCGGCAGTTTGCGGCTTATCTCGAATCCGAGCTCGACAAATACGCGGCGGCTCACCCGGATCCCGGGCGTCCCACTATCCACCGGCTGAACCGCGCCGAATACAGCAACGCCATTCGCGACTTTCTGGCGCTCGACATCAACCCCGGTTCCACTCTCCCCGCCGACGACACGGGCTACGGGTTTGACAATATCGGGGACGTTCTGTCGCTCTCTCCCATTCTGATCGAGCGTTACATGACGGCCGGGCGCATGGTCAGCCGTCTGGCCGTCGGCGACCGCGATGTAAAACCAGTGGTCGACGTGTTCGCTCCGCCCAGGGAGGCGCGCGCGGCCCCCAGGGGCGGCCTCCGAATTCCCCGAAGCGAACGCATCGACGACGATCTGCCGTTCGATTCCGCCGGCGGCCTTTCTTTCCAGCACGCCTTCCCGCTCGACGCCGAATATGTTTTCAAGATCCAGGCGGGCGGCCCTGGCGGAGGCGCGGCGTCCTCGGGAGGCGGGCTCGAACTGCGAATTCCGGTGAAGGCCGGAGTCCGGCATGTGAGTCTTACCTCAATTCGCTCGGGCGCCATGCCGGAAGTGATTCCCGCTCTCGGCCGTAACCAGGGCGGGCCGCCCGGCGGACCCCCTCAAACCGGCCATCTGGATCTGCGCCTCGACGGCGTCCGGCTGAAGCTTTTCGAGGTCCCCGGAGGCAACAATGGCGCCGGTTTCAGCAATCTTTCGATCGCCGGCCCCTACAACATTTCCGGCCCCGGCGATTCCCCCAGCCGCCGGAGGATCTTCGTTTGCAACCCCGCCTCTCCCCAGGAGGAAGAACCCTGCGCCCGCAAAATCCTCGCCTCGCTGGTGCGCCGGGCCTATCGCCGGCCGTCTACAGAAGAAGATCTGAAGCCTCTGCTGGCCTTGTACCAGAGCGGCCGGCATGATCCGCTGGCCGGCGGTTTTGACAGCGGCATCGAAATGGCGCTGCGCGGAATCCTGGTATCTCCGAACTTTCTTTTCCGAGTTGAAAACGATCCTGCCGGCAGCGCGCCCGGGGGCGTCCACCGCGTGAACGATCTTGAGATGGCATCGCGCCTGTCGTTTTTCCTTTGGAGCAGCATACCGGACGAGGAACTGCTGAGCCTGGCCGAAGCGGGCAAGCTCTCGGATCCAAAGACGATCGAGCGGCAGACCGGCCGCATGCTGGAGGATCCGAAGTCCAAGGCCTTCATCGATAATTTCTCCGGGCAGTATCTTTTCGTGCGCAATCTGGCGGCGCAGAAGCCGGATCCGGATGAATTCCCCGACTTCGACAATGCTCTTCGCCGTGCGTTCGAACGGGAAGCGACGCTGTTCTTCAACGCCATCGTACGCGAGAATCGCCCTGTCACTGAACTGATCGACGCGAAGTTCACCTTTCTGAACGAGCGCCTCGCGGAATTCTACGGAGTGCCCGGCGTGCACGGGCCGCAGTTCCGCCGGGTGGAGATCACCGACCCGAACCGCGGCGGCATTCTGGGGCAGGGAAGCCTTCTCACCGTAACTTCGTACCCCAACCGGACATCGGTGGTGCAGCGCGGCAAATGGGTGCTGGAAAACCTGCTGGGAACGCCGCCGCCGCCGCCGCCGCCCAACGTCCCGTCGCTCGATCCGCATGGAAAGAACGGTAACCTTACCATGCGCCAGGCGATGGAAGCGCATCGCGCCGACCCGGTTTGCGCCTCCTGCCACTCGCGCATGGATCCCATCGGATTCTCGCTCGAGAACTACAATGGCGTGGGCGCGTGGCGCGACAAAGACAATGGAGCCGTGATCGACCCGACCGGCAAGTTGCCGGACGGAACGCTTTTCACGGGGCCCGCGGGACTGAAGCAACTCCTGTTGACCCAGCACCGCGACGAGTTCCTTTCGACCTTCACGGAAAAGCTGATGACGTACGCGCTCGGACGGGGCCTCGATGCGTCCGACCGCCCGGCCGTGCGGGCCATTCTGCGTGACGCCGCCACGCAAAACGACACCATTCCCGCCCTGATCGATGCCATCGTCAGGAGCCCGCAGTTTCGAATGAGGAGAAATCGATCGTTATGATCATCACCAAGAAAGCCCTGGACCGCCGCATGTTCCTTCGGGGGATTGGGACCGCCATGGCTCTGCCGTTGCTCGATTCCATGATCCCGGCCATGGCGGGCTCGACCACCCCTCCGGCCATTCGCCTCGGTTTTGTCTATGTCCCCAACGGGATCATTCAGAAGGACTGGGTCCCGCAAACGCTGGGGACCAACTTCGAGTTTATGCCCACCACGAAGCCTCTGGAGCCGTTCCGGGACAACCTCGTCATCCTGCGAAACCTGGCCCAGTACAACGGTCAGGCGCTGGGCGACGGCGGTGGCGACCACGCGCGCGCGGGCGCAACTTGGCTTACCGGCGTCCACCCGAAGAAAACCGAAGGCGCCGACATTCACGCCGGCATCTCCGCCGACCAGATCGCGGCCAAGAAACTGGCGCAGGCGACCCAGTTCGGGTCACTCGAAATCGGCATCGAGGAACCATCTCTGGCCGGTGGCTGCGATTCCGGCTACAGTTGCGCTTACACCAACACGATTTCCTGGCGCGGTCCGACAACTCCCAACCCCATGGAGGTCAGCCCGCGAGCTCTTTTCGAACGCCTGTTTGGCGACGGGGAAACCACCGACCCGGCCGTCCGGATCAGTCGGATGGAGCAGGACCGGACGATCCTCGATTTCGTGAGCAGCGATGTATCGCGCCTCCAGACCAGCCTCGGCGCGCGCGATAAGAGCAAGCTGGAGGAATACCTCGAAGGCATTCGCGACATCGAACGCCGGATTCAGAAGGCCGAGGAACAGAGCGCCGCCGTGAAGATCCCGGTCATGGATCGTCCGGCCGGCATTCCGGACACGTTTGAAGAACATACCAAGCTCATGAGCGACCTCATGGTGATCGCCTTCCAGACCGATATGACGCGCGTAATCACCTACATGATGGCCCGCGAAGGCAGTAACCGGAGTTACCGCGAAATCGGCGTGCCGGACGGTCACCACTCGCTGTCGCACCACATGAGGGATCCGGAGAAGATGGCCAAGGTGGCGAAGATCGACCAGTATCACGTCAAGTCCTTCGCATACCTGGTGGGCCGCATGCAGGCCACTCCCGATGGCGATGGCTCGCTGCTCGATCACACCATGCTGCTCTACGGCAGCAGCATTCGGGACGGCAACGTCCACGACCATTACGATCTGCCCCTGGTTCTGGCCGGTGGCAAGTCGGTCGACATATGCGGCGGCCGCCACATACAGTACAAACCGGACACGCCCATGACCAACCTGCTACTGACAATGCTCGACAAGGCGGGCGTTCACGCCGAGACCCTCGGCGACAGCACGGGCCGAGTGGACCAGATCTGAGTTTGACTCTATGACGACGCCGATGTGGGGCCGGCGCTCCCGCCTGCCCATTGTTATGTGTCTGACCGCGGCTGTTGGTCTAGCCGGTGAGTTGCCTCTCATCGACGCAATCAAGGATCAAAACCGCAAGGCGGTAGCGGCCTTACTGGCGCACGCCGACGTGAACGCGCGGCTGGCGGATGGAGCGACGCCACTGGCGTGGGCCGTTTACAAAGACGACGTGGCAATCGTCGATCTGCTTCTCCAGGCGGGCGCGAAAGCGGCCACCGCCGACGAATACGGCGAAACGCCCCTGACTCTGGCCTGCGCCAATGGCAATGCCGCCATGGTCGAGAAGCTTCTCCAGGCCGGCGCCGACCCCAACGCCGCCCGCTGGTACGACGAAACCCCTCTCATGATCGCCGCCGCTTCCGGCAGCCCGCCGGCGCTGCGCACCCTCATCGGTCACGGGGCGAAGATCGACGCCGTGGAGACCCGCAAAGGCCAGAACGCGCTGATGTGGGCCGCCGCCGAGTCCAATTCGGCAGCCGTCGATGTTCTCCTGAAAGCCGGGGCGAATCCCAATGCCGTCTCGAAAGCCGGATTCACTCCCCTGGTCTTCGCCATCGGGAACGGCGACGTGAAGTCGGCGGCGAGTCTGATCGCCGCCGGAGCCGACCCCAACTACGACGTTCCCAGAGCCGCCAGCGTTCTCATGGTCGCCCTCATGGCGAAGCAGCCCCATGTGGCGAATCTGCTGATCGAAAAAGGCGCCCTCGCCACCGGAAAAGATCGCGCCGGAAATACCCCACTCCACATGGCCGCTCAATTGGGCGATCTCGATGTGGTGAAGCAGTTGATTTCCAAAGGGGCGGACGTCAACGCCAAGACCAACAAATCGAGCGGCGACCGGCTCGGTATATTCAACCGTCCGCCGGCGGGGGAGCAGACGCCTCTGATGGTGGCCGCTCGCGCCAACCGTCCCGACATCATGCGCGCGCTGGTGGAGGCCGGAGCGGACCCGAAAATGCACGCCCAGGACGGCAGCACCCTGCTGATGGCAGCCGCCAGCGGCGGCCATCCGGAGTCCGTGCGGTACGCCTATGAGTTGGACCCAGACGTCAAGGCGGTGACCGACAGGAGGGAAACCGTGCTGCACGCGGTGTTCATCGGCTCGATGCAGTTATCCACGCCGCCGGAGATTTGCAAAGCCGTCCAGTTTCTGGCCGAGAAGGGCGCGGAACTCGATCCGATGGACATCAACAACAGAACCCCGATTGCCCTGGCCAAATACGGTTCCTTCGACTCGGCCGCCGAGCTCCTCACCAAAATGATCGTGGCTACGGGCGCAACGCCCCGCCCGTCGAAAGCACGATAAGCCGATCTCGCCTGGTTGCCTGCCGGCCGCGCAGCCGCTCGATAGCGCCCCGGAACAGGCGCTCCCGTTTCTGATCGACAGCCGACGACCGTTGCTTGTGCCATAATACTTACCGATCGGAAGTCGTCCATGTCCTCTCGACATTGGGTGCTGGGGGTTTCCCGAGCCACAGCCGCGATTCTGTTGCTGCCAGCTTTCAGCCAAATCCCATCGACCACCAGTTCCTGCGCGGGAACCGGGTCGGACGGCGCCAGCGGGACAAGCGCTTCGCTACCGCCAGCGCCCTCAGCCGACAGCACCACCTGCAAAGTGGCGCGGGCCCTGACACGTCCGGTCGCGGTCAGCGGCCGCGTGATGCTGCAGCAGGGCGTTCCGCCGCCCGCGCTGGTCGTAATCGAGCGCGTATGTAACGGCGCTTCCCATTCGGAAGGCTACACCGATGGCCAGGGTTACTTTTCGATTCGGTTGGGCCAGAACACCGAGGCTGTGGCGGATGCCAGCGAAGGGGCGGGCGGCTTCGGCCAGATGTCCCTGCCAGCGACGGGCGCGGGAACCGGCGGAGTGGCATCGATGGGGGAGGCTGGCATCGGCCTCAGTTCGGGCAATCGTTTTTACAACTGCCAACTAAGGGCCCGGTTGGGCGGCTACCGATCGCAAACCGTGAACCTGCTCGATCATGATACGCAGGCTAACCCGGACGTAGGCGTCATCCTGCTGCATCGCCTCGTCAAAGGGGAGGAAACGACCGTAGCGGCCACCACCCTGAAGGCGTCCAAGCCGGCCCGCAAGGCTCTCCAAAAGGGCATGGAACTGGCGAAAGAAAAGAAATTCGACGAGGCCATGGACAGCCTGCGGGAGGCCGTCAAACTCGATCCCGGCTTCGCTTTCGCCTGGTGCGAACTGGGCAAATTGCAGGTGGCGCACAACCACGCCGAGGAGGGCCGCCAATCGTTCGAGGCTGCCGCCAGGTCCGAACCACGCTGGCCGGACCCGCTCCTGGAACTGTCGCTGCTCGACCTGCGCGCCGGCGCCTGGAGCGAACTGGCGGATGTGACCGACCGGGTTGTGCGCCTCAATTCCTTCGACTATCCCGAGGCTTTCTATTACAATGCCGTGGCCAACTATAACCTCAGGCGTCTGGAAGCGGCCGAGAAAAGCGCGCGCTCGGCGCAGAGGCTCGATACGCGACACGCGTATCCGCAGATCGGGCGCCTGCTGGGCGATATCCTCGCGCTCAACCGCCAGTACGCCGAGGCCGCCGGCCAGTTCCGCCAATACCTGGCGCTAGAGCCCGAAGCCGCGGACGCTCCGGCCGTGCGCCAGAAGTTGGAAGATGTAGAGAAGCGGGCAGTCGAGACCACCCAAACGCCAAGGTAGACCAGCCAACCGCGGCTCAGCATGTCGCCCATGGCCAGCGGCCGCGCGGGTAACCATCTGTAACAGTGTGGCGTCCTAACCGAAGGGAGCGCGTACCACGTGCTGCAGCGGACTTGGGCGTCGCCAGTTTGGCTGGCGGCTGTGTTGCTGGCCGGGGCGCGGGTGTCCGCGCAGGACGCGTTTCTCGACCGGTGGAAGGAACTCGCCTCACGGCAACCGGAACGGGTGAAATTCACCATTGCGGCGCCGAAGGCCGAGTTCTTCCTAGGCGAGGTCATTCCTCTGGAGCTGAACTTCACCTCCACGCAGCCACGAACTTTCCTGGCCAGCAGCCGGTTACAGGACAGAGTCGGGCGAATGAACCGCGTCGAGGAGTTCGTGACGGCCCCGGCCGCGCTCTGCGAGGATCCGTTGCAGGGCTTGCCCGCCGCCACGGGCGGCGAGGGGGGACTATCGGGCGGGCCGGTTGTTCTCTCCGAAAAGCCGTTCTCGTTTGAGCGTGCGCTGAACGAGTGGGTGCGTTTCCGCCGACCTGGGGAGTACCGCGTCTACGTGTTGAGCAGGCGTGTGAGCCAGGTGGAGGATTCGGCGCGGTCCGATTACTATCTGCATCTGTTCGCGCGCGGCAAGCCGATCGAACTGGCGTCCAATCTGCTGACGCTGAAGATTCTTCCCGCTCCGGCGCCATGGGTGAGGCAGCAGATCGCCGCGGCCAAGAAGACGCTTGACGCGCCGGCGGCGCCTAATGACCAGGCGGCAAACCAGCGGCAGCGGGCCATCCGTGCGCTGCGTTTTCTCGACAGCCCGGAAGCGGCGGAAGAACTCGTCCGGCGGCTGACGGGGGACCAGGGCGTGGATTCGTTCCAGGCTTACCTGGGGGTGCTCGGATCGCCCTACCGAAAGCGGCTGCTGACGCTGATGGAGCAGCGCCTGGTTGCGGCCGATCAACCGGTGTGGGACCAGTACCTGGACACGCTGGCGCAACTGGTGGAGCTGTTGACAGAAAAGCCCATGCCGCCGTATCCCAAGGATGCGGCCGGGCAGAAAGCGTGGCAGGAGGAATCGAAGCGGCGCGCCGATGCCCGGGAGCGGAAACGAGACGAGTACGCGGCTCGGCTGATCGCTTCACTTCCCGCCAAACAGCCCCCGGCGCGGGCTGTCTCGCTGAACACGCTGCTCGGTTTCGCGCGGAACGGCCCGCAGCCGCCGTGGCTGCCAAGCGTAGTGGCGTCGCTCATCGCCAATTTCCGCAGCCTGCCGGTGATGACGCAAAGCATGCTGCTGGAGTACCAATGGAGCACGCTGAAAGGGCCGGCGATTCTGCCCCTTCTGCGCGACCTGGTTGCGAACCCGCCGCCGCAGCAGTTCGATCCGCGGGTGGAGACCGTCGCTTTGCGGCGGCTGTATGAGCTTTCGCCCGGCGAAGGGCGCAAGATCATCCTGGACGAAATCCGAAAGCCCACAAAGAGGATTCCCTTCCCCACGCTCGCCATCCTGACTGACGCCGCGCTGCCCGAATTAAACGATGTACTGGCGGAGCGCTTCGACCCTCTGCTCATTCTGCGGTATGCGACGGGCGACATCGTGAAGCGCGTCGAAAGCGCCTATCTCGCGCGGGACGCGGAGATCAAAAAGCGGAATCTGCCGGCCTGCTCGGGGCCGCTCGCGTTCTATTTCCTGAAGTACGACCCGCCTTTCGGCGAGCGCCTGCTGCGCGAGGATTTCGCCAGGCCCAACGCCGTTCCGGCGTGCTACGACACCGGGTTCCAATTCAATCAGTTGGGGCGGTGGGCTTACAGCCCGGCGCTCGAGCGGCTGGCCATCGAGTCGCTCACCAGCCCCAACGTGGCCGTTAAGCGCGGCGCGGCGGAGGTGTTAGGCAAGTACGGCGCGGCGGCCGCGGAGAAGCCGCTGTGGGACGCCACGGAATATTTCCATTCGTGGTGGAAGGGCCGCGAGGAGGGGTTGAAGGAGCAAAACGGCGAGGGGTCCGTGCAGTTGGAACGCGCCCTGCGGACCGCTCTGGCGCGGGCGGACGGGTGGGTACTCCAGGAACCGGAGCTCAAGCGCCTGTTGGCTCTGTGCAGCACCGAGTGGTGCCGGTCTGAGGTCACGGGATGGATCGGCGCCGCCAAGGCGCCGCTGAGCATCACGATCGTGCCGCAAGGCGACGGCCTTGGATATGACGTGGGGCAGTACGGCCCCGGCGGCGAGGATTGGCTGCGCCGCAAACTGCCGCAATACCCGGCGGCGATCGAGTTCCGGGTAGTGCAGTGGCCGAATGAGGCGAACATGCCCGGAGCGAGGGAAGCGCGGGAGCGCGCGCAGAAGGTTCTTGGCGCTTCGGGGCGAAAGGCGGCCCAGTAAACCGCACGAGCCGTTGGCCGGCGGAAGCGCCGGCGAAAGCGCCTGCCCCACATGCCTGGAAAGCCCGCTCTACGGCGCCGGCTCCACGTGCACCAGCACGTCGGCCACCCAATCCAGCGTGCGCACCACGCGCTGGCGGACTTCGTGGGCGATCTGGTGCGACTGCCGGACGGTCAGATCGGGGTCCACTTCCAGGTGCAGGTCGACGTGATAGCGCAGGCCGGTCTTGCGCGCGAAGCATTTTTCCACGCCGCGGACGCCGGGCGTGGCCATGGCGGCTTCGCGGACCTGGCGCATCAGTCCTTCATCCGGCATGGTGTCCATCAACTGCATGGCGGTATCGTAGGACACGCGCACGCCGGCCAGGATCACAATCAACCCCACGGCAAAGCCGCCGTAACTGTCGGCATTCACGAAGCGGGCGGGGTTTGAGAGCGCCAGGCCCACGGCGATGAGCGCGGCCACGGCGGAGACGCTATCCATGAGGTCGTTCCAGGCGTCGGCCGTGAGGGCCGCGCTCTGGAGCTTGCGGCCGTACCGGAACTTGGTGGTGGAAAGGGCCGCCTTGGCGACGAGCGAAGCCAGCAGAGGCCAGATTACGAAGGCGCTCAGGATTTCTCGCGGCCGGCCCAGACGCTCCAGGGAACTGTAGCTGATGAGCGCGCCGAGGGCCGTGAGCGCGAGGCCGATCAGTAAGCCGGTCAGCGTTTCGACGCGACCGTGCCCGTAGGGGTGGTTTTTGTCGGGCGGTATGGCCGCCAGCGTCAGGCCCAGCAAGACGAACCCGGAAGCGAACACGTCCGATCCCGATTCGAAGCCGTCCGCCACCACCGCCGTGGAATGCCCGGCCAGGCCGATGACGATCTTGACTGCCGAAAGCGCGCCGCTCACCACCATTCCGGTTAAGGCCACGCGTTGACCGGTGTTCATACAGCCCAGGGGCTAAAGCCCGTGGTTTTTCCGCGGCTTTGCGGCACGGCTAAAGCCGTGCCCTGATACAACCCCGATGCCGCTCGGTTCCAGTCGAATCTCACTCCCAACTGTAAAACTCCAGTGGCAGGCGAAAGCGCCTGCCTCACCAAGACTGCCATGCAGCTCAAGCAAGCTTCAGTTTCCACCATGCCGCTACGCTCTGGCGGGGTCTATTTTCTCTGTGTCGACGCCCAGCTCGCCGAAGGCCGCCGCGGCCTTTTGCGCGTCGAACCGGCCATCGCGCGCCAAACGCGAGAGCGCCGCCGCCGCAATCGATTCCGCGTTGACTTCGAAATGCCTGCGCAGGTGCGCGCGGTTGTCGCTGCGGCCGAAGCCGTCGGTTCCCAGGGTTTCCATGCGGCCCGGCAGCCAGGGCGCCAACTGATCGGCCATTACCTTCATGTAGTCGCTGGCCGCCACGATGGGCCCCTGGGCTCCAGCGAGCGCTTTGACGATGTACGGCTGCCGCGGGGGCTGATCGGGATGCAGCCGGTTCCAGCGCTCCACGCCCAGCGCCTCCCGCCGCAGCTCGTTATAACTGGTGACGCTCCACACGCCGGATGCGACCCCATACCGCTCCGCGAGGATCTCTTGCGCCCGCAGCGCTTCATTGAGGATTGGCCCGCTGCCGAAAAGCTGCACCGCGGCCGGGCCTTCCTGCGCAGCCCGGTAGAGATAGATGCCCTTGAGAATCCCCTCGGGGTCCACACCTTCGGGCATGGAGGGCATGGGATAGTTCTCGTTGTACAGGGTCAGGTAGTAGAAGATGTCCTCCCGCCGCTCATACATGCGCCGGATGCCGTCCTGCACGATCACGGCGATCTCATAGGCATAGGCGGGGTCGTAAGCGACGCAGGAGGGGACCGCGCTGGCGAGCACGAGGGAGTGGCCGTCCTGGTGCTGGAGGCCTTCTCCGGCGAGGGTGGTGCGCCCGGCCGTTCCGCCGCACAGGAAACCCTTGCCGCGGGCGTCGCCAAAGGCCCAGATCAGGTCGCCGACGCGCTGGAATCCGAACATCGAGTAGTAGATGAAGAACGGAATCATCTCCACGCCGTAGTTTTTGCCGGCCAGCCCCGCGGCCGTGAAGGATGCCATGGAACCGGCCTCGGTGATGCCCTCTTCCAGCATCTGGCCGTCTTTCGATTCCTTGTAATACAGGAACATCTCGGCGTCGTGCGGCTTGTAAAGCTGCCCCTGGCTGGCGTAAATCCCGAACTGGCGGAAGAGCGATTCCATGCCGAACGTGCGCGCCTCATCGGGAATGATGGGGACCACGCGCTTGCCGATTTGCGGGTGCTTCAGCAGCAGGGTGAGCACGCGCACGAAGGCCATGGTGCTGGAGACTTCGCGGCCGGCGGAGCCTTCGAGCGATTCCTTGAAGTACTCGAGCGGCGGCGCCTCGAGTGCGGCGGCGGCGGCCGGGCGCGCGGGCAAATAGCCGCCCAAGCGCCGGCGGCGCTCATGCATGTAGGCGATCTCCGGGCTGTCTTGCGGCGGACGGTAGAAGGCGGCGTTGCGCGCAGCTTCCTCGGGAATGGGAATCTCGAACCGCGAACGGAAATGCGCGATCTCCTGCTCGTTCAGCTTCTTTTGCTGGTGGGTGATGTTGCGGCCCTCGCCGGCTTCGCCCAATCCGTACCCTTTGATGGTATGGGCCAGAATCACGGTGGGCTGGCCCTTGGTCTCCACCGCCGCCTTATAGGCGTTGTAGACCTTGCGCGGGTCATGCCCGCCGCGGCGCAGCTTGAACAGCTCGTCGTCGCTTAAGTGCGACACCAGGTCGAGCAGCTCGGGGTACTTGCCGAAGAAGTTCTTGCGGATGTAGGCGCCGTCCTTGGTGACGTAGGTCTGCATCTCGCCGTCCACCACTTCCCCCATGCGCCTCCGCAGCAGGCCGGTGTGGTCGCGCTCGAGCAGGACATCCCAATCGCCGCCCCAGATGAGCTTGATCACGTTCCAGCCGTCGCCGCGGAAAGCGGCTTCGAGCTCCTGGATCACCTTGCCGTTGCCGCGCACCGGCCCGTCCAGACGCTGCAGGTTGCAGTTGATCACGAAAATAAGGTTGTCGAGCTTCTCGCGCGAGGCCAGGGTGAGCGATCCCATGGATTCCGGCTCGTCCATTTCGCCATCGCCCAGAAACGCCCAGGTCTTGCGGGGCGTGGGCGGGATGACGCCGCGGTTTTCCAGATAGCGCATGAAGCGCGCCTGGTAGATGGCGCTGATGGGGGCGATTCCCATGGAAACGGTGGGGAAGCGCCAGAAATCGGGCATCAGCCACGGATGCGGATACGAAGAGAGCCCGGGCTCGGCGCGCAGCTCGTGCCGGAAATTCTCGAGGTGTTTTTCGGTGAGCCGCTCCTCGAGAAAAGCCCGCGCATAGACGCCGGGCGAGGCGTGGCCCTGGAAGTACACCACGTCGCCCGGCTGGTCGCCGTAGGAAGCATGGAAAAAGTGGTTGAAAGCCACCTCCAACAGGGTGGCGAGCGAGGCATAAGTGGAAATGTGGCCGCCGATGCCGGGGTCGTACTTGTTCTGGCGCACCACCATGGCCATGGCATTCCAGCGGATCAGGCTCTTGATGCGGCGCTCCAGGGCGCGATCGCCCGGATACGGGACTTCATCCTCCAACCGGATGGTGTTGACGTACGGGGTGTTGAGATGGATGGGCAACTCGGCGCCCGCGCGGCGAGCCTGGCCGGTGAGCTGTTCCAGCAGAAATGCGGCCCGGTCGGGGCCGGCTTCATCGAGGACCTGACCCAGGGCATCCACCCATTCCGCCGTCTCCCGAGGATCCAGATCCACTACCCTTTCGTCGCGTGTCTGGTGCATGATTTCTTCCATTATAGGCTGTCCTAGTTTCGCGCCGGGTCCCGGCGGCCGCAATTCGCCGGCCGCGGACAGCTACAATGTGGTCATGGTCAGACTGGAACACGTGCTGGACTCCTGGAGAACGATTCGCCAGGACACCGCCGCCGCCGTTGAGGATTTTCCCGCCGGAGAACTGGATTTCCGCGCCACCCCGGAGGTGGCGCCTTTCGGCGAGATTGCGCGCCACATCCTGGAGGCCGGCGAAGGCCTGACCGGGTTGCTGCTCGCGGGCGACGAGGACTTCACCGTCCCCGATTTCCGGGAGCGGTTGAAGCGCCACGCGACAAGTCTCCCGGCGGATGCGAGCGCCGCGGATATTGCGGCGGCGTTGCGCCAATCGCTGGACCAGCGGCTGGCGGAACTGGCTGCGCGGCCGCCGGAGTTTTTTGCGCACATCATCACGCGCTTCGACGGCCAGAGGCTAACCCGCCTGGAGATGGTGCAGACGATTAAGGAACACGAGCTGACCCACCGAGCGCAATTGTTCCTGTATCTGCGGCTGAAGGGGATCGTGCCGGCCACCACGCGCCGGAGGATGGCCAAACAGGGCGCTAAATAAACTTGCAATCGCGCTGGTCTATCGTATAACAGTAATATTTCGGGAGGAATTCGATGGTCAAGTGTCCGGTTTGCGACGGCGCAATTGATATCGATGAGGAAGATCTGGACGAAGGCGACACGCTCAGTTGCGACGAATGCGGGGCGGACCTCCGGGTAGTCGGGACCGACCCGCTGGAGGTGGAATCCGCCGACGACCTCGAAGAAGAAGACGAAGACGAGGACGATTTCCTCGACGACGAGGACGAAGAGGAAGAAGACGAGGACTGGAAGTAGCTGCGCTTCCGGCTTGAAACGACCCATTTCTGGGCCGCGTCGCATTTCGGGGAGGGAATTCTTGGGCAGGAAAATAGCGTTTCTACTGGTGGTCCTCCTTATCGGTTGCGTCGCCTCCGTGGCGCAAGGACAGGGCAGGAAGAAGGGGGAAGGGCCCACTCGCAGCGTGCAGGGCGTGGTCACCTCGGCGGACGATACGCCGGCCGTCGGAGTGGTGGTGTATCTGAAGAACCTCAAGACCCTGCTCATCATCTCGTTCATCACCAAAGAGAACGGCTCGTACTACTTCCATGGGCTGAGCCCGGACATCGACTACGAGCTGCGGGCGGCCGCCAAGGACGAGGCGAGTCCCACCAAGACCTTGAGCTCGTTCGACTCGCGCACCGAGGCCACACTCAATCTGAAGATGAGCAAAAAGCAGGGGCCGGTGAAGTGACCGTCTAAGATGTAAGCTTGTCCCATGCGAGTTGTCGTCATCGGCGGTACGGGTCACATCGGCACGTACCTGGTCCCGCGCCTGGTGGAGGCCGGACACGCCGTGACGTGCGTCAGCCGGGGGCTGAGGGAAGCCTACGCTCCGCACGCCGCCTGGGAACGGGTAACGCGCGTCGCCATGGACCGCGCGGCGGAGGAAGCCGCGGGGAATTTCGGCCGCCGCATCGCGGAACTGGAACCGGAAGCGGTGATCGACATTACCTGCTACCGGCTCGAAAGCGCGCGCCAGTTGGTAGATGGATTGCGCGGGCGCGTGGGGCGTTTTCTCCACTGCGGCACCATCTGGGTGCACGGTTTCAACGTCACCGTTCCCACCGCCGAGGAACAGCCGCGCAGGCCGCTCGAAGAGTACGGCGAGCGCAAGGCCGCCATCGAAGCCTACTTGCTGGAGGAGGCGCGCGGGAACCGCTTCCCCGCCGCGGTGATCCACCCCGGCCACATAGTGGGCGAAGGGTGGCCGCCGCTGAACCCGCAGGGCCACTTCAGCCCCTGGGTTTTCGAAAAGCTGGCGCGCGGCGAGGAACTGGCGCTGCCGCACCTGGGGTTGGAGACGTTCCACCACGTCCACGCGGACGACGTGGCTCAGGGATTCGCGCGCGCCCTGGAGAACTGGGATAACGCCGCCGGCCAGAGCTTCCACATCGTCTCCGAGGCGGCCGTGACCCAGCGCGGATACGCCGAGGCGGCGGCCTCCTGGTTCGGAAAGGAGGCGCGCCTCAGTTTCCTTCCGTGGGACGAATGGCGCCGCACGGTCACCGAGCAGGAAGCTTTCCAAAGCTGGCGGCACGTAACGCACTCGTCCCATTGCAGCATCGCCAAGGCCAGGAAACTACTGGGCTACGAGCCCCGGTATACGTCGTTTCAGGCGGTGCGAGAGTCGGTCGATTGGCTGGTGCGGCAGGGGAGGATCAAGACGGAGTAAGCGCCCGGACAGCCAACTACGGCAGGATTCTTACCTCTTCGCTTTCCTCGTCCACCACCGGGGTCAGCGCCGCATCGGTGTAATTGCGCGCCGCGGGATCGCGCTTCAGGTTCACCACGAATGGCCGGTAGCGCCAGATGGCCTGCGCCAGCTTGAAGTGCTTGTAAAGCAGATCGGCGACGTAACGGGGGTAAAAAACGAGTGCGCTTTCCACAGGCAGCCCAGGGCGACGGTCGTTGCGGTACTTACGCCTGAGATAGCCGCCCTGATACGGATGCACGTTCTCGAGCGCCACCGCGCAGTAAGACCAGATCAACTGAGTGACCACCTTGCCCGGACTGCTATTGGTCGCGGCCGCGCGGCGCAGCACGGTCTCGAAGTGATCGCGCGAATAAAAGGACGCCCATGCGTCGCGGTAGGCCTGCTGCCATTGCGCCTTGGACATGAGCGGATGACCCGCGGCGGCATGTTCCACGTCGTAGTGATTCAGATCCGGATCCATGGGCGCGCCAGCCTTATACAGGCGCTGGTGATCCTCGGAGCCGGGCAGCGGCGTCATGCAAAAGAACTGCAGAAGATCGACGGGAAGCTCCCGCTTGATGATTTCGACATCGCGGGCGATGGATTCCGGGGTATCGCTGGGGAAGCCGAGAATGTAACCCGCGATCACGGTGACGCCGGCCTGCTTCCAGCGCAGCAGCATCTTCCGGTACTCGGAAATCTGGTTTTGTTTCTTATGAGCCCCGGCCAGGCTGCCGGGGTTGATGTTCTCTATGCCGATGAACACGCGGACCACGCCGGCCCGCGCGGCCTTCTCGATAAAGCCGGGAAGGCGGTGGCACATGGTATCCACCTGAATCACAAACCGGATGTCCAGCCTGTCCCGCTGCCGCAATTCGATGAGGCGGTCGAGAATGTTTTCCCAATCCGCGTTGCGCGAAAAGTTGTCATCCGTGACGAAAAAGCGCTTGACCCCCTGGGCGACATTCCGCCGGACGATGCGCTCGATATCGTCGGGCGACCGGCGCCGCGACTTGCGGCCCTGCACGTTGATGATGGTGCAGAAAGAGCACAGAAACGGGCATCCGCGGCCGGCATCGAAGCTGGTGATGCCGCCTCCGGTCCGTTTGATCTGCGCCGCCGGAAGGATGGGAACCGGCGCGCCTTCGAGCGACGGCAGATCGTCCATGTAGTTGTACAGCGGCTGAAGCGCGCCGTTCCACGCGTCGCGAAGAACGGTTTCGAGGCGTCCCTCGGCCTCGCCCGCGAAAAGAGAGATGCCCAGATCCATGGCTTCCCTCAGCTCGGGCGGCAAATCCGGCAGCATGGCCAGGCAACCGGAGACGTGAAAACCGCCGATGGAGACCTGCACCCCCGCCGCGCGCAGGCGGCGGGCGATGTCCATGGCGCGTGGAAACTGGTTGGTCTGCACTCCCACCAGGGCCACCATGCCGCGGCCGCCGGCGCGGGCGATGCGCCGCGCGATGCGCTCCGGCTGGATACGCGCATTGGCTTCGTCGAAGGCGGAGACATCGATGACCACGTCGTCCCCAAGCACGCGGCGCTGGTGGCAATCCAGGGCCAGGCCATTCAACGCCGCCAGAGTATTGGATGGAATCGCGGAGCGCAGCCATTGAATGACGTACCCGTCGTCGTCGTAGTGCGACGGCTTTATCAAGACCAGGGAAAAACGCTTTGGGGATGGCTGCGCGGTCATAATGCTCGCTCAGACCAATTCGTCGCCCGGCCCCGGAGGGTTATCCCGGCCAGCCCGTTTCAGTATCCGCTTTGCCCTGCCCACATCGCCGCGTTCGGCGCGCTCGCGGAAATAGTCGCCGGTTCCAGCGTACGCCAGAGCCTCGCGAACATCCTGCTCCTGAAGGCAAGGGAAGTCGCCCAAGAGGCATTGAATGCCGCGACCCGCGGCAATCGCCTCGACGATCATTCCGACGGTCACGCGTATGCCGCGAATGCACGGTTCTCCGCCCATGATCGCCGGATCGACAGTGATTCGCTGGATTCCACGCACGTCATCATCATAGCGCGCAGCGGAGATCTGGACGGCTGACACACAGCCCCCGCGCCGGAGTTGACAGACGACAAAAACCGATCGTCTGTCCCACAAGGTCGCCTGTGTCAGCCAGTCCTCACGGTTTCACGAATCCCGGCGCCAGTGCACCATCGGCAGGCCCGGCGCCGGGGCGCGGAAGTAGGGGATGCGCTTGCCCTTTAGGGAGCCGATGTAGGCGGTTTGCAGGTCCGGGCCGCCGAAGGTCACGCTGGCCATCCACGGCGCGATTCCCTGCCCCGTGGCGAACAGCACGTCCTCGGTCACCTTCCCGGCGAGGAACTGGTGCTCCAGGCGGTCCACCTTCTCCGGATCGCCCTCGTCCAGCAGCACTCTCAGGTCGCCTTCCGGCGTCAGGACAAAGAGCTTGTCCGAGTACACCATGGTTCCCCAGAGATTGCCGAAGCTGTCGAAGGCAATGCCATCCGGCCACGCGCCTTTTCCCAGGCGCGACGGCCCGAAGATCTCCCGGTTCGAGAGGTTGCCCTTGTCATCCACGCGCAACCGGCTGACGCAGCCGCCGGTGGTCTCGACCACGTACATCCACTCTTCCCTGGCGTCGAAGCGGATCTCGTTGGTGAAATGGAAGCCGTCCGCCACGATATGGAACTTGCCGTCGATGTAGCGGGCGACGTAGCCGTCGGCCAGGTCGGCGCGCAGGGCGTGCATCCAGTTCTTGATGCGGGTGGTGACGGTGATCCAGATGCGGTCCAGGGAGTCGCGGAGCACGAAGTTCACCTTGCCGATGGGCTCGCCATCGATGCTGTCGGCCAGCACGCGCGTGGCCCCGTCCCGCGACATGACTTCCAGGCAGTCCGTCCCGAAATTGGAGATCAGGATGTCGCCGTTGGCGGCGAAGGCCAGGCCGTTGGGCAAAGTGCCGGTGAGAAACCGCGTGGCGTCGTCGGCGGCCTGCGCGAAGTGGCCCGACCGTTTCTGGGTGATGAGTTCCTGCGCGCCATCGGGATCGATTCGAGTGACGCCTCCGCGGGCATCGGCGGCCCAGAGGGCGCCGTTTGGTTCGGCCAGGATGCACTCGGGCCGCGCCAGATCGCGACCGGCATAACTAATAGCCGATTTATCTACTTCGAAATCCAGGATGGGGTTGCGAGTCATGCGGCGCCTCCAGTTGACTTAGTACTACCGCTCCCTAACGGTCGCGGCTCGTTAGAAGTCCGGTCGCGGCTCGCCAGGCTGCCATCAAGCCGCGACCGTCAGGGAGCGGTCGGAGCGGCACTCTCCTACTCGGGGAAATCCACATCGTCGAAGAATTTGTAAGTGGAAAGGTTCGATGGCGGCGCGAAAAAGCAGATTACCTTCATATCCTCGCGGCCGGTGTTCTGGAGCATGTGCACCGACCCTTGCGGGAACAGCACTGCCGCGCCTTCCTTCACGGCCTCCACGGCGCCATCCACCACCACCCGGCCGGAACCGCGGATGATGTAAATTAGCTCCTCGCCGTTGGGGTGGGCGTGCGCCGGTCTGACCTTCTCTCCCGGAGCGACCCGGATGGTACACACCGACAAGTGTTGGGCGCCGAGCCTTTCGGCGTTCACCAGCCACCGCATATAGCGGCCTGGCAGCGCCACTTCATCGATATCGCCTTCATGAACAATCCGTACGCTCATGCCTTCAACCTCCGTGCGATGGCCTCGGCGAGCTGCGAAGGGGCCAGCCCGAAGGCGGATAGCAGTTGCCCGTACGTTCCGGAGTGAATGAAGCGCGGACGCCCGTCCCGATCGAGCGTGTTCACGGCAAAGGCCTTGCCAGTCTCGATGCGATCACGTTGTTTGAAGAGGGTCCTCTGGAAGTTTCGCCAGAGATAGCCGTTGTTCTGTTCCGCGAAATAGAGCAGCTTGCCGGAATCGTACAACTCCAACAGAAGCTCTTCGTCAATGGAGGGCATATCCACCACGCCGACGCTCACGCCCTGCTGCGCGCATTCCGCCGCCGCCGCCAGGGCTTCGTGGACGCCGCGTCCGCTGCTCACGATCACGGCGGCGTCCTCCGCGCCGCGCCGGAGCGTGTAACCCTTGCCGAACTCGAACTCTAACGTCTTGTCGTAGAGCGTCCCGGAGGGGGCGCGCATCACCCGGACGTACACCAGGCCCCGGTCGCCGGCCATGATCCATCGCATGATGCCCAGCAGTTGTTGGGGGCAGGAAACGTCGATGATCTTCAAATGCGCGATGCCGTCGAAGATGGTGATGTCGTCGTTGCCCATGTGGGTGGCGCCGTTGGTGCGGGTCTCCAGATTGGGGGCGGTGGCCACCAGCGTGAGGTCGAGGCCATGCCCCTCGCTCAACCACGCGCCCGTGGTGGCGATGACCTCGAGGCGCTCCTGGTAACCCACGGCGATGCGGCGCAGCACTTTCCAATCGAAGAAGGGACAGAAGGTGCTGACCCACGTGTTGTATCCCAGGACCGCGAAGGCCTCGCCGATATTCATCATGTTGGCTTCGGCGACGCCGGTGTTGAGAGCGCGGCTCTGGTCCACGGCGGCGACGCCGGCTTCGAGGCCGCTGGTGCTGGCCAAGTCCGCGTCGATCGAGACCACGTGCGGGTCCCTGGCGAAGACCTTCATGGCGGCGGTGATGATGCTGCTGGCGGCGTATTCCTTGCCGACGTCGATCCGCGGCAGGAGGAGCGGATCGTAGTGGATACGCTTATCCCGCCTGGGCGCGCGCCGGGTCACGACAGGCCCCGCGGCCGGGCTGAGGATAAGTCCGGCCGGGCCGCCGCCCGAAATACGGATATGCATGCGCTCGGCCCGTTCCACCAGTTCGTCCTGCAAGCTCGGGTCAAGCCGGTCGAGGAAACCGGCGAAGGCGTCCACACGCCTCTGGCGCCGCTCCGCCTGGAGCGCCAGCTCCTGCTCCATCAGAGCGTCGCCGATGGTCACCTTATGCCCGTTAAGGAAATCCGAGAAGCCGCCGAATCCCTTGGTGGAGCGGCACACGATGGCAGTGGGCTTGCCGTTCCTGGGCTGGATCTTAAAATCTTCCAGGGCGGCGCAGACACCGTCATATTGCGTGGCGTCCACGTTTCGCACTTGCCAGCCGAAGGATCGGAAGACGGCTTCGAGGTCCGGCAGCGGGAAGATCATGCGGTCCACGATGTCTAATTGGCCGTTGTTCTGGTCCACCAGGACGCACAGATTGTCCAGGCGTTTGTGAGCGGAGTACATCACCGCTTCCCAGATAAGCCCTTCCTGGAGTTCTCCGTCGCCGGTCAGGCAGAAGACATCGAATTTGGGATTGCTCTTGCCGGCCAGCGCGAAGCCTTGCGCCACCGCGAGTCCTTGCCCCAGAGGCCCCGTGGAGATAGGAATTCCAGGCAGAACCGGGCCGGGATGACCGTTGAGGATGCTGTCGTAGGAGCGTGAGTTCTTCAGGACCGAACTATCGAAGTAGCCGAGCTCGGCGTAAATCGAAGCCAGAGACGCCACGGCATGTCCCTTGCTAAGGACGAACATGTCCTGGCCTTGCCGGGTGGGCTCCTCGAGGTCCAGATCGATGAAGCCGCCGTGGAAAAGCGCCACCAGGGGAATCACGGCGGAAAAGGCCCCGCCGGCGTGGATGCCTTTGTCCACGGCGTCCCGGCATTGCTCCAAAGCGGAGATGCGAATATCGGAGTCCTTGATTTCCAGCAGCTTCAAGACTCCCTGGCGGAGGAGACGGGCGCGCTCCGCGGCGCCGTCGCCAAACGCGGGTTTCATC
>JBEKPK010000015.1:0-34409 GCA_049520795.1 Bryobacteraceae bacterium
TTTAGCCGACCCGAACTTCGCCCACACGGTGGTGCTGCTGGTAGATTACGAAAGCGATGGCGTGGTGGGCCTGGTGGTCAACCGGCGAACCACGATTCCGGTCTCGAAAGTGCTGGCGTTGAAAGAGGCCGAGGGGCGCGCGGACCCGGTGTACGTCGGCGGCCCGGTGCAGCTTACCGGCGTCATGGCCCTGGCGCGGTTGGCCCAGGCGCCCCCCGGCGGCGAGCGGGTGTGCGGCGACATCTACCTGGTGCGCACGGAGGCCCCGCTGGTGAAGGTGATGGGCACGCCGGGAGGCAAATTCCGCATATTCCTGGGCTACGCCGGGTGGAACCAGGCCCAACTGCGCCGCGAGATGGAGACCGGCTCGTGGTTCGTCTTTCCAGCCGACGCCGGCATGGTTTTCGACCAGGACCCCGGCTCGGTGTGGCAGCGGCTGATCGAGAAAACGGACAGCCGGTACGCCTGGAACCCGTTCAGCGTCTTGCGGGGAAGCGCGGAATAAACCGCGGGGTCCGCGCGCAGTATTCGTCGTAGGCCTGGCCGAAGCGCTGCCGCAGTTCCCGCTCTTCGAGCGAAACGACGAGCCGCAAAGCTATCAGGCCCGCGACGCACTCCACGTACGCGGCGAGATAGTTGACGAGCAATGCCCCGCCCAGGAGCGCCATCGCGACCTGCACATACCGGGGGTGCCGCAGGCGGGCATAGATGCCGTCCGTGAGGAGCGGGACGCCGTGGGTGTCGGGCGCGATCTCCGGGAAGCCCATGAGGATTCTCTTCGTGAGTCGAGTGGCAACCACCATGCGCATCGCCACGCTGGCAGCCAGCAGCGCGCCACCCGCGATGGCCAGAGGCAGATGATCGCCATACTCGATAGAGAGCAGCGGCCGCCGCGCCAGATAGGCCGCGACGGCCACCAGGGCTATAAGCGTGTAGTTGACGGCGCAGGCCGCGCGCAAGCCTACGCGCCGCCAGAACCCGATGAAAGGGTGCACGGAGAACCAATAAAGCAAGCCGCCGGGGAAGAACATGAGCAGGAACAGGGCGAGGTAATAGCGCACGGCGGGCATGGAAGCGGCTCCTGTGGCAGTATACACCGCCAGGGCGGGCGACTTCGTCAAGCCGAATTTCCACAGTCTAGTGGTCTGCGGCGAACAGATGCAGATAACTGTGGGGCAGCCAATCCTGGCTGCCGCCGGCTTTCAGCCGGCGTTTGCCGTGTGAGAGGGCTCCGCAGATGCGAAAGAGCCGCCTAGAAAGGCGGCTGCAGGCAGGATTGCCTGCCCCACAAAACATGCAGAACTTCGGCCGCACTACTGAAGCCATGCCCTGATACAAGGATTCCAACCGATGCGGGTTTCGACGGAACGACGGCGGTGAAGCTCCCGTCTTTGGAATAGGATAGGACGACCGTGCGCGGCAGCGCCCGACAAGATATTGGGGTATTTCTCATGGATACCCTCGATGCTGTGGAGATGGCGCTTTACTTTTCCGCGCCACGAGTTTAGTATAGTTACAACTCCCCCGAAGCAGAGGATATAGCTTTGCTGAAACTCAAACGCGTCGAACTGCAGGGATTCAAATCCTTTTGCGAGCGCACCGAACTCCGCTTCAACGGGGACGGTATTGCCGGAATTGTCGGGCCCAACGGCTGCGGCAAGTCCAACATCAGCGATGCCATCTGTTGGGTGCTGGGGGAACAGTCGGCCAAGAGCCTGCGCGGCTCCCGCATGGAGGACGTGATTTTCGCGGGTACCCGCGACCGCAAGCCGCTGGGCATGGCCTATGTGACCATGACGCTGGTGGACCCGGCCCTGTACCAGGAGACTCACGGGCACAAGCTCCAGGCCGTAGAGGGTGGCGAGAAGCGCCGCAACGCCGAGGTGACCATCACCCGGCGCCTGTTCCGCTCGGGCGAAAGCGAATACCTCGTCGACGGCCGCCTGGCGCGTTTGCGGGATATCCAGGAACTGTTCATGGGGACCGGGCTGGGGCCGGAGAGCTACGCCATCATCGAGCAGGGGCGCATCGGGCAGATTCTGAGCTCCAGGCCGCAGGACCGGCGCGGGGTGATCGAAGAAGCCGCCGGCATCACCAAGTTCAAGACCAAGAAGCGCCTTTCGGAAGCCAAGCTGGAAGGGGCCAAGCAGAACCTGGCGCGGGTGTACGACATTCTGGAAGAAGTCACCCGGCAGGTGAACTCGCTGAAAAGGCAGGCGTCGAAAACGCGGCGCTACGGCGAGCTGAAGGCCGATCTGGAAGCGCGCCTGCGGGTGGCGCTCTCGGGGCGATACCGGCTGCTCGAACGGGACGCCGCCAAGACGGCCATCGACCTGAATCTGGCGGCCGCCGAGTTGAAGGCCCTGGCCGAGGGCGTCGCGGAGCGCGAGCAGGCGCACGAACACGCGCAGGCGGCCTGGTTCGAACTCGAGAAACAGCTTACCCAGGCGCGCCAGGCGCTCTCCGAAAAGAACCTCGAGGCGGAGCGCGCGCGGGGACGGCTGGAATCGCAGGTGAAGGAAAGCGGGGCCATCGAGCAGCGCATTGCCCAGGCCAGGAAGGAATCGGCGGAGCTGGACCTGCGGCTGAACGCGCTGGAGGCGGAAAGTGCGGCCGAGCGGCTGAGCGTGGAGGCGCTCGAGGCGCAAATCGAGGAAGCGCGCGGCCGCATGACCGAAATCAACGCGCAGCGCGAGGGCCTGCAAGCCCGCGTGCGGGAGCGCGAGAAGGCCATCGAGGCGGGGCGGCAGGTGATTCTGCGGCTGCTGGGCGAGGCCTCCACGCTGAAGAACCAGTTGGCGCAGATCGAAGAATATTTGGCCGGAATCGATCGCGAGACCCTGCGTTCCACGCGCGAGGAACAGGTAGCGTCTTCGGAAATCGAGCGCCTCGATGCGGCTCGCAAGAAGCTCTCCGAAACGATGGCCAGGCGGCAACTCGAGCTGGAGACGGTGACGGGCGAACGCCGCCGGACCGAAGAGGAACTGGGGACGCGGCGCGGCGCGGCCGCGGATCTGCGCGGGGAGATCGATTCGGCCCGAAACGAAGTTTCCCAGATCCGCGCGCGCAAGGAATCGCTCGAACAGGTGCTGGCGCACCGCACCTACACCGCCGATTCGGTGAAGCGGCTGTTCGCGGCGCTCGAAAAGGGCAAAACCGGCGAGCTGAGGCCGCTGGGCGTGCTGGCGGACTACGTGGAGGTCGATCCCCAGTTCGAAAAACCGGCCGAGGAATTCCTGCACGAGGAATTGGAATACGTGGTGGTGCGGGACTGGCCGCAGGCCGAGCGCGGGCTGGATTTCATCCGCGCGGAACTGGACGGCCGGGCCACCTTTCTGGTGCATCCCGAACCCGACGGATCGGCCAAGGGCCATTTTCCGGAGCCGCCCATCGGGCCGGAGACCGGCATCGCCGCCCGCTTGAGCGATTCCCTGCGGCTCACCAACGGCTTCAAGGGCCGGACGGTGGATCTGCTGCCGCGCGTATCGTTGTGTTTTCTGGCGGAGGACCGGGCCTCGGCGCAGCGCCTGGCCACCAGCTATCCGCACCTCTATTTCCTGCTTTCGGACGGCGTCTGCTACCACGGTCTGACGGTGACCGGCGGCAAGAAGACCGGGGCGGGTCCGCTGGCCATGAAACGTGAAGCGCGCGAGCTGGCCGTGAAGCTGGCCGGTCGCCAGGGCTGCCTCGACGAGATGGTGGCGCGCCTGGATGCGTGGAACCAGGAGATTATCGGACTCGAGGCGGAACTCGAAAGGCTGCGGGCGTTGCAGCAGGCGCGCGAGAAAGATCGCCTGGCGCTCGATCACGAAATGCGCAAGCTGGGCGAGGACCTGGGGCGGACCAATTCCCGGCTGTCGGTGGCGCGTCTGGAGCTGGAACGGCTGCGGCGGGACGCCGGCAAGTCTGCCGAGCAGCGCGAACGCAACCGGACGGCGGTGGCCGAGAAGGAACAGTTGCGCGCGGCCCGCGAGGAGGCCCTCGAGGCCGAGCGGCAGGAATTGGAAAAGCTGGAAGCCGAGGCCGCGGCCATCGGCGAGGAGCACTCCAGCATTCGCGCCCAACTGGCGGGCGTCGAGGAGCGGCGGCGCGGCGAGCGCGCGGCCCTGGCGCGCCTCGAACAGCAGTCCCGCGAGACCGCCGCGCGGCTTCAGGCCATTGCGCCGGAGATTGAGCGGTGGGTCGCCGAACGCGCGCGCCTGCTGGCCGACAACGTCGAGATCGATCGCCGCTCGGGCGCGCTGGGGGTGGAAATCGCCGGCATCGAAGCCCGCGTGGCGGAAACCGCGGCGCGCGACGCGGCCATGCGCGAAGACCTGCGGGCCGGTGAAGAGGCCCTTCGCGCGATGCGCGCGGGTGTGGAAGAGAGCCACGAAAAGCGCTCGCAGATCGAGGTCGAGCTGGTGCGCAAGCAGGCCGAGCTGCGTTACCTCGATGAGGCCAGCCGCAAGGAGCTGAACTGCCCGGTGGCGGATGTGGCCGCGTCCGACGACCCGCTTCCCGAGGCCGGGGCCATCGCCGAAGCGGAGCAGGCCGCCGCCGAGGTGCGCGACCGCATCGAAGCCTTGGGACCGGTGAATCCGGCCGCCATGGAGGAGTTCCAGGAAGCCCAGCAGCGGCAGGATTTTCTGAGCGCCCAGCGGCAGGACCTGATCGATTCCATTCGCGACACCGAGAAGGCCATTCAGGAGATCGACCAGGTTTCGCGCCAGAAATTCGCGGAAGCCTTCGAAGCCATCAACGCCAACTTCCGGGTTGCCTTCCAGTCCCTGTTTGGCGGCGGCGCCGGCGAAATGCGGCTTACCGACCAGGAGAACCTAGCGGAATCGGGGATCGACATCGTCTGCTCGCCCCCCGGCAAGCGCTTGCAGAATGTGCTCCTGCTTTCGGGCGGCGAGAAGGCGCTGGCGGCGGTGGCCCTGCTGATGGCCATCTTCCGTTACCAGCCCAGCCCGTTCTGCGTGCTGGACGAAGTGGACGCGCCGCTCGACGAGGCCAATATCGCCCGCCTCACGCGCCTGCTCCAGGAAATGTCCGAGCAGACCCAGTTCGTGGTCATCACCCACTCCAAGCGGACCATGGAAGCGGCGTCGGCGCTCTACGGGGTCACCATGCAGGAGCCCGGCGTCTCACGCCTGGTCTCGGTGCGCTTCAGCGCGACGGAAGCGGCGGCGTAGGCGGGTCCGCCGCGCTGGGCAGATAGACCGGGTATCGCGAGAGCATGGCGCCGTAGATTACGTGGCCCCATACCATGGCTCGGGCATAGTGCAGACGCGCCAACAGCGGCGCCATGGTTCTCCAGAGGACCCCGAACGAGAGATAATACCAGAAGATGGTGAAAAGGATCGAAACCAGCGTCAGCCGCAGACGGGACATCCGCGTTTGAAACGCCATGGCGAAGAGCGCGCCCAGCAGACTGTACAGGAGCAGGTACAGCGCCACGCCGGAGAGCGTGCTGCCGGAAAAGCCGCTTCGGATTGCGTCCGCGCCGTAGAAGACGCTGGCCATGAGGTTGGCCGCGGTCCAGAAACCGCGCCCCATCCAGACGGCGCTGGCGCCCAGCCAGCCAAGCAGGCATATGGCGCCCAGCATCCCGGCCTGCAGGCCGGCCAGGAAGGCGCGCAGCGCCGGTTCCCAGCGGCCCTCCGTGGCGGTCTCCATCCATTTCAGCCTATACTGGCGACAAGACCCAAGGCAAAGCAAATCTTATGCGTCGCGTAGTGATCACAGGCATCGGCGCCGTCAGCCCCAACGGGATTGGACGGGAGCAGTTTTGGAGCGCCACTCGCAACGGAGTGAGCGGCGTGCGGCGGATCAGCCGCTTCGACCCCGCGGGTTACGCGGTTCAAGTGGCGGGCGAAGCGCCGCCGGAGTTCGACGAGAAGAAGTGGGTAGAGGTCAAGGACCGGCCGCACGTGTCCCGCTCGGTGCCGCTGGCAGCGTCCAGCGTGGCCGAGGCCATGGAAGACGCGGGCCTCAATGCCGGGGCCATGACCCGCGACGAGCTGCGCGGCATCGGGGTGATCGTGGGTTCCGGCGGCGGCAGCCAGGACTTCACCGAGGAGCAGTACCGGCTGTATTACACCGGCCATCAGAAGCAGTGCAGCGTGTACACCATTCCCACCAGCACCATCGGCACGCTGGCCAGCGAAGTCTCCATGCGTTTCGGGTTTCGCGGGTTGAGCCACATTGTCTCCACGGGGTGCACCTCTTCCACCGACGCGCTGGGCTACGCGTATCGCAACATCCAGGCGGGGGTGCTCGACACGGTGGTGGCGGGCGGCGTGGATTCGCCCATCATGCCCATGATTCTGCGCGGATTCCAGCTCATGCGGATCACGAGCACGCGCTGGAACCAGGAGCCGCAGCGCGCTTCGCGTCCCTTTTCACGCGACCGCGACGGCTTCGTCATCGCCGAGGGCTCGTGGTTCTTCATACTGGAGGAAATGGAGCAGGCGCGCGCGCGGGGCGTCCACATCTACGGGGAGATTGTGGGTTACGGCTCTACCTGCGAGGCCTACCACAGAGTGCGTCTGGAAGAGTGCGGCGAGGAGCCCGCGCGCGCCATGGGCCTGGCTATGCGCGAGGCCGGCATCGCTCCCTCGGCGGTGCAGTACATCAGCTACCACGGCACCTCGACCGAGCTGAACGACCGCATCGAGACGCTGGCCGTGAAGCTGGCGTTCGACGGCCACGCGCGCAAGCTGGCCGGGTCTTCCCTCAAGAGCCTGATCGGGCACCCGCAGGGCGCCTGCGGAGCGGCGGGAGTGGCAGCCATCCTGCTTTCGATGCGCGACGGGTTCGTGCACCCCACCCTCAACGTGGACGAGCCCGACCCCAATTGCGACCTCGACTACATCCCCGGTACCGGCCGCAAGCTCGAAATCGAATACGCCGTGGCCAACTGCATCGCCTTCGGGAGTAAGAACTCGGCGCTGGTGTTGCGCAAGGCGTAGGCGCAACGCTCCGGCCCGTCACGCGGTCCGGTTGGCGTCCGCCCCGAACTGATTGATCCGCACGCTTCCATCCGGAAACACGGCCCGGATCTCCAGTTGCCCGCCCATGGCCTCGATGAACTTCGCCAGCGTGCTCACGTACATGTCCGTGCGCCGCTCCAGCCGGGAGATGGACCCCTGGCTGACGCCGAAGATCTGCGCCAGGTTCTGCTGGGTAAGCTCACGCGCGGCGCGAAGCTGGTCCAGCGCCATCTCCCGCAGCATCCGTTCCGTCTCGGCCTCGTTTATCGCCCGGCGTTCGGGCGACATCTTCTCTCGAAGCTCCCTAAAATTGCGCACCGCCATGCCTAGCTCCTTCCCGCTTCCGCGAGGTATTGCCGGTAGATCCGATCGGCCATGGGCACGTGGATCTCGTACCAGCGCTCCGCTCCGCCCTTTGCCCCGCCGAGCAGGAGAACCGCGCGGCGCTTCGGATCGAACGCATAGAGCACCCGGTAAGGCTCGCCGGAGTGTTGTATCCGAAGCTCGCGCATGTGCGGAAAGGCGCTCGATGAGATTCCTGTGCTGTACGGAAACGCCAAAATCGGACCGGCCTTCTCCAGCAATCCCACAACTCGGTCTACCGAGTCCTGCTCGCCGGCAGAGAGCCCGTCCCACCACTCGCCGAATTCGTCGGTGAACAGGACCTCACATGCCACAGAAGTAATATAACCTCAAATGCATACAAGAAGCAAGAGCCGAAGACGAGTGGACCGGGGACTGCGCGGGGGCCGCAACGGTCCGTCCATGGTATTAAGGGGAAACGGCTACTTCGCTTTCAGCGTTCCCGTCACCGCCTGCGCGCCATCTCTTCTTACGGTGGGACGGGTGGCTACGCGGATTCTCCGCCTCTTCTCCCATGCACCCGGGCGCTCCAACTGTTCGACGCTGGCGATGGCCGCGTTCAGGCTGTCCAACTCCTCTCGCAGTTCAGCCAGCAGTTTATGGATGTCCATGGCACTCACCTGTGCACCCCGGTAAGAACTCTGTCCCATCAGTTATAGAACCTGTAGGGCTAATCCTGAAGATGGCAGTCCCCCCCCATCTAGAATATAAGAGAAGGCTGGGTCGCGTAGGTTCGGATCATCACAATCGAGAGCTTCCCATCCCCCCTCGCCCAGCCCCCGCCTCCTCCTCTGCTAGAATCGAAGAGTTCCTATGCCGAGATCTCTAGACGAGTTGCAATCCCTGGCCAAACAGGTGCGGCGCGAGATCGTACAGATGATTGGCGCCGCCAAATCCGGGCATCCCGGAGGCTCCCTTTCCGCCGTGGAAATCCTGGTTGAGCTCTATTTCGATTATATGAAGATCGATCCGAAAAACCCGGCGTGGCCGGATCGCGATCGGTTCATCCTTTCCAAGGGTCATGCGGCGCCGGTGCTGTACGCCGTTATGGCCGAAGCCGGCTACCCCGATACGCCTCTCGACAAGCTCAACACCCTCCGCCAGCTCGGTTCGGTGTATCAGGGGCACCCCGATGTCCGCTTCATCCACAGCCTCGAGGCTTCCACCGGCTCGCTCGGCGGCGGGCTCTCGCTGGCCCTGGGCATGGGCATCGCGGCGCGTCTGGACGGCCGCCGTTCGCGCACCTACTGCCTGCTGGGCGATGGCGAAATCCAGGAAGGGCAGGTCTGGGAAGCCGCCATGGCCGGCGCGTTCCACAAGATGGATAACGTGGTGGCCATCGTGGACTACAACGGAATCCAGCTCGATGGCTTCGTCAAGGACATCATGGAGGTGGCCCCGCTGGCCGAAAAGTGGCGCGCCTTCGGGTGGCATACCATGGAAATCGACGGCCACGATATCTCCGCCCTGCGGAGAGCGTTCGCGGAGGCCGAGTCGGTGAAAGGCAAGCCTTCCTGCATGGTGGCCCACACGGTCAAAGGGAAAGGCGTTTCCTTCATGGAAAATAACCCCAAGTTCCACGGTACGGCTCCCACGCCGGCCGAAGTTGAGCTGGCCTTACAGGAGCTAAGCTGATGGCGGTGCAAACCAGGTTCGAACTCAAGCTCGGAGCGGCCACCCGCGAAGCATTCGGCAGGGCGCTGGTGGAACTGGGCCGCGAGAACCGCGACATCGTGGTATGCGACGCGGACCTCTCGCATTCCACCATGACGACGTATTTCGCCAAGGAGTTTCCGGACCGCTTCATCTCCTGCGGCATCGCCGAATCCAACATGGTGGGCATCGGCGCGGGCCTGGCTTACGCGGGCAAGATCCCCTTCGTGTCGAGCTTCTCGGCCTTCGTGATGAACAAGGGTTTCGAGCAGCTTCGCGTGGGCGCGGCCTACCCAAATGTGAACCTCAAGGTGGTGGGCACTCACAGCGGCATCTCTATCGGCGAAGACGGGCCCTCCCAGATGAGCGTGGAGGAAACCGCGCTGGCCTGTTCCCTGCCCGGCTTCGTGGTCCTGGCGCCGGCGGATGAGGTTTCCACCAAGGCGCTGGTGCGCGCCGCCGCGGCGCACGTCGGACCCGTGTTTATCCGCACCGGACGTCCCAAGGTTCCGGTGATTTACGAAAGCGGCCGGAAGTTCGAAATCGGCCAAGCCATCGAGCTGCTTTCCGGCTCCGCCGTCGCCATCATCGCCAACGGTCTTATGGTGGCCGAAGGCATTCGCGCCGCTGAAACATTGGAAGCCGAGGGCGTTTCCGTGCGCGTCATCGACATGCATACGGTCAAGCCGATTGACCGGGAAGCCATCCGCAGCGCCGCCGCCGAGACCGGCGCCATCGTGGTGGCCGAAGAGCACCTGGTGGATGGCGGCCTGGGCGTGCGCGTGGCGCAGGTGGTGGCCGAAACTGTTCCTTGCCCCATGGAATTCGTGGGGATTCGAGATACCTACGCCGAATCCGGCCAGCCCGCCGAACTGCTGGAGAAATACGGCCTGACGGCCTCCCACGTGGCCGCCGCGGCGCGCAAGGCGGTTGCGCGCAAGCGATAATCCGATGTCCGAAACGGGCGCCCTGGCCGATGCCTTCCTCCGCCAAAGCCCCTTCTGCCATTGGGTGGTGGATGCCGGGGGACGCTTCGAGCATTTCTATGGCGACCCGCGCCCCCTCCTCGGAAAACCCGTTGCGGCCCTGGTTGGGCGCACCGCCGAGGAGGCGCTCGAACCGCAAATCGCGGACATCTGGCGGGACCGCTTCGCCCGCGCCGCCGCCGGGGAGACGCTGATGCTGCTGGAGCGTCGTGGCGAGGAATCCTGGTACATCGGCGTGTTCCCCATCGGGCTTCCCGGCCAGCCTCCTCGCGCGGGCGCGTCGGTCAAGGAGATTTCCGCCTGGAGGGCCGCCGGGCAGGATCTCCGCTCCAGGGTGCTGAGCGCCCTCGGGGCGCAGGAGTTCGAGCGCCAAATGGTGGCCAAGTTCCTGCACGATAAGGTGGGCCAGAATCTCACCGCCGTGGGGCTGCAACTGGATTTGGTGCGCATGGATATGGAATGCCTTTCGCCCGACACGGCCTCCCGCGTGAGCGATATCCAGAAGCTGCTCGAAGTCATGATGCAGGAAGTGCGGGAGTATAGCTACGAGCTGAACCCAGCAGCCGTGGAGCGCGCCGGGCTGCGCAGCGCTCTGGACCGGCTGACCACGCGCGTCCGCGGCCGATTTTCCGGCGCCGTGCGGGTCAACGTCGACCCCTCCCTCAAGCTCGATCCCAAGGTGGCTTCCTCCTTGTATCAAATTGCCCAGGAAGCCGTGGAGAACGCCGTGCAACATTCCGCTTGCTCGGTCATCGAAATCGCGGTAAAGTCCACAAAGGCCGGATTGTCCCTGGAAGTTCGGGATAATGGGAGAGGATTCGATCCGGCGGACGTGCTGGGCGGGCGCCGAGGCCTGGGAATTCTCAGCATGGAGCACTACGCGGCGCAGGCCGGTCTCGATTTTTCCATTCGCAGCAACCGGGAAACGGGCTCCGTGGTGCATGCCGCGGGGCCGGGAGCCGAATAGTATGCCATTCAATATCGTGCTTGTGGACGATCACAAGCTGGTGCGCGATGGCGTGAGGACCATCCTCGAGCGCGGCGCGGAGTTCCGCGTGGTTGGCGAGGCCGAAAGCGGCCCCGACGCAGTGGCGCTCTGCCGGAGGACCGCGCCCGATATCGTGCTCATGGATATCGGCCTGCCTGGTATGAACGGCATCGAGGCCACCACCGAGCTGTTGCGCCACTGCCCCGCCGTCAAAGTGGTTATCCTCTCCATGTACGACGACGAGAATTCGGTGGTGAGCGCCATCCGCTCCGGGGCTCGGGCTTTCGTGCTGAAGAAGGGCTCCTCGGCCGAGTTGCTCGATGCTTTGCGCATCGTGGCCCAGGGCGGCTCATACCTCAGCTCCCAGGTTTCCGACCGGCTGCTGACGCGTATCCAGCGCGGCGATCTCGATACCCACGAGCGAAGTCCCATCGAGGCGCTCTCGCCCCGCGAGTTGCAGGTGCTGCGCCTGGTGGCCCAAGGCAAGACCAGCAAAGATATCGCCGTCCTGCTCGACCTCGGATTGCAGACCGTGCGCAGCTATCGCAAGACCATGATGAAAAAACTGGGCGTCAACAACGTCGCCGGCCTCACCCAACTGGCCCTGGCCGCCGGTCTCACGCATTGGAATAAGCCCGACGAGAATCCGCCCGCGTAAGTGGGATAAGCTTGAATCCCGAAGTTGGGCGCATTGTATCAGGGCACGGCTTCAGCCGTGCCGCAAACGGGGACGCAAACGGGGACGCCCAGAGGGCTTTAGCCCCCAGCTAATCCGAAGTCAACTTCGTAATTCAGTATAAGGCTCCCGCCTTGTCGATCCGAGCGAAGCTCGGACGCGCGAGCGGGCTGGGCCGGAATCTCATTCCACGCCGGTTGACTGCGGCCCAACCAGATTTTCGGCCCGGGGAACCCGTCCGAGCTTCGCTCGGATCGACAAGGCTGGAGCCTTATCCCACTGCATAGTCCCCCTGCGCCTCTTTTCGCAGGAAGCAGTTTCCCACCGCCAGCGCGTCCATGCCCGTACCCATGAAACAGCGGTACGCATCCTCGGGCGTGCAGACTATCGGCTCTCCGCGCACGTTGAAACTGGTGTTCACCAGCACCGCGCATCCGGTCCGGGCTTCCCACGCCCGCAACAGCGCGTGGTATCGCGGATTGGTTTCCGCGTGCACGGTTTGCACGCGGGCCGAATAGTCCACGTGCGTTACGGCGGGGATATCGCTGCGCGCCACGTTGAGCTTGTCGATGCCGAAGAGCGCTTTCTGTTCTTCGCTCAGGGCGATCCGCCGGCGCCGCACTACATCCGCCACCAGTAGCATGTAGGGGCTGGGGCGGTCCATTTCGAAGTAGTCGGAGACGCGCTCCCGCAGCACGGAAGGCGCAAACGGCCGGAAGGATTCGCGCTTCTTCACCTTCAGGTTCAAGGTGGATTGCATCCGCGGCGACCTCGGATCGGCCAGGATCGAGCGCGCCCCCAGCGCCCGGGGTCCGAACTCCATGCGCCCCTGGAACCATCCCAGGGCCTGCTCGCGTTCGAGCGCCGCCACGCAGGCGCCGAGCAATTCCGCCTCGCTCTTGACCTCGAACTTCGCCCCCGCCTGGCGGAGCCGGTCTTCGACATCGGCTTGGGCAAATTCCGGCCCCAGGTAGGAGCCGCGCATAGCATCGGCGGCGCCCACCGCGCGCGGGTTGCCTCGGAACAGGTACCAGGCCGCCAGCGCGGCGCCCAGCGCGCCTCCGGCGTCGCCCGCCGCGGGCTGAATCCACAGGTCCCGGAAGACGCCGTCCCGAAGCACCTTTCCGTTGGCCACGCAGTTCAACGCCACGCCGCCCGCCAGGCACAGGTTGCGCGCGCCGGTCTCCCTCCCCAGCCCGCGGGTCATCCGCAGCACGGCCTCTTCCAGCACCGCCTGCACCGACGCCGCCAGGTCCATGTGCCGCGCCGTGAGCGGCTCGCCGGGCTTCCGCGGCGGCCCTCCGAACAGGCTGTCGAAGCGCCCGTTGGTCATGCTCAGGCCGACCGCGTAGTTGAAGTACTCCATGTTCAGCCGGAACGACCCGTCTTCCCGCAGATCCACCAGGTAATCCAGCATCGTCCCCGCGTATCGCGGCTCGCCATAGGGCGCCAGGCCCATCACCTTGTACTCGCCGGAGTTCACCTTGAAACCCGTGTAATAGGTGAGCGCCGAGTACAGCAGGCCCAGCGAATGCGGAAAGTGGATCTCCTTCACTATGCTCAGCCGGTTGCCGCTTCCCAGGCCCACCGAAGTGGTGGCCCATTCGCCCACGCCGTCCATGGTGAGCACCAGCGCTTCCTCGAACGGCGAAGGAAAAAACGCGCTGGCAGCGTGGCTCAGGTGATGCTCGGTGAACAGCAGCCGCGTCTCGGCGTCGAAGCGCGCGTCGAAACGGCGCAGGCAGTCGCGCAGCAGGTTTTTCTGAAACAGCTTTTCGCGCAGCCACAACGGCAGGGCCATGCGAAAAGACGCGAAGCCCGCCGGCGCAAACGCCAGGTAAGTCTCCAGCAGCCGCTCGAATTTGAGGAACGGCTTATCGTAGAAAACCACGTACTCCACGTCTTTGAGGCCCACGCCGTCCGCGGCCAGGCAATATTCCACGGCGTGCTCGGGAAAGCGCGCGTCGTGCTTCTTGCGCGTGAAGCGCTCCTCCTGGGCGGCCGCGACAATCTCTCCATCCCGCACCAGGGCGGCGGCGCTGTCGTGGTAGAAGGCGGAGATGCCCAGGATTCGCATGGCTTCCTCGGGCCTCAGAACTGCAACCGCATGGATTCCGGATCGGGCCCCGGCGGGTCTCTGGGGATCCAATAACTCTTGCCGTCTATCGGCTTCTTCAGCCGCAGCGGGTCCTTGCCCGCCAGGCGCAGGCACAACGCGGCGGGCGCAAAAACCAGGAAGAACATCAGCCCAAGAACGATGGGATTGACGATCTTGCCCAGCAGCAACCCCAGGCGCCGCCACAGCAGGTTCGGAACGTGGAGCAGCGAAGGCCGCGCCAGCGCCACAGCCAGCAGGGCCGCCGCCGTGCCCAGCGCCCACACCCGCGCGGGATGCCCGGCGCGCAGCGGCAGCAGCGCCACCACCGCGAAAAACGCCGCCATCACGAGGCCGAATCCCCGGTCCGTCGAGCCGCGGGGCTGGTGGCGGGTCTCCAGGCTCTCATGCAAACCGGTAGCGTTCCAGGAGTTCATAACCAGAGCCGATTGTTACACACCCGAGTGGGATAAGGCTCCGGCCTTGTCGATCCGTGGGATAAGGCTCCAGCCTTGTCAATCCGAGCGAAGCTCGGACATTTGGCTGAGGGCCTACCCGGCGCCCTGGTAGCGACGAGGCGTCGCCCTTCCGAGCTTCGCTCGGATTGACAAGGCTGGAGCCTCATCCCACGGCGAACCACTCCTGCGCCTGTCCCACGCGCTCGCGCACCTCGACGCCGTGCGGGCAATCCACCGAGCAGGAGGCGCAATCGCGGCAGCGCACCGCGCGCACGCTCGCCGGCAACTCCAGAAACCGCTCCCGCGCCATGGCGAACTGGCCGTAACCATCCGCATAGGACGCAAAACGCAACATGTCGGAAACCGGGACCCCTTTATCGCAAACCCCCTTGCAGGCGCCGCACATGCGGCAATACGTGGGGCCGATATAGGCAAGCTGCGCGTTCAGAAGCTTGTCGTCCTTATCCGTGTAGGTCTGCGCCATGGCCTGGATGTTCTCGTCGAGCTCCTCCTGGTTGGCCATGCAGACGATAGCCGTGTCCACCGATTCGTTGCGCAGCACCCACTTGATGGCGGCCACCGGCGCGCCTGGCTGGCTGAGTTGTTTGGCGAGGGCTTGCGGATCGGCCCCATACACGCGGTCGCCTCGCGCGACGCGGCTGGTTCCCCCGGCCAGCGCCTTCATGGCCACGATTCCCATGCCGGATTTCCGGGCGGCCCGGATGGCCGCGGTCATGTCCGACCTGGGAGCGTCCTGCTTGGCATTGTTGGCCTCCGCCACGCTCCGCATGGCGAAGTTGTAGGTGGTCAGAGCCACGTCCGTCTGCCCCCGCTTGACCAGGAAGGGCAGCATCTGGTCCATGTTGAAGTGCGTGCTCACGCCGGCGAAGCGGATTTTCCCGGCCTGCTTGGCGGCGCGCTGCACCTCCAGGAGTTCGTCCTTCACATCGGCCGGATCGTTGCGCTGGTGGAGATACCAGATGTCCAGGTAATCCGTGCCCAGCTCCTTCAGGCTGGTATCCAGGTCGTTGAGGGCCTCCTGTTTGGTCACGGCCCGAGTCTTGGTGGAGAGGATCACCTGCTTGCGCCGGCTCTTCAGCGCCGCTCCCACCATGCGCTCGTTGTTGCCGTTTTGATAGGCGCGCGCGGTATCGAAATGGACGATGCCCATGTCCGCCGCGCGCTCAATCACGCTGGCGTCCGAGGTGGTCATGCAACCGAAGGAGAGGGACGTCACTTTAAGCCCCGTTTTACCCAGCGTACGCCAGGTGAGTTTCACCTCTTTCGCGGGCGCCTGCGGCGCTCCTATTCCGGCCGCGGGCAACGCCAGCCCGGCTGCCAAGAAATCGCGGCGTGAAGACTGTTCCATCGGAATCGCTCCTATGACTCGTGTACGGACTATGGCGACGAGTATAACATCCGACGCGCGTATCCGATTCGAGCGCGGCCACCAAAAGGGACATTTCCAATGTGTTAGGACATGTGACATTTCAAACAAGGGCTTGGCAAGCGCCCCGGGGACACCCGCGGTTTCGGGTGTATACTGGGTCCAATTCGCAAACCTGACTAGCAGCCGCTGGCAGTCGACGGCAGGCGGGTTTAGGCCCCTGACGCCACCGCGGCAAGCGCGCCACGACGGGGGGATACGTCGTGAGGCGCCGGGCGGAAAGCTTAATCCGCCGCTATGGAGGGTTCGTGCAAAAGCTGCGCATAGGTATTATCGACATCGTCTCCACAGGTCCCACCCGGGCTTTGTATGCACGCATAATGAACGCCAGCCTGGCCAGTATCATGCCCCAGGTCATTGGGGTGTGGTGCCGGGAGGAGGGACATGAGGTTACCTTTGTCTGTTACACCGGCTTTGAAGATCTGCTGACGGAGTTGCCGGATGACGTCGACGTGGTCTTCATCGGCGCGTTCACGGAGGCCGCGCACACCGCCTACGCCCTCAGCAACCTGTTTCGCGGGAGAGGCGCGATCACCGTCATCGGGGGGCCGCACGCCCGTTGTTACCCGGAAGACGCCGCGCGTTACTTCGATTATGTACTGGGCTTCACAAATAAGAGCACGCTGCGCGACGTTTTGCGGGATTGCTCGCAACACCGGCCCGAGGGGGTGCGCCTCACGGCTTCCGAGCAGCCCAGAAACCTCCCCGGGGTTCGCGAGCGTTGGCGGTTTATCGACCCTACGCTCCGGAAAGCGCCGCTCCTCAAGATGGTTCCCATGCTCAGCAGCCTGGGGTGCCCGTACACTTGCTCCTTTTGCATCGACGCCGCCGTGCCCTACCGGTCCATGGATTTTGAGGCGCTCCGCGACGATCTCCGCTTCCTGCTGACCAGGTTCAAACGGCCGCTAGTGGCCTGGCACGATCCGAATTTCGGAGTCCGCTTCGACGCGTCCCTGGACATGATCGAGGAGGCCGTTCCTCCCGGCAGCATCGACTTCGTGGCCGAAAGCAGTCTCTCCCTGCTTTCCGAAGCGCACCTCAAGCGGCTCAAACGCAATTCATTCCAAGGCGTCCTGCCCGGCATCGAATCCTGGTTCGCTCTGGGAGACAAATCGAAGACCGGCGCGCTGGTCGGAATGGCCAAGGTTCGCCAGGTGTCCGAACACGTCAATCTGATCCTGCGCTACATACCCTACATCCAAACCAACTTCGTGCTGGGACTCGATACCGACCACGGCCCCGAGCCGTTTGAGCTCACCAAGCGATTCCTTGACATGGCCCCGGGGGCCTTTCCGGCCTATTCGCTGCTCTCCGCATTCGGCCGGGCCGCGCCGCTCAATCTCGATTACCAGCGGTCCGGCCGCGTGCTGCCCTTCCCCTTCCACTTCCTCAACAACAACGGCGCCATGAACGTCAGGCCGGCCAACTATTCCTGGCGCGCCCTCTACGACCGGATTCTCGACCTGACCCGCTATTCCTTCTCCACGCGCACCATTTTCCGCCGCTTCCTGGCTACCGAAGGAGTGACCGCGCGCTGGATGAACCTGGTGCGCGCGGTTTCCACCGAGGGTTTCGGAAGAGCCCGGTACTACCGGGAAATTCGCGACCGCCTGGACAATGACGCGCAGTTTCCGCCCTATTTCGAACAGGAAACGAGCGTGCTTCCCCAGTTCTACAAGAACATCGTGCGCCGGGATCTGGGAGGGCTGATGGAGTGGCTTCCCGAGGGAGCGCTCTATCACGATCCCAATGCCTACCTGAAGTCCGCGTGCTCCGAGGAACTGGTGGCCCTGGCCTAACCGCGGCCGATGGTACACTTTCCCTATGCGAGCTTCCGCCGACTGCTGCATCGACTACATTGAGCTGCCCTGTACTAACGCCACGCGAGTGAAGACGTTCTACTCCCAGGTCTTCGGGTGGAAATTCGAGGACTATGGCCCCGCCTACACCAGTTTCTTCGACGGCCGGCTGGCCGGCGGGTTCACTACCGAAGCTGAGGTAACCACGGCCGGCCCGCTGGTGGTTCTTTACGCCGTGGACCTCGAAGGCATTCAAGCCAAGGTGACGGCGGCGGGCGGGCGGATCACGCGCGAGATCTTTTCGTTCCCCGGCGGGCGCCGCTTCCATTTCGCCGACACGGAGGGCAACATCCTGGCGGTGTGGGGCAAAGAGAAGGAAGTCTGATCGCCGTTCCGGGGCTGGCATGCCCGGCCCCTACGACCGGGAGGACGTCTCCATTGCTTCCGCCATGGCGAGCAGCCTCTCGACGGTATTCCAGTTTCTGCCCGTGGCTGGCGTCTTGAGCGTTTTCTCGACGAGCGCCATCGATAGTTTCGCGCGCCCGACGCCGTTGGGATAATAGATGTAGAGTTGCCGGTCGTCGGCCCGCAACTCCTCGGGAACGGACTTGATTTCCAAGATCTTGCGGCGCGCTTCCGCACCCGGATCGCCGGCCAGGAACATGACCAGGAGCTTGCCCGGATGGAGACCGGGACGCGCTGCGAACGGATTCCCGGCAACCACGTCTCTCAACTCGCGCGAGGTGCGAAGCACGATCTCGGGCCGAAAGCCAAACGCGCGCTCGATCGCGGTCCCGATGCGCCCGCCCACCAGGTCCAGGTCCCGTTCTTCCGTTGCGAACACCACGTTGCCGCTCTGGATATAGGTTTGCGCGTTGCGCAAACCGAGAGACGCACATAACTTACGCAGCGCCTCCATGCCGATCTTGCGATGCCCGCCAACATTGACGCCACGGAGCATAGCGATAGCCACAGTCATATCGAAACCTCCACCGTGGGGCCAAGCCTTTCGGCTTGCCGCCGGCCTTCTGGCCGGCGTTCTTCGAACCGACGCTACAACCGCAACTCCACCACCGTTTCCAGATGGTAGGTCTGGGGGAACAGGTCCACCAGGGTCATTTTCCCGATGCGGTAGCCGGCGGCCAGCAGGCCCGCCACATCGCGGGCCATGGTGGCCGGGTCGCAGGCCACCAGCGTGAGGCGCGGCGGACGCAGCTCGGCCAGGCGCTTCACGGCGGCCTTGCCCAAGCCCGCCCGCGGCGGGTCCGCCAACACGAAATCGGGCGTCTGTTCGAGCGCTTCGAGGCAGGCTTCCACGCTGCGCCGCTCCACCTGTACGTTAACCATCCCCGCACGCGCGGCGTTGAACTCCAGGTCGCGCGCCGCGGCGGAGCCCGATTCCACCGCCGTGACCGCGCCAAACCGCCGCGCCAGGGCGAGCGAAAACGGGCCCACGCCGGCGTAGAGATCGAGCGCCGTGTTCCCTTCCACGCCATCGAGTGCGGTCTCCACCAGGCGGTCGGCCAGAAACCGGTTGACCTGGAAGAAGGAGCCGCGGCTTACCCGGAAACGCTCCTGGTAATCGAGCGACCCCTGTACCAGCCCCGGTATGATCTCGCCGCACCATGCGAAGAAGCGGCGCGCCACCGGCTGGTCGGCATCGAGCACGTTCAACTGCACCTGCCGCTCGTCGGTGAAGATTTCGAGCGACCGAACGAAGCGCGGCCAGCGGCCATCGCGCAGCATCCCGGCCAGCGCGCCGATGGCCTCGTTGATTTTGGGCGATGCAATGGGGCATCGCCCAATGGCGCACAGCTCGTGCGAGCGCATCTGGCGGTAGCCGAGGCGCCCGTCTTCGATGTGCAACTGGACGCGGTTGCGGTAACCCCAAGGCTCCCCCGCCGCGGCGGCGATCTCCGCGGGCGGCTCCACTTTCCCCACCCGGCGCAGCTCCTCCGCCAGAATGCCGAGCTTGGCCGTTATCTGGTACTCGTACGAGGCGTGCTGATAATGGCAGCCGCCGCAATGCGTGAAATGGGGACACGCCGCCGCCACGCGCTGCGGCGCCGGCTCCAGCGTTTCGAGCGTGCTGGCGCGGATCAGCCCCGGTTTCTCCTGTTCCGCCCGCACGCGAATGCGCTCGCCCGGCAGCGCGAACGGCGCCAGCACCACGCGGCCGTCCACGCGCCCCAGCGCATCGCCGCCGTAGACCAGCTTTTCCACGGTTACTTCAAAATTGCTTACGATAAGAGTTCACCCCCGTCATTAACCATGAAAACACGAGTCTTCTCCGGCATGCAGCCTACCGGCAATTTGCACATCGGCAATTTCCTGGGCGCGCTCAAGAACTGGGTGCGCATTCAGAACGATTACGAGTGCATCTTCTGCATTGTCGACCTGCACGCCGTCACCCTCTACCAGGACCCCGCCGAGCTGCGCGCCAAGATACTCGAAACGACCGCGCTGTACCTCGCGGCGGGAATCGACCCGCAGGTCTGCGCCATCATGGTGCAGTCGCAAGTGCCCGCCCACGCCGAGCTGGCGTGGATGCTCACCTGTGTGACGCCCATCGGCTGGCTGGAGCGCATGACGCAGTACAAGGCCAAGGCCGCCAAACAGGAATCCATCGGCAGCGGGCTGTTGCAATACCCCGTGCTGATGGCGGCCGATATCCTGCTGTACCAGGCCGGCATCGTTCCCGTGGGGGAAGACCAGGCGCAGCACCTCGAGCTGACTCGGGATGTCGCGCAGCGCTTCAATTCCCTCTACGGCGAGACGTTCGTGATGCCTGGAACCAGCCTGCCCGCCGTGGGCGCGCGCATCATGGGCCTCGACGATCCGACGCAGAAGATGAGCAAATCCGAAACCGCCGCCAATCACGCGGTGGCGCTGCTCGATCCGCCCGCCAAGATCCGCAAGACCATCATGCGCGCCACCACCGATTCCAACCCGGCGGTGGATTTTGAAACCGCCGGCCCGGGCGTTCGCAACTTGCTCTCCATCTACCAGGCGTTCAGCGAGACCGGCGACGAGGAGATGAGAAGCCGTTTCACCGGCATGCGTTACGGCGATCTCAAGAAAGAAGTGGCCGAGATGGCGATCTCCCATTTGGAGCCGTTTCAGGAACGCTATCGGCGAATCGTCGGCGAGCCCGGCTACCTGGCCGGCGTGCTGGCGGATGGCGCCGCGCGCGTGGCGCCCACGGCCAACGCCACCGTGCGCCTGGTGAAGGAGCGCATGGGGCTGTACACGTAACGCCGACGGTCTTGCCGTCGGCGAGGCGTTAAGGCGAGGGGTGTTTCGCGGAAGGGCCGAGGCTGGTTTCCGGCAACGCCACTATCCTTACCTCACGATGGCAATCAGTTCTCCGCGCGGACCGTTGCCAGGATCTAACAGCATTCGATGTCTAGATTGTTACCTTCGGCCCAATCCAAAAGGTCGGCAACATCAGAAATAGGTACGGACACACTGAACACGCCGGAGCCCACGTGTTCAACTTCCGCTGACATGAACCTCCTTAGTAAGTCATCCCTCTCCGCTTTAGTCATTCCTGTAATTTCGAACGTTCTTTCCTCCTCCTCCATTTGACATTTAACTCCGTCAGCAGCTACAAACGAAACACTGAGAGCAGTCAAGAATTCAGGGCTGTCGACAGCTTTTCGCGGAAGGATGTATACCACGCCCCCCTGTTTTCCAGCCGGACCCATCGGAGAGCTCCGAAATGCGGAACCACCCTTGCTGACGCAGCATGCTTCGGAAAATGTCGCGAAAATAGGCCCCGAGCATCGTCTCCGAGCAGGATCAACTTCGCGTTTCTGTCTGGGTCCAGTTCATCCAGCTCTCGACGCAGGAGATTGATGTGGGGCTGGAGTTGCTCGCGCGGCCACTGTGTCCAATGTGTGCACTCACCTTTCCCACCACGGCTCTTGACGATGTCCGTCAGGTGAGCTTGCCCCGCCCCACACGCGAGAAGCGCGTCATACAGACACCGTCGGCCCTTGTCCCCCGGCGGCCACGGGCTAAGTGAGGGTTGCTCGCCAATTACAAGAATAGGTGCAAGTCCGGCAAACCCACTCACTCCGTTCTCTTCGGCTGGAAATAGCCACGCGCCCGGCAATGTGCGCGCCTCCTCCCAGAGCCAACACAACGACTTGAACAACGGATGCCGCTGCTGTTGAAGCATCCGCTCCAGCGTTACAATGATGTCCTTGGTTTCACTGCAACAACCAGCACGCTTTTCGCTCAGCACGCGAGAGAGTATAACACCACTAGCGAAGGAAAGGCGAGGGGGGATGCCTCTCAAGTTCTACCTTTCCTGATACGCCGTGGGCCGCTCAAGCGGTTGACTTTGTGGCGGCAGGCGGCACGGAGTCAAGGCTGGGGCAAATATACGGCGTTTCATTCCCCTGACGCGCGTCGCCTCGTTCCAGGCTCGGTTGCAGCACTCTCACGCGCTGTTTGCGCGGATCGCGAGATCCAGGCTTTCTTACGAGATACAACTCGCCCCGCTTCACGGCAGCATCTGGTATTCGAGGGTCTCTTGAACTCCGCGGTTCAGGCGCCGGGCGTGACGGTTGATAATCGCAATGTCCCTGCGATCCCGATCGGACTGTTCGAGGCGGGCAAGATAGACAAGTGCGGCCCGTTCCAGGAAAGCGGACCGATTGGAGTCCATCCGGTCAACCCGATCGAGGAGGTCGGCCGGAAGTGTGATTGACGTCTTGACGCGCACAAGACAATTATACTCCGCGGCTGGGCCTTCCGAGACTCTCAGTGTCGGACCCCGCCGCCTATCCGGTCATCCGGTCGTAATCGGCGTGGGCGCCAATCCAGAACCAGAGGACGCCGCCCTTAATGTCAATTCCCAAGGCCCGGTGGTGAAGGCCGACCCGCACGGACCAGACGGTATCGATCTTCTTGAAGTGCAGTGAAGGATGGTAGGGATCTGCCTTCAATCGCGCGAAAGCTCGATCCGCCAAGGTTTGGATATTCGCCGGGAGGGATCGGTAAGCACCCCAATATTCCGGAGCGGCATGGTGGGTCACAGAAGCAAGGAGCGGCCCGATTCGTGATCGCGAAGCGCCCGTTCGGCAAAGGAACTGAGCTTCCCGTCTCTTGAGTCTGCCTCGATTTGGGCGTCCCAAACCTCCGCATCGAAGGCCGCGAACCAATCTCGAAACGCCTTTAGCTCTTCTCCGCTGAGGCTCTGCACCTGGCTTTCAATATTCTCAACACGGCTCATACCAAGCTCCACTCCTCAATTATACCGGAGCGGGCCTGGTAAACGCGTTACCGGCAATCACGCCCGAGGTAGTCGGCGGATTCGGAACGCCGTCGCGTCCGCGCCGCGGCGCTTGCCTTCAGCCTTCAGACGCTGCGTCCGGCGATGCCGCAGTGCGCCGACGCTGCCAGTAAGTGGCGATCGTTGGTCCATATCTCCGGTTCGCCGGCCTCGAGCGCGGCCGCCATGTGAATGGCGCCGCAGGCTCGCAAGGGAACACCCTGGGGCAGTCCCCGGATCAGCATTATGGCTCTCCGCAGCAGCCCCTCGGTCATCGGTATCAGATTCCAGACGCCCTTCTCGACATGGCCTCGGAACAGATCGATCAACTCCCGGCCCTGCGCCTGAGTGAGCGCTCCCTCCCGCGCGTGCCGCTGGAAGACGCAGGTCACCTCCGGCAATGCCAGGGAGCACGAACACACGTAAGGCGCGCGGCGTATGAGCATACGCACCGCGGGAGCGTCCGGTTCGTTCACGTAATACTTGGCGATGTACGCGGAATCGAGGTACATGCTTAGCGGTCTTCTTCCAGGAAGCGGCCGCTATCGGTGGCTACGGACGGAAAGCGCCGCCAGATATCGGCCATCTCGGGCATCCGCGGCCTGGCACGCTTCTTTGAGATCGGCCGCAGCTCCGCCACGGGCTCGCCGCGACGCTCGATCAAAATCGGGGCGCCGGCGGCGGCTTCGCGCACCAGTTCGGATGTGCGGATGTGGAGGTCGCGGATGGAGGCCGTCTTCATATGCTACATTGTAGCACCTGGAGACGGGCGCCCGCGCCGGCCACTTTCGCCGCTCGCGCACGCGCCCGCTCATCGTATATTGAACCCAGGCTGCCGGCCGTCTTGTTCGCCGCTCTGTGCGCCCACGCGCAGGGCGATCTCAAAAAAGAAGTGGCCGACATGACGATTGCCCATCTCAAGCCCTTCCAGGAGCGCTACCGGTCCTCGAATTGGAATATGCTCCGATCAGGTTCTTGCGCCATCCTATGGCGCTTTCTGAATCACCAAAACCTGGCTGGAACAGCCCTGAGCGTCGATGTGGAAGCGCTTCGGGCCGGACACGAGTTCGACCGTCTCGGGAAATCCGGGAGCGTAGCCGGAAAGCCGATAGTCACCGGCTTCCAAGCCATCGAACAGGAACTTTCCGGCGGGATCGGATCGGGTATAGCGCACCCCGCTCGCAGACTTCAATTCCACCGTAAGGCCCGGGACCGGCATGTCGATCTTATCGGCATCGGGTTGCTTGCCCTGATAGAGCGCATCGAAGGTGGTGAAGCCTTCCAGACGCCCCGACGCAGCCCTCCGTTCCTTATAGAAATAGAGGTATGCCAGATCAGGGCCGGCGTCCGACAGCCTGCGCGTGCGCGTGCATTTGTCGGTTTCCATCATGGGATTCTCTTCGTCGCTGTCGGCGTAGACCAGATACGTCTCACCGGCCTGGAAATCGAAACCGCAATCGCCGGAGGGCGTCCAGACGTCGAAGACCTGGTCTTTGGCGTCACCATCATCGTTCTTGGCGTCTTTGGGGGAAGCCTTACCGTTGCCTGCGTCCTTATCATCGTCGTCAGCGTCGTCGCCGTTGCGGAATACGGTGCTGACGCGGAATCGGACGCGCTTATCGTGGCCCAGCACGGCGTAAAAGAGATCCACCAAGGATTCTTGCGAGTCGGCCCCGTCAAGGCGGCTGCGCTGGTCTTCCGGCAAGTCAGGGAAAGTCTTACGGAAGACGTCTTTTAATGCGGCCAGGTTCTGCGGCGAGCGATCGGAAATGAAGCGCTCATTGGCCTGGTTGAGCTGTTGGAGCGACGGTCGCCGAGAGAGACTCCAATCGCTCAAGAAGACAGGCGAAATGGATTCGACCGTACCGATAAAAACGGCGCTGCTGTAGGCGACCTCATTGCAGACCGGCCAGGCTAACTGGCAGTCGCACGCGAACACCGGACTAGCCAGAAAAACCAGCGAACACAGTAGAGCGCCCTTCATTCGCTTCCATACTATCACTCGCGCTCGCCGGCGCTCGGCCGCGGGCGATATCCGCAAGGGCCAAAGGGCCTACCCGTTGCAGGCCGTGACCGGCCAGGAGGCCCAGGCGCCGTAAACCTAATGTGAACTTCACTGCCTGTGCCCGCTCAGCAGCCTCTCTCCCAGGAAGCGGCCGGTGCAGCCGCCGTCGCGCCGGTAAAGGTACAGCGGCTTCTCGTCTTGCGTCCATAGGTGGACTTTGGCGTAGCCCTCCACCGGGGTCCGGCTCAGCGCATAGTTAGCGGCGCCGCGGAGCCGCTCGAAATCCGCGTCCTGGTAGGCGTAGTAAATCGGTATGTCGCGATGCAGGCCGGTGTAACCCGGCGTGTCGGTCCACAATTCCATGTGCAGGGCCACACCGCAAGCGTCCGGCGCCAGGCGGACCATGTTAAAGGCTTTGGTCTCCCCGTACCTGTACCAGAAGTGCGGCCGGAAGTTCCCGCCCGCCGTCACCAGCGACAGCAAGGCGATGCCCGCCAGCGTTGCGGCCAGGGTCGCCGCGCCGCTTGGGTACAGGCGCTCGATAACCCGGTCGATGCCTGCCGCGATGGGGATCAGTAGCAGGGGCAGGGCCGGATAAACGAAGCGATACTCTTTGTGGGCCATCGCCGAGTGCGCCAGAATCAGCGCCGCCGCCATCGCCAACAGCAGCAGCAGGGGCCGGGCCTTGCGCACTCCCTCGACGCCGAACCAGAGGAACAGTACCAGCGCGCCCCCCCATATGCGTGCGTAACCGGCAATGAAGAAATACCACGGAGCCCGCCCGAAATAGGAGCTCATTCCTTCGAGCGTGTTCACCCTGAAGTAGCCGATGATCGACGCGAAGGGGTAGGCCAGCGTCAAGCCGTCCACCAACCCCGCGAGCGCCAATCCCAGCGCCACCCCAAATGTCACGTACAGCGCCCGCCGCCATCCGTTGACGGCCAGGATGGCGAGCCCCAGAACGGCCATTGCCGGCGCCAGTTGGATTCGCAGGCAGAACGCCAGCCCCAGCAGGAATCCGCCGAACAGTAGCCGTCTCCGGCGCAATCCCTCGAAATACGGGAAAACGGCGTACGCGCCGAGCAGCAGGATGTGCCCCGCCACCACTTCCGCATGCGCCTTCGGACCGAAGTACGCCATTTCGAACCAGACCGCCGGCAGAAAAGCGCCAATCAGCGCCGCGCGCGGACCCGCGAACCGGCGCAGTATGCCCCACGAGCAGCAGACCGTCGCCAGCGACAGCAGGCTCAGCGCCAGGCGCGCCGCCAGCAGGTACGAACCCGGCCAAACGCTTTCGGCCGCGCGAAAAATTCCGGCCAACGCGCCCGGCAGCAGGTAGGAGCGGACGCCTTCCTGGAACTCCCAGGGAATGATGCCGACGCCGAACGCCAGCCGGTGCGCCTGTTCCAGCGCCTGGTAGATTTCGTCGGCGTGCTCATAGCCCGGAAAGACGATCGCCACCGCCATTCGCAGCGCCACAGCCAGCGCGCAGACCGCGGCCAGAGCCCAGCTCGACTTCAGGATGCGCGGCACGTAGGGGTCGCAACGTTGGGCCACCCTGGCCGCTGCCAGGCCCGCGATCCGGAGGAAAGCCGGCGAGGACTTGGGCGCGGATACGAAGGAAGTCGCCATGGATTGCGTAACCGATTATAACCAGAAGACTCTCGCTTGCCATTCCGGAGCGATGGATCGCGGGGCAGACGGCCTGCACGCACCCGCGGATGGCGCGATCGGGAGCCGTTGATGCGGCGACTTAGCCTGAATTCCGAAGTTGGTGGCCTGTTGGGATGGGCTTTCGGCCCGCGGAATTTCATGAAAAACCTGAGGGGCCAGCATCGCCAGGCGCCGCCCGACCGCTCCCTGACGGTCGCGGCTCGTTATCGATTTGGCGAGCCGCGACCGTCAGGGAGCGGTTGGAATGGTGGCCGCCAGGCCCAAGGTGCTTTTTCCAACCTGTCCTTTCGAATTACCAGATTGTGGCAGCCCAGCTTAGGCGAAACGATTTCGGAATTAAGACCCAGGCGTGGGTTGACGCCTGGAAATCCGGCAGCTCAGGGGTCGCTTAGCGAGGTTCAACCAGCCACCCCAGTCGACATAAGCCAAACGCCTACAAGCACATAGTGGCTATAATGGGTTGGATTGATAATGCGATTGCCGGTCCTGCTCTTTGCGGCCCTGTGCGCCCATGCGCAGCCGCCCTCCTTCACCTTGCCGCAGGTCCTCGGCGCAGCCTTTCCCTCCGAGCTGACGGCCGCTCCGGCCGGCGGCAAGGTGGCCTGGGTCTCGAACGCGCGCGGTCTGCGCAATATCCTGGTGGCCGCGCCGCCTTTGTACCAAGGCCGCCCGGTGACCGCCTATTCCCAAGACGATGGCCAGGAAATCCAGCAGTTGACATGGATGCCGGACGCTTCCGCCATCGTTTACGTGCGCGGCGGCTCGGCCAACCCCGCACAGAACCCCCAGGGCGTCTCTGAGGACGTGTGGATGGTGGCGCTCGACGGCTCCGCTCCGCGCCGCATCGGCGAGGGATCGTCGCCCGCCGTTTCGCCTCGCGGCGACCGCATCGCTTTCCTTCACGACGGCCAGATCTGGTGGGCCCTTTCCGAAGGAAAGGTTGCCGCCGCGCCGGCCTTCCGCGTGCGCGGCGAGTGCGGGCATCCGGTGTGGTCCCCCGACGGTGCCCGGCTCGCCTTCGTCAGCCAGCGCGGCGACCACAGCCTCATCGGCCTGTACGACGTGGCCGCCGCCGCGCTGCGCTTCCTGGACCCTTCCACGGACTACGACAACTACCCGGAATGGTCGCCCGGCGGCCGCGAAGTCGCCTTTATCCGCGTCCCCAGCAGCGGCCTGCGCCAGCCGCGCCAGGCCAACCGCGAGGGTGAGCCGTGGTCCATTCGCATCGCTTCGGCGGAAACCGCCGCCGCACGCGAGATGTGGCGCGCCTCCGCCGGCCCCGGTAGCGTGTTCCGTGAAGTGACCGCGGCAAACCAGTTGCTATGGGCCGATGGCGGCCGCCTGGTCTTCCCCTGGGAAGCCGATGGCTGGACGCATCTCTATTCCGTCCCGGCGGCGGGCGGCCCGCCCATTTTGCTCACTCCCGGCGCTTTCGAGGTCGATCAGGCGGCGCTGTCCGCGGACCGCCGCGAGATTGTCTATTCCTCAAATCAGGGCGATCCGGACCGGCGGCATCTATGGAGCGTGGCCGTAGCCGGCGGCCCGCCCTCCGCGCTGACCACGGGGCCGGGAATCGAGTCTTTTCCCGCGCCGGCCGGCGACGCCGGCGCCATCGCCTTCCTCGGCGCCGATGCCCGGACTCCTCTGCGCGCCATGGTTCACGCCGGCACGGCCAACCGTCCCATGGACGCCGCCGCGATTCCCACGGACTTTCCCCTGGACCGCATGGTGGCCCCGCAACCGGTGATCTTTCCGGGCGCCGATGGCCTGGCGATCCACGGCCAGCTTTTTCTCCCGCCTGGAAAGCCGGCCCGGCCGGCGCCCGCGGTAATCTTCTTTCACGGCGGCCCGCAGCGCCAGATGCTGCTTGGATGGCATTACATGGAGTACTACGCGAATGCCTATGCGCTCAATCAGTACCTGGCAAATGCGGGCTATGTGGTGCTCTCGGTGAACTTCCGAAGCGGCATCGGCTACGGCCTCGATTTCCGGGAAGCCCTAAACTACGGCGCCTCCGGCGCGAGCGACTATAACGATGTAAAGACCGCCGGCCTCTACCTGCAATCGCGCCCCGAAGTGGACCCCGCGCGCATCGGCGCCTGGGGCGGTTCCTACGGCGGGTTCCTCACCGCCATGGCCCTGGCGCGATCCTCGGATATCTATCGCGCCGGCGTGGATTTTCACGGAGTCCACGATTGGGCCGTCGAGCTGAACATCCCGCCCACCGCGCCCGATTATGCGCTGGCCTTCGATTCCTCGCCCATGGCCTTCGTCAAGACCTGGCGCTCGCCGGTGTTGCTGATCCACGGCGACGACGACCCCGACGTTCAGTTCAAGAACACCGTAATGCTGGCCGCCGCCCTGCGCAAACAGAAGGTGGAAGTGGAAGAGCTGATCTTTCCCGACGAAGTCCACGGTTTCTTGCTGCATCGAAGCTGGCTGAGGGCCTGCGAAGCCGCTGTCCGCTTCCTGAACGCGCACCTGTAGGGGCCGGGCGCGCCCGGCGTTGAAAAACAAATCAATCCTGGCCCGGCGGTTGCGGCGCGCCCGGCTTCACCGTCCGCAGGATCTGTTCATTGAGGGCCTTGAGCCTGCGGAACTCCTCAATCCACTGTTTCAGCGTCCGGCTGTTGATCTTCCGCACTCTCACGGCGCTGTCCACCCAACCGGCGGCTTCGCCTAAATGGAAATAGAAGCAGCCGGCTCCCTTCTCCAGGCGCGCCGTGTGGCCCAGTCGCGCAAGTTCGTCGTTGATTACCTTCAAGTGCAATCGCATCGCGCCCTCGCTTCCATCTACAATTATCCGGCGCGCTCCCGCTGTCGTCGATGCCAGGCCAAATACCATCGAGCGGCGCAGCCCGGCAAGTTCCCTGGAAACTCCATCCCCCCGCTGGCCCTAGTTGGCCCTTTCAATCCCCGTCGAATGCTCGCTACCTCGCCGTGGTGATACCATGAGGAACTAATCTCGCACGCAGCCGCTCGAACCATATGCTTTCGATCGTCTTGTTCACGCCGCTGGTTGGCCTTCTGGCGCTACTCTTCATTCCCTCGTCGAACCCGCGCGCCATCAAGCTATGGGCCAACATTGCCTCCTTTGCGGGCTTTCTGGTTTCCTTGCCGCTGGTCTTCAATTTCGACTCCGCCAAGGACTTTCAATTCGTGGAAAAAGCGCCGTGGATTCCCTCCATCGGGGCCACCTACCACATCGGCATCGACGGCTTCGGGCTGCTGCTGGTCATGCTCACCACGCTGCTGGGGTTCATCGCCATCCTGTCGAGCTGGAACGCCGTCAACAACCGGCTGAAGGAATACTACGCCTTATTCCTGTTGCTCCAGACCGCCATGCTGGGCGTCTTCATGGCTCTCGATTTCCTGCTCTTCTTCGTGTTCTGGGAAATCGTGCTGGTGCCCATGTACTTCATCATCGCCATCTGGGGCGGCCCTCGGAAGGCGTACGCCGCCATCAAGTTCGTGATTTACACTCTCATCGGCAGCGTGCTCATGTTTCTAGGCATTCTGACCCTCTACTATCAGCATTCGATCCAGTTCCAAACCCTCAGCTTCGATATCGCCGACCTCATGCGGCTGCAGCTTTCCCCTACCCTTCAATGGTGGGTGTTCTGGGCGTTCTTCGCGGGCTTCGCGGTGAAGGTCCCCATGTTCCCGTTCCACACCTGGCTGCCGGACGCCCACGTCGAGGCCCCCACGGCCGGGTCGGTGATCCTGGCCAGCGTTCTGCTGAAAATGGGCACGTATGGCTTCCTCCGTTTCTCCCTGCCGCTGCTGCCGGATGCCGCCCGCAACCACACCATCGTCAACGTAATGGCCATCCTTTCCATCATCGGCATCGTATACGGAGCGCTCGCTTCGCTCATGCAGAAGGATTGGAAGAAGCTGGTGGCCTACTCCTCGGTGAGCCACCTGGGCTTCTGCACGCTGGGCATGTTCGCCCTCAATCCAGCGGGTATTTCGGGTTCCATCATCCAGCAGATCAACCATGGCATCTCCACCGGCATGCTTTTCCTGATCGTGGGGATTGTCTATGAACGCCGGCACACGCGCGAAATCGCCGAGTACGGCGGCCTGATGCGCATCATGCCCATCTTCACCGTGGTGTTCGGCATCGCCGCGCTCAGTTCCATGGGGATGCCGCCGTTGAACGGATTCATCGGCGAAATCGCGATCCTGGCCGGGGCCTACCAGGTCTCGTCGAACTGGGCCTTCTGGGCGGTGGTGGGCATCGCGCTGGGCGCGGCTTACCTGTTATGGCTCTTCCAGCGCACCATGCTGGGCGAGGTCAAGGAACCGAACCGGACCCTCAAGGACCTCTCCTGGCGCGAGATCGCGGTCTTCACGCCGCTCATCGCGTGGGCCTTCTGGATCGGCCTCAACCCGCAGCCGTATTTCCGCGTGCTGGAGCGCCCCGTGGCGCGCATAGTGGAACGCGTGCAGCCCGGCTACTACGCCCAGCATCGTCTCCCCAATCCCCTGGGAACCGAAGCCCGGCGCTAGCGCCGGCGCGCCTCATTGCGCCGGAATGCTCCGCGAGCCGCTATCGAGGGGCCTCGGACGACGCCGGTGCTCGCCGGCCGCACTGTCGATCGTCAAATTCACATCCGGCAGTCCTTCGACTTGTATCTGCAACTGGCTGATGGTTGCGGCGCCGGGGGTCCATTGAAATGCCGCCTGCCCTTGCGCGTCGGCAATCGCCTCGGCGGGCGCGACGGACCCTCCGGCCGAGGCCGTAGCCACCATCGTCGCTCCGGGATAGGGCAAATTGTTGACGTCCGTCAGCCGCACTACCACCGGATTCTGGTTATTTCCCGAGACGGCCAGCAGCTTCAGTCCAAAGCCGCCCGTCACCTGCACGCGCGCCACGGCCGTCTCGTACGCCGGGTCGCCCGGAACTGCGGTCAGATCCTCCACTCCCGTCGATACGCCGGAGAACGCAAACGCCACGCTGGCGGCGCCCGCCGGGATCGTCACCGAAGCGGGAAACGCGGCGTGGCCGTTGGGGGCCTGGAGTTGGATAATCAAGTCCGCGGCGGGCGCCGTCTGCACAGTCAAGGTCGCGGAGCCACTCTGCCCGGCCACGACGCCGGCCGAGGGGAACAGCGACAGCTTCATGCTGCGCTCCAGGCTCGTATCCGCCGTGGCGGCGCCGTCCGCGGCCGTGGCGTAATATGGCTCGAACTGCTGGCGGTAGGTATCAATCTGCGCCAAGTCCGCCGCGCTGGGCGTGGCGCCTTGTCCCACAATCAGGACGAAGGCGAAGCGGAACCGCCGCTGCGCCACGGTGAAGTCCGGCGTCCGCCGGCCGACCGTCCGCACAAGTTCGTCGACGGGAATATCCTGCCGGTCGCCATCGAAACTGGCGAGGCTCGCCGGATGCAGGGTTGGCGCATAGCTCGGAGACGGATTGTTCACCACGAACAGCGTCTCCGCCACATCCTCCGCCGCACGGAAGCCCATCAGGTACTGATCGAGCGGCGCATAGTGCGTCACAATATCGCCGGTGAGGAATCGCGGCGAAATGCCCGCGCCCAGGTCAGTGATCTTTTCGCCTTCGAGAAACGACGCTTCCGAGTTGAACAGGAAGCTCCAATGCGAGCCCGCAAAGCCCAGCATGGGCTGCGCGCTGGACCCCGCCCCACCCGTGATGCTGGCGAACGCCAGGAAGAGGTGCCCCGCCTCATGCGCCAGAATCGAGAGCGGCGTATCTCCGTTGCGTCCCGGGACAGTGCCCAGAGGATTCGTGTTCCACAGGTTCAGCGGCCCCATATTCATGATGGATTGAAGGCGCGATGCCGAACCGTATTCCGCTCCCTGGTCGAACTGCTCGAGGCCCAGTCCGGCGACGCTGCTGCGCACCGTGCTCTCATAAGCCAGCACCCCGCCGGTCTCGCTCGCGGAAACGCCCAGGTTGTTGTAAAACACCAGGTAGTCGTAAGCGTCTTCGTGCGTCTGGTAGAACTGCTGGGCCGCCGCCACAATGTCGATGGTGGTCCCGCTGGAAAACGCCTCCATCACGGCGGAGTAGTAATCGGCGCTGGGATCGGTTAGAAAATCCACCAGCGTGGTTGCGCCCTGCAGGTTTCCGGGCGCGACGCCCACCACGGCGCTGGCGATGGGAATATTGACGCTGGAATAGGAAAACTCGATGCCGCCATCGGGATGGAGGCTCACCTGAAAAGTCTCCGCAACCCCGGTCCCCGTCTCGGCGTAGTCGGGCACGGCCACCCAGCTCACCACCACCCGCGCGGCCTCGGTCAAAACTCGCACGCCGCCACTGGTTTTGGAGGGGTCGAGATCGGAGTAGAGCGGTGCAATGCGCGGCGAACCGGCCACCATGCGGCCCACCGTGCGAGCCTCACTGGCGCTATCGCCCGTGGTGAAGGTGAGATTGCCGTCGGAGTTCACCCACACCTGGTTGTAGATGGCGCCGAAGAAAGGGAAGCCGAAGGGCAGCGCCGCCAGTCGAGTATCGTCGTCGCCCAAACCCACGAGCGGCGTTCCAGCCGACGCCGCGGCGGCGTCGTAGCCCTGGCTCGAAATTGCGTACTGGTAACTCGCCGCGTTGTTTCCAACCGGTGAAAAGGTGAGCGTGCGGCCATTGAGGCTGAACTGGTTCAAGCGCGTGACCACCCCGCCGGCGTCTTCGAGAACGGCGATGTCGCCGACATCCTCCGCCGGGGGAGTGGTGGCCAGAGGCCGCAACCCGGCCCGCGCGCGCACCGCCTGGCGATGCAGAAACAGCCGTTCCTGTGGCGTCTGGCGATTGGTTCCGCAGCCTTCGGCGGGATTGCGCCGTGCCCCCAGCGGCAGCGCCAGCCAGAAAACTGCGAGAGCGACGGACCCAAGCAGACGCATACAGGGCCTGACCTCATTGTCCCATGTGGGCCAAGACTTTTGGCTTGCGGCCGGCTTTTCAGCCGGCGTTCCTCGGACCTTGACGCGGTTCCAAGCTATAATTTCTGTGAGGCGCCCCAAGCCCCAAGATGCGGATGTGGCGAAACTGGCAGACGCGCTGGATTTAGGTTCCAGTTCCCGCAAGGGAGTGTAGGTTCAAGTCCTATCATCCGCACCAGAATTCTAAACGGCGCGGGGTTTTTTCGGCTTCACTGTCATGCAGGATCGCTAGCGGCGACGGGGTAATTTGGTACTGCCGGTTTGCCGGAAGTGCAGGACAGATTGGTCTGCGCCGCCCGCCTCGCCCTGCTATCGTGAAGGGGTGGTTCCGCCACGACAACCGAGGTATCCAAAGCTGCCTGCTCATTTGAGAAGCCAGTTGGATGCGATTACGCCGAGCATCGAGCCGATTGTACAGTTGGCGTATTACCCGTGTCTGGTTACGACGAAGGATGGCACGTCACTCGACCGTGTTTACCTTGTCTCAGAGATTCCGTGGATTACCTTGTGGGGTGTTTACCCAAATCAGGACCATGGCAAGTACGAAGTCCTTGTTTCAGATGTTGTCTCAGTGGTAGAGAGTCCGTCTCGCCTTCCTGCCACCGTTGCGACCGAACTTTATAAGGCAGGCGAGTCGGGGATGGGGTACACCGTATTCACAGTGGTCTTCAAAAGAACCATTCCTCTCCTACGTCAGCGGCGAGTGTACGTCACCGGGAACGCCGTGGATTTTATCGACTATCCCAACGGCAAAGGACCGAACGATGTCGTCGAAGTCCTGCCGCACGTCGGGCGAAATCCAAGATACAAGCAGGGCCCGAACTATTATTGGTGCTTGTACTCCGAGTGATGGTGCAGGGGAAAAGGGAAGAGACGCATTTCCCTGAAGGCAATAGCGGGGGTTACGGGGGCGTTAACGGGGCGTTAATGGGTTACGGGGACAGGGTTACGGGGACAGGAAGCTGGGGGTTACGGTGACAGGAAGCCGTGAAAGAATCCACTTTCCATTTTCTGGCAGATATCGCCGGGCCGCCTCGTTTTCAGGCTGCCTTTTGTAGGGATCCCGAAGTTGCTGTCCATAGGGAGTGGTGAGTTGGC